>JBLHSN010000411.1:0-4986 GCA_047626195.1 Myxococcota bacterium
GCGATTGTCAGTCTGCAACGCGTTCTTGCCCGGTGGCCCGATGTCGGTTGATGTGTCCCTCCTCCCTGAAGTTCGCCGGTTGGTCGAATCGATCGACAACGCTACGGCATTGGAGCGGCAGATGGGTCGAGGCGGAGACGCTTCGCGCGCTGTGGACGGCTTGCTGCGCGACCTTGGTCGGGTGGTCCACAAGGCCATGAAGGCGAGCGTCCGGTTGCCGTCGAGTGACTGGCAAACGTGGGAAGATGACCTAGACGACGAGCCAACAGTCATCGACATTCCAGATGAAGACGAAGATGCTGGAATCGTCACACGTACCCGGAAGCGGTCGTGAACCGGCGGATGTCGATGTTCACCGGTGTCGTGACCTCGATACTCTTCGCGGTCGCCGGCGGGAGCTTCTTGGCCAGCGGTCAGTACCTATTCGGAGGTGTGTTGCTGGCACTGGCAGCGGTTCGGGCCCTCGTGCTGCTCCGGGTCGTTCGCAACAGCTAGCGGCGAAGGAAGTCGCGGACCCGCCTGAACCGCGGACTCTTCTGGACCAGCCCGGACAGGTGTACAGACGCGGTACGCAGGCCGGTACGGACTACGCGATTGAGTCCGCGACTAGCACCGCCTTCGAGCACCACTCTCCCATCTGGATGCAGGTGTGCGCCATGGACACGGACCCGGGCGATAGCGGCGAGCCATCGTGCGCTTCGGTGGTCAACGCGCACACCGTAGTCGCCGAACTGTAGGCGCAGAGGCGCGGCGAGGACGAGGTCGTCTGGTGGACCGCGTGTTGTTGCCTGAACCGTCACTTCATCGCGGTCGGACAGCCTCACTTCAATCCCTTCCGGTAGTCGAATGCGAGCATCTCGTACGGGTCGCCCGCGGGCGATGAGTTCCACGTCCGATAGATTGTCTAGGAGTGCTGTGACGAGGTCGGCTGACCCCAGCGGGGCATCGAGACGGGGCAGGGCGACGTCATCAATGAGCACTTCACCATCCACTAAGCGCAGCGAGGTAGCCGCTTGTTTGCCGGTAGACAAAGGCCCGGTGACGGCGACAGCGACAAGGCGCGGACGCACTCCTCCGAGGAACATGAGCTCCACATGTGCGGGGCCAGGACCCAGGGTGAGGGCATGTCCACCGGTGACCACGACAACCTCGGCGAGGGTGCCGCGCAGGTCTGCGTTTCCGGTAGACAAACGGACGGCCCATTGCTCGAAGGGGAGCCCGGCGACCCAGCGAATCGCCAGGCGGGCGTCACCCACCCGCAGCTCCCATGTCTACGATGTGTGTCCCGATAGTATCGTTGTCTGCGAAGAGGTCTTCGACGTGTTCACACTCGATGAGGTAGTGGCTGACCGTTGAAATGAGCGAGCGGCCCTTGCGAGCTTTGGACAGATTAATCGCGAGAAAAGCGGCGACGTCATTGAGCTTATCCTCTTGGATGAGGAGTTCTTCTCGCTCCACGAGTCGCGTGACAAGGCCAAAGGCGAAGGCATGTAGGAATGGGGTAGCCAACGAGTCTCCAGAGATCGGGAACAGCGCGTTACGCCAGCCAGGGTACCCCGACCAGACCGAGGTGGTAGATGGCGAAAGGTAGACAAGCGCATCAGGCGGCACAGCAGGCGCTCAATGGTCTGGGTAAGGACCTGTCGCGTCGCGCGCGGTCGGGGTGCGAGCTGTGCGGTGAAAGCGTGGGATGTAGGCCGCAGCTCGTCCCACCTATCGGCGACGAGTTGGGCATCGATTCCGCTATTTTGGCGTGCCCGCGGTGCCGCGAAGCCATCGACGGAAAACGTCTGCCGGGTACGTCGGATGACTACCGGTTCTTGGAGACAGCGATTTGGGCGGAGATCATGCCGGCACAAGTGGCTGCGATTCGGTTGCTGCGTCGTCTGGCCCAGGAGGACGTCCCGTGGGCGAGTGAAGCCAACGAAGGCCTATGGTTGGAAGATGCGATCGCAGAACGGGTGGACGCGTCATGAATGACGAGGGCACCACGATCGAAGTCGCGGATGATGTCGCTCCGGACCTTGTCTCCGAGGTCCCGCTTATCTTTACGTTATCTCTTGCCATACCGGTGTTTGCGGTATTGGTGTTCGTCTTTATGCGGCTGTTTGGCGGGCGTGCCGGGCCTTCGCAACCTTGACACCCTGTCCTCCTTCGTTAATGGGGCGGGACTTTACAGATTTGGTAGGTTTCCATGGCCAAGAAAAGCATGATCAATCGTCAGAAGAAGCGTGAAAAGCTGGTACGCAAGTACGCAGCAAAGCGTGAGCTTCTGAAGCAAACTAGCAACAACATGAGCCTTTCGGCAGAAGAGCGTCAAGGCGCTCGTGCCAAGCTCGCGAAGTTGCCTCGCAACAGCAGCCCGGTCCGTTTGGGCACGCGGTGTGTGGTGACCGGTCGTCCGCGCGCCATCTACCGTGAGTTCATGCTGTCCCGCATCGCATTCCGCGAGCTGGCCTTGAAGGGACACCTTCCCGGTATTCACAAAAGCTCCTGGTAAGTCTGCCTGGCTCCTGACTAAGCGTTTGTCGTTTAGTTAGATGTCGTTTGGCGGATAGACCCATGAGAAGAGCCCGTCTCGGATTTCCGAGTGCGGGCTTTTGTCGTGGTCTAACAAAGAGCCCGTATCCAGCGGACACGGGCTCGTTGTTCTAGTTCTGCGAGGCTTGGTATGCTGCGCCGAGAATGCGGGACGCACGGCCCATTTGACGCAGTGCGCGGTTGTAGTCCGCGGCACAGGCCATCAGAACCTTCTTCTTCTTGGTGTCGGTGCACTCCATCATCATGGCGATGGTGTCGCGCGACGAGGCAGCTGTTGCCAAGGACTCTTGAACCTGCGTTGCACAGCCGCGTGCCGAGAAGGTGGCGGGGTCCTGGCAGGGGGCGTCTTGGGCCATTGCCATTGGGGCGAGGGACAGGGCGATGAGGGCGGTAAGAATTCGCATGAGTACTCCGAGTTGCGGAGGCACTCTATGCCATTCGAGTCACCCCATACAAGCCTCCGTGGCGACTCCATAGGTGACTCAACAGATCCTCAACAGGGTCGCGGTCTCCAACCGCTTGGCGAACGATGTCCGGTGCTGACATTTGGCTGCCTTGTTCATGAACGTGGCTTCGAAGCCACGCCAAGATGTGCGAAAACTCACCCTTGGCTACTTGTTCCCACATGTCGGGAACGGCCTCTTCCATGGCCACGGCGAGGCTGGCAGCGTAAAGATTTCCGAGGGTGTAGCTTGGGAAGTAGCCAAATGCGCCGCCCGACCAATGTACGTCTTGCAGGGCGCCGACAACGTCTGAACTCGGTGTTTGACCCAGCTGTTTCTGCATGCCGGCGTTCCAGGCATCGGGGATGTCTTTCACAGCGAGGCTTCCGTCGAACAGGGCCATCTCTAGCTCGAAGCGGAGTAGAATATGGAGGTTGTACGTCACTTCGTCGGCCGAGATGCGAATGAGGCCGGGCTCGATGCGGTTGGACGCGCGGTACAGAGCATCCGCGGTCACGGCGATGTCTTCGGCGGCTAGGTGCTTGCTGAACCATTGGAAGAACGGCAAAGAGCCGCCGATGGTGTTCTCCCAGAAGCGTGACTGCGACTCGTGCAGACCGTAGCTCGCGGCAACGTTCAGGCCGGTACCGGTCAGGGTGTCGTGGGGTAGGCCCTGTTCGTACATGGCGTGTCCGGCTTCGTGCACCGTACCTCCGAGCCCGTTTAACAAGTCGTTCTCGTAGATATGGGTGGTGATGCGGACGTCCCCGCGACCGAGTCCAATGCTGAAGGGGTGCTGTGCCGTGTCCAACCGGCCAGCGGACAAGTCGTAGCCTAGGGCGGCAATGACCGTCTCATGTAGGCGCTTCTGTATCCCCACGGGCACATGCAGGTCGATTGGAGGCACTGCTGGCGCATCACGTGTGGCTTGGACCAGCTCGGTGAGCCCATCCCGAAGGCGCGTAAACATTGGAACTAAGGTGGCTGTCGACGTACCGTAGTCAAACTCGTCGAGAAGGACGTCATAGGCTGGGCGCTCGGAATCAATAGCGGCTGCTTTCTCTTGGCTCAACGCAACCAGCTCGGTCAGCTCTGGCACGAACATGGCGAAGTCGTCTGCCTCGCGTGCAGCCATCCAGGATTGAAACCCGTTCGCTTGGGCTCGTCCGAGACGGGCGACAAGGTCTGTGGATAGCTTAGTATTGCGGTCGTAGTCACGCTTTAGGTGGGTAACGGAGGCCTTGCGAACTGGGTCGGTCGACCCAAGCAGTGCGTTGAGTGCGTCACCGTAGGCCGGATCTGTGCGCCGTTTGTGGACGAGGCCAGCCATCAACGCGTTCTGGTTGGCTCGGAGACCTGCGGCAGCAGGAGGCATGTTCACTTGCTGGTCCCACTGAAGCAGGCCGTGCACGCTAGCGAGGGTTTGCAGCTCTGTGATGTGCGTAGTGAGGTGTTTCCAGGCGGTATCAGACATGGGAGGCTCCAACGGCGGGGCCTCGCTCTATCATCCGCGGCGACGACGCGTGCGCAGCAGTCCGAACAACACCACACCGAGGGCAAAGCCGCTGACTGGCGACGGGCTCGACTGACAACCGCAGTTTTTCTCTTGTACACACTCTTCGCTTTCTGGGTCTTCCTCGCACGGGTCAATGGGGAGGGAGTCCGAGGTGTCGTCAGTGCCTTCGGGTGTCTCGGTTCCCTCTGGGTCGTCGATTAGGGGTGCGGGACACAGGTTCGCGAAGAAGGTCGCCGCGGACCAGTCGTTTGTCGGCGTGGTCCACGCAACGCCAATGCGTCGCTTGACCGGTGTCTGGGTTAGGTCGCGGCGGCTGTAGTACAGAACGTCACCGATGTCGGTTCGCAGAACGTCGATTGCCCGCCAGTCTTCTCCGGTCGTCTGGTTCCAGGTCAGGACGGGATTGGGCGTCTCGACATCCCAGACAAGACCGTCTGCCGACGTTAACCGGCCGAGGTGGATGTCCACCGCTTCTTGCGTGGCCCG
>JBLHSN010000412.1:0-4986 GCA_047626195.1 Myxococcota bacterium
TGCGACTACTCGGTCATAGGCGTGTGCTTGGTGCTGCCGATCTGCAGTCGGGAGCTCGCCGTCCCAAGACGTGGTCAGAGAGAAGGTCCAGTCCAAGGCCGTCGCACTCGGTGCGTCCGGGTTCCAGATCACCGGTGCCGAGAGGACCATACCGACCTCACCGGACTCCACCTGATGGTCCAAGACGTCCAGCGCTTTGCGCAGCCACGCTCCTACGTTGTCATTGGTGAGCGCCGCTTCGATGACAGCGCGTCTGTCTGCGTACTGCGTGACCCAAACGTTCTGTGCGACAGCGCATCTGCGCAGCAGGTCCGCCACGAGCTGGCGCAGTCCCGTGTTGATCGCACTGGGGTAGTCGATGGTTCGCAGGAAGGTCTGCAGCGTCCATCCCGAGTGCGAATAGTGCTGCAGAATTCGTCGCTCGCCTGCGTTGGCTCCGGTGATTTCCAGCGCGGTCAATGGCGCGGCTAAGGCCCACACCAAGCCCTTGTCGACAGCCCACACCTGAATGCTGCTGACGGGGGCCGTGGCGAGAAAGGCCTGTTCGTCGGGGTGCTGTGGAAGCGGCGTGTGAGAGGTGTCCAGCATCTCCTCGGCAAACCTTCGCACAGCACTCTTGACCTGCCGTTTGGTGTTGCGGGCCCAGAGCGCATGATGGAGCGTCAGGCTCTTGTTCTGCCGGCGAGAGGCATCATCGAAGGCATTGAGGTCTCGAATGGTGAAGCCACTCTGCGGAAGGTCCAACACATCCATGGGCAACAGGTGTGCATGGGGGCTTTGTTCAAGTGCAGCGATGAGCTCGGCGTCGGTCATGTCGGGCCCGCGTGGGAGTATGCGTCGCTTCTACCCTGCCGAGGACAGTGACACCCTTGGGGGGCCGCCGTCGTTCAGACAATCTGACCGCCGCGATAGCGCCACCTTGGGAAGACCACGTAGATGGGGCCTTGCACGAACAGGAAGCCGGCAAGCCAGATGATTCCGTAGTGCAGTGGAAAGAGGACGACTGCTACGCCGTTCAAACAAACCAACGGACAGCACGCCACTGCTCCAGAGAGTAGGCCCTCAACAACTCCAGCGACGACCTGTAGCCAAGTAGGCCAGTCATGGTCCCATCGCTTCTGCTGCATGGTGTCGTAGCCCACATCCAGAATCAGCCCGATGCCTGTGACAATCGACAGCGCCACAAAGGGTCCAAGGACACCAACGCCAGTGGTGATTAGCCCGAGTACAGCGAACGGAATCGTCAGCGGAATGCCGAAGACGGTCATCACAAACAGCCGGGTCTGCCAGCGTCCCATCAGCACTGGCGTCATGGTGCCACCCCTTTGACCCAGCGTAGCCACCCGGCAATCGAGCGTCCGGGGCCGAAGTTGGGCACGCCTGCGGTGCGCTGGAGAGACGCTTGTGCGGCGTATTGCAGGCCGAGAAAGCTATCGACGGGGGCGTACGGGCCGCCGAGGGTTGCAACGCCTGCGGCATAGACCCCATTTCCGCGTCGTCCCAAGCCCTCTACGCGAAACTGGGGAGTCACCGCCACGCGTCCGGCCGCATTCAACGCCAGGCCGTAGCGCTCAATGAGGTCCGCCCAGAAGGGATTGGACTGCGGGGAGGCCACAAGTCCGGTTGCATCAATGATGTACGTCGCCGTCAACGACGCTGCTTCTTCCTCGGGCGAGACGACCTGGACTGTCAATCGTCCAGAGTCCTGCTGAATGTCCTGAACGGTACCGAAGACAATGCGGTACCACCCACGCTTCAGGCCCTGATTGACGATGTCTCGCCAGTCGTTTCGGTCCGCCGTTGTGGTTCCGCCCCACGAGCGGATGAGCTGCTGCCTAGCGTCATCACTGGCATGCACGAGCTGCCGTTCGAGGTCACCACCCCAGCAGGCCTCGGGCCAGTTGAACGGCTGAAATTCCCAGTGGTTCTCCACGTGTCGCTTGGCCTCACCGGCGCGATTTCCTTGGGTATTCGGCGTGCGCATCAGGTGAATGACCCGGATATCTGCGCCTTTTTGACGCGCTTCATAGATTCGCTGGAGCACGCGTGAGGCAACGATGCCTCGGCCACGTAAGATGACCGTGCCGCCGGACTCATTGAGGCTGTCGTAGACGTGGTCGTGGTCTTCGTAGGCGTTGACGACGTGCTGAAAGTCGAGGGTGTCTTCGCGGTACTTGCGCAGGTCTGGGAGGAACTGGAGGCCGGGGTAGCCCAGGGCGATGTGTACGTTCTTCCCAACGTAGATGGCGTTGGCGTGGGTGGCGTCTGCCCGTGAGCTGACGGCTACCGCGTAGCGACCGTCGTCGAGTCGTCGGAGGGTTCGAATGCGTCCGCGAGACATCATGCGGTCCCAGCCAATGCGCTTGGCTTCGACGTCTACCGAGTCGAACACGTCTCCTGCACGCGGAGTGTAGGTCGGGCTGTAGTCGGGTTCCGCGACGACCTGCCAGGCTGTTGCTGCGCTCGAAATCCACCGGCCCCGTGTGAACCCCTTCCACGACTCGCGCAGTGCGTACCCGGGGAAGCCCCACACGTTGTCGGGACACGACTCCGAGTTGGAGCGCAGGCGTTCGTGATCTGGGATCTGGGAGTTCTGACACAGGCGTTTGTACCGAGCGTACGGCACGCTCTCGAACCCGACTACAGCGATGCGGTTCGCTGAGACACCGCGAACACGCAGAGCGTCCACCCAGCAGAAGCTTCCGAGCCCACCCCCGAGCGCCAAGAACTCGGACTCGACGACCGGCACTCCCAGGGCCTGCAGCGTTGCTAGGCTGAGCGTGTCGGCGTCGGTGAAGGACTCCGGCGGGAACGCGCTGTCGACGGGCTCTGCGTGTTGAGAGGGCACGGGCTGGCCGGAGGCATCGAACTGCAGCTCGGTCGGGGCAAGAGAGGCCTCTTGACTCGAGTGGCTCTCGAGCTGCAGCCCTGCGATTCGCAGCTGACCGTGAGCGCCGCTGTACTTCCACTGCAGCGGCTTGGCCGGGTCTGTCACCGTCGCTGCGCGCAGGTCGTCGCCAATGGCGTCCACAACAATGACGTTTCCGTCTGGACCGTCGAGCGTACAGGGCAGCCGTAGGACCTGGCGCTTTGGGCGGGAGTCGGCGCTGTGGCAGGTCACAATGCGGGTGGTGGTGGGTCCTGTGTGCAGCAGCGTCACCACTGTACCGCCCACAGTGATGGACCCCTGAAGGTCCCAGCGTTCACTGTGAACCGGTCTTCCGGCCAGCCGTGTGCCGTTGGCGCTGTCCAGGTCGGTGACGGTGATGACGCCGTCGCTCTCATCGAGTCGGGCGTGCTCGCCAGAGACCTGACTATCGTCGACCAGGACCTCGCAGTCTGGCGACCGCCCAATCGTTGCCGGCAGCGACGCACGTTGGGGGCTCGCATCTCGACCTGGACTTGCCACCCAGACCACAATGTTCATGGGCATCACAGACCTGCGTGGGTGTCGGCAAAGGCGGTGGATGTGCCGCACCACGGGCAGTCAGTGACGCCGGTGGTGAGGGTGCGGTTGCAGGTTGGGTTGACGCAACGGATGACGGTAGGAGTCGACGTGGCGTGCAGATCGGTGATGGTCATGCGGACCGAGCCAACGGTGACCACGTCTCCGGCGTGAACCCGCGTGACTTGCGTAGGAGCGAGGGTCTCGTTGCGTACCTGCACGGTGCCAGCGCGACTCAAGTTCTTCAGAAGCAGGCGCCCGTCTTTCAGCGTGAGGGTGGCGTGCTGGCGTGAGACCTCGGCGTCGGGAACGATGATGCGGTTTTCGGGGGATCGACCAATCGTACACTCGTCGGTGAATCGGCAGGTTCGAGGCCGTCCGTGTGCGGGGGACCACTGAAGGACGACGCGGGATGAATCACTCATGGGCGCTCACAGACGCGGGTACCTGCGATGCGGTCGACGAGGCGGCGGCCTTCGGAGTCCGACATGACCATCATGGCGTCGATGGAGAGGAGGGTTGCGAGCCAAATGGCACCGATGACCGCGGGAAAAAAGGAGATTATTCCCAGCACACACACAACCATCATGAGTGGAATGCCAAAGAGCATGAAGTCGATGCTGTTGCGTGCAAACCGGCGCATGGGACTGACGATGTGCCGGCGGTCGGCTGTACACAACACAAGCCCTTGCTTTTGTTGGCCGAGGCTGCCGCCCACTTCCCGTCCGCGGCGGAGTGCGAGTTTCGGGTACGCGAATACGCCGACCACCAAAAAGAGCCTCCACATCGGTGTTTTTTCGTCTTGCCATCGGGCCTTGGCTCGTCTTCTTGCAGAAGCTGGGCGAAAGCGTTCCACCACGGCCGGTGTTGACTGGACCGGCTGTGCGACGGTCTGGGCGGGTACCGACTGCACTGGCGGTGTCACAGCCGGAGCTGGCCCGGTCAAGATGACGGTAGTCGCCACACCCTTTCGTCCCCGGGCGGGTTGCGGAACGCCTTGGGCGCTGACTGCGCGAAGGGCGGACAGCACTTCACCTGCGCTCTGCGGTCGCTCATCAGGGTCTTTGCGGGTGAGCTCGGCGACCAGTCGGGCGAGGTCTTCAGGAATGTCATCGGGAAGGCTTGGCAGCGGCATGTTGATGACTGCCGACTGAATCTCAAAGGCCCCGCGAATGTCTGAGTACGGCGACACTCCAGCGAGCATCTCCCACAGCACGACCCCTGCGCTGTACAGGTCCGTTCGCTCGTCGATCACGCCGCGTCCCACCTGCTCGGGGCTGGCGTAGGCGTACGTTCCAACGAAGGCCAGCGTCTGGGTCAGCTGTTCCCGAACGTTCCCGGTGGTGTCGAGCTTTATCGGCTTGGCGATACCAAAGTCGATGAGCTTGCACCGGTTGGTTCCTGCCGAGTCCGTCTGAACGAAGATGTTGGCCGGCTTGAGGTCGCGATGAACGATGCCGGCGTCGTGTGCGGCCATCAGTGCAGATATCAGCTCGAACATCACCTCGCGTGCGACGGGTGGAGGCAGAGCCCCAGCGGAG
>JBLHSN010000413.1:0-4984 GCA_047626195.1 Myxococcota bacterium
GCTCGAGCACATGCCGGTATTCTTGGCGCTACAGGGGTGAGCATCGGTCTTGATCTCGAACCCGACGCTTTGGCGTGCCCAGTTCGGCCGCCACCTTCCTAGTAGTAACCAGTTACAACGTCGTTAGTTGGCGGCCGCCCTGAACGCACCCTAGCGCCGGTTTCTTCCATCAATCCCATCGCTCACCCCTGTAGTGTGGCTCAATGCGGTATTCGATGGGCCGTTCGGGGCGACGGTTGCCGGTGGGATCTATGTGGCAACGCGCGTCGCGTACCCGATTTTGATGGGGCAACGCATGGGTCGTGGGATTCGTGCGAGCTTGCTTGCGGCGACAATACCTGGCTATCTTGTGATTGACTACCTAGCAGTACGGCTGCTCCTAACTGCGTTTACCGGTCAGTGATGTCGGCTACTCGCTCGCAGATGTCACCGGGCTGCGGCGCCACGTCGCGAGCGATCCGAAGCCCAGTGCTGCGAGCAATCCAACGCTAGCGACGACTGCCAGCATGGTGAACAGGTGGGCATGTCCGACCGGACCGGGGTTGGCGTCGAGGATGCTCCCCATGGCCGGTCCAAAGAAGATGTCTGGTGTGTAGCCAACTAGACTGACCAGTCCGACCGCTGTTCCAGTGGCAGCAACCGGTACTTTTGCTTCTCCAAACAGGGCAAAATATACGCCGCGCAGTCCATACACGCCAATGCAGCTGGCGATGATGCCTGGAAACAACAGCGCTATGCCGGTGGTGCCGTTCACAA
This sequence comes from Myxococcota bacterium, assembly GCA_047626195.1. GTDB lineage: Bacteria > Myxococcota_A > UBA796 > UBA796 > CAJXTB01. The sequence continues at coordinate 757 of JBLHSN010000413.1, forward strand.
TGGCCAGGTTTGCCGCAATGAGTAGGCCAAAGCAGCAAGCGATGGTCTTCCATCCACCCAACCGGTCAGCGATGAGTCCGGCACCTACAGCGGCAACGGGCCGAATCCAGAAGGCCAAGGTGCCAACGACCGCCGCCTCCACATCACTATATCCGAGCACGTCTTTGGCCAAGAGCGACAGGTCATCGGTGCCTTTGTAGGTGATGTAGGCGCACACCACAATCATGGCTTGAAGCCACACTGCGGGGTTGCGCACCGTGCCGGAGATGTGCCCCCACTGAATGCCCGGCACGCGCTCTTTGGGGTCGGGAAGCACAGTCCAAACCAGTACGCCGGCTAGCGCAGTCAGCAGGCTGTAGATGAGGATGACGGCCTGAAGAGGGAGGAACTCGGAGCCAGCAGCCACAGGTATCGCTGCAAAGAGAAGGGTCGCCAGGGTAGAAGTGACCGCGGCGAAGAGGCCCCGCCCGCCGTCTAGCAGACCGAACGCGCGTCCTTGGGTATCGTCGCCTCCCCATTCACGAGTGGCTCGCTGCAGGCCGGCCCAGAACAGTAGAATGGTGCTCGCTCCCCACAGTCCGTACAGGGTGACCAGTGCGGTGTACGACGGGAGTGTTGCGAGCCAGAGTCCCCCAAGCGCGGTGGTCCACAAAGCAACGGCCATCATTCGGCGCACGGCGAATCGGTCGGCAAGGGGACCGCCAAATCCGTAGCTGATCAGTGCGACAATGCCGTACACGCTGAACGCGTAGCCAAGCTGGGTGTTGTCGATGGCCAGGGCGTCTAGCAGCACGGGTCGGAACACACGTGGCAGCACGAAAGGAAGCACGAAGACCGCTTCACCCGCCATTATCAAGGCGATCAGTTGGAGGATGCGCGACATTCGTAGCTTTCTAGCTTTCTAGCTTTTCGACGATGAGGTCAACGAAGTCGTCTCGGTCGAACTCGCTGTAGCTGTGATTTTCTTCGAACCAGGTCACAATCATGTCTGACTGGCCTTCGCGAGCCATACGCTGGACCTTTGAGCTGGCGCCGAACAACGCGACGATACGGCCCAGCACGCCATCGGAGGCCGAATGACCGGCATGGTAGCGGTTGCGTAGCCAAGCGATGAGCAAGGCGACCAAGGCAGGATCAGCGTCCTCGTACAGGCCACGAATGTCGGCGGTATCCATGCCGCCATCTTCCAGCGCACGCAACAGGTGCGCCGCTTCGCGCTTCTCGACGTCAAAAGCCATCGTATTCTCCAACTTGGGCATCGTGTATCGCGGGCTCACGGGCTTGCGTGAGATAGGCGCCGGGACATTGGAGGCCCCATGCTCACCGACGTTCTTAGCCTGCTCGACCTTACCCCTGACGACGTGATTCCGTACGGTCGCGACAAAGCGAAGCTCCCGTCCGATGTGCGCGGGTCCCATGCGGGGAAGTTGGTCCTCGTAACCGCCATCAATCCCACGCCGGCGGGAGAGGGTAAGACCACCACCAGTATCGGTATTGCTGATTCGCTCAAGCATCTGGGCGAGCGCGTCATTGTGGCATTACGCGAGCCGTCGCTGGGTCCTTGCTTTGGCATCAAGGGCGGCGGAACGGGGGGTGGACGTGCCATTCTGGTGCCCACCGCAGACATCAATCTGCACTTTACCGGCGACTTGCATGCGGTCACTGCGGCTCACAACCTGGTGTCTGCCATGATTGACAACGCTCTGCACTTCGGCACCACCAACCTCGACCCGCGCAAGGTCAGCTGGCCACGGGTGTTGGACGTGAACGACCGCTCGCTCCGTCACTGTACCGTCGGGCTTCAGGGAGACGGCGTTCCGCGCGAGACCGCCTTCGACATTACCGCCGCCTCCGAGGTCATGGCTATGTTGTGCTTGGCCAGTGACGGAGCGGACCTTCGCGTACGCTTGGACCGAACCGTTGTGGGCATGTCGACAGAACGCACACCGGTCACGATTGCGGACCTTGGGGCGACCGGAGCCATGCTCGCTCTACTACGAGACGCATTGATGCCAAACATCGTACAGACCGCAGAGGGAACACCGGCCTTCGTACACGGCGGACCGTTCGCGAATATTGCCCATGGGTGTAGCTCGGTCATCAGCACTCGTGCCGCATTGAGCCATGCCGACTGGGTGATTACCGAAGCGGGCTTTGGCGCAGATCTTGGCGCAGAGAAGTTCTTCGATATTAAGTGCCGAAGCTCGGGACTTGACCCGAGTGCGGTCGTTGTGGTCGCCACCGTTCGAGCGCTTAAGTACCACGGCGGAACAGACCTCAATCATCTCACAACGCCAGATATCGATGCTGTAACCCGTGGTCTAGAGAACCTCGCCGCCCACCTGGACACCATTGCCGCGTTTGGAAAACCTGCGGTGGTCGCTATCAACGGCCGTCTTGAAGACACCCCGGAAGAAGTCGCGGTCATCGTCGCTTTTTGCGCCGGACGTGGCGTTCGCTGCGCTGCCGCTACCCACTTTGCCGACGGCAAGACAGGGGCCACCGCTGTCGCCGAAGCCATTATGCTGGCGGTCCAGGAGGACCCCGGCCCGTTCATTCCAATGTACGCCGACAACGCCAAGGCGGCGGACAAGATTCGCGCTGTGGCCAAGACCGTGTACGGTGCCGATGATGTGGTGTTCACCCAGACCGCGACTCGGTCCCTGCGTCGCTTTGCCAAACGAGGCTGGTCCGACCTGCCAATTTGCATGGCCAAGACCCCTTCGAGCTTGTCCGACACCGCCAAGCTGCGTGGCCGTCCGACCGGCTTCACCGTCACCGTCAAAGACGTCCTAGCAAATACCGGCGCTGGGTTCCTCGTGGCACTGTTGGGAGAGGTCAGCCGCATGCCGGGGTTGCCGCGCAGACCCGCCGCGTTGGATGTGGACTTGGTGGATGGCGTAATTCACGGCGTCGAGTGACGCGGACCGCTACGCGCTGACGAACTGCTGGTAGTGAACGTAGCGAGTAAGGATGCGGAAGACGTAGTCAACAGGCTCGCTTCCGCGGCAGTAGCCGTGCTCGACGCTGCTGTGTTCGTACCACTCTGGGTCTTCGAGGCGTCGCATCCATACCTGAACATCGTCCCAGACGAGCGGGTTGTCTCCGTGTGCGACGGCCAATCGCTGGGCGTCCTGAACGTGACCCAAGCCGGCATTGTACGACGCTAGAACGAACTTCACCCGTTCATCTGGGTCGGTGATTTCGGCGATCAGCTGGTCTTCCAACCACACCAAATAGGCCACAGCACCCTGGGTGTTGTCGGACGGGTCCATGGCGTCGCGAACGCCCACTTCGCGGGCGGTGGCGGGCATCAACTGCAGTAGACCTTGGGCGCCCGACCACGAGCGAGCGCGTGGGTTGAATGTGGACTCTTGAAAGGCTTGGGCTGCGAGTAGCCGCCAGTCCCAGCCCATCTGCGGCGCGAAGGCGCGGAACAGATCGTCGTAGTCGGACACTCGGGTGATGGGGCCGTCGAAGGGGCTGTCATCTGTGTTCGTTTGGCTGGCGTCGCGGTCGTCGAAGTAGCGGCGACGAAGACGCTCAATGAGGTCTGAGTTGGCAACAAGCCACGCGTCTAGAGCGGTACTCAGATGGGTGGCAGGGGTTCGAACGGCAAACGCGATGTCTGCTTTTTGTCCAATAGGGACACCGACAATGAGGTTGTCGTAGACCTGCTCACCCAGCTCGGCGATGTGCCGCGATGCGATAGTGCGCTCAATCCGGCCGGTAGCTACCCATCGCAGTAGTGTCTCGGTGGAGACGTTGGACGCCACTCCGCAAATCTCGATATCTCCATGTTTGCTCTCGACTTCGTTGACGGCGCTGACCCACTGGCTGTCGTTTTGCAGCCACACGGTCTCGCCCACGAGGTCGGCCGGTTGGTTTAACGGGTCGGCATGCACCGCAAGTGACTCGCCGTCGCCGGTGAGAGCGCTGTCTACGTGCAGTGGGAGTGAGGGGTCCGCTTGCACAATGACCGGCTGTGCTGCGTACAGGGGCTCGCTGAATGACAGGCCATTCGACAGCGCTGGGTCAGCGGCGAGACGACCTGCAGCAATCTCTACGTCTCCGCGCATGACGGCGATCAACCGGTCTTGTCTACCGTGGATAACGGTGACTTCTAGCACCACCCCCAGGGTCTCGGCAAAGGCGGTGAGCACGTCGTACTCGAAGCCCATGGGCTGGTTCCGGTACAGAAAGTATCCCGTGGAGTCTGTGTTCAGCG
>JBLHSN010000414.1:0-4980 GCA_047626195.1 Myxococcota bacterium
AAGGCATCGAGCAACGTCTGACGGGCTGGATAGCGAGAGCCCTCTCTGGACGCACTGGCAATGAGCAGCGTTCGCGCCCGAGTCAGGCTCACGTACAGCGCCTGCGGCTGCGAGTTTCCCTTGGGTGCAAACCGGTCAACGCCAGGAACCAGCACCACCTCGGCGTCGTAGCCCTTGAAGCTGTGTGGCGTGGTGATGACAACCGCGTCGTCCCGTCCGACGAGGCCCTCTCCGGTGACGTGGACGACGGCACACCCAGGAACGGCCGCACGAATCGCAGGCGTGAGCCACTCGCGAAGTTGCTTGGACAGGGTGACGACGCGAATGTCTCCAGGACGCACCCCTTCCTGCTGAACCAGGCTGGCGATACGGGCCGCAACGAACGCCACCTCGGCTTCGGTATTCGGGGCCAGATACAGCTCGGGGACTTGACCGTCGTCCGCGCAGTACCGAGCTGTCCACCACGGAGCCGCGCCGAGAGTGCGCTGTACCAACAACGTATCGCTCATCAGCTCGCGCATATCCGGGTTCTTCGACAGGCCGTCACCTACCCGGTCCAAGAGGTTCAACGCCGTCTCCACAATGATGCGGCTGCTGCGAAAGCTCTCGCGCATGACGTCTGAGCGGCCGCGCATATCGAGTCCCAGCTCCGACCACACCGGCGCCTGTCGCCCGTACAGGTTCTGTGCATTGTCGTAGAACACCAGCACCGGCTTGCGACCGTTGTGAGGCGTTACGAGCTGGACGACAAGCCCCAGGACGGCGTGTCCCATGTCCTGCGCTTCATCAATGAACACCGCACTGAACCGCTCGGGCAGTGGACCCAGCTCGGCGATGGCCTGGGCTTGGGCTTCGTAGTCAAAGAGGTTCGCCGGCTCCGGCAAGCCTCGCTCGCGCCGAAGGTCACGCAGCAGGTCGGCCACATGAAGAATGTGAACGCGTTCCCACGGAAACGGCGGCACATAAGCGTCGTGGGTCTGCTGCCATGCGTCGTCCAACATGCGCTCAATCAGGCTCCTCAGCGACTTGTTGGCGTACATGACCACAACGTCGTCAAAGCCCTGACCGCGCAGCGTTCGCACCACCCAATGGGCCATGACCAAGGTCTTGCCAGAGCCCGCCACACCACGGACCAACCGCGGTCCGGCATCGGCCAGCTCTCGGTGTACAAGTCGGCGCTGTTCCTGGGACAGAATGGCTCGCTGAGCGCGGCGTCGCTCGAACTGCGCTCCGAGCGTTGGCGACGCATCCACCTCGTACAACACCGGCTCATCCGCAGCGACTGGAGCCGGTGCGGCAAACAATCCAGCCTGGGCGCGCTGAGTCCCGTCTGGCTGACTCCAGCTCCACTGGTCGGCACGACGCACCAACACCCGAGGCTCCAGCGTCTCACGCAAGGGGCGCATCCAGCCCTGTTCCATCTCACCGCGACTGCACAGCACCACAACGAGCTGCTGGGCACGCGACACACCCACATTCACCAGCCGGCACCACTCGGCCGACGGCCAGCCGGTGCTCGACGCATGGACCGTGTCGAAGAGGACGACTTCGGCCTCGGCACCCTGCTGACTGTGAACCGTTGACGCAGTCCAGCCGGTCATCTTCAGTGCCTTCAGCCAGGCTGTCGCTGCGGTCGCTTGCGCGACGTAGGGGGTGACAAACAGGCCTCTCACAGCTCTCAGCGACGGCTCCGCCTCGACCAAGGCACGCAGCACCTGCTCGGTTGCCGGGCGAATACGACTGGCATTGTCTGGGCCGCGCGCACTGGATGCGCCATCGACCCCAAGCCCGGGATGCGCGTCGACCACATACCACAGCGCACGCGGAAGACTCGCTAGAGGCGAAGCCCACGGGCGGGTCCGCACGCTCTCGTGGCATCCCAGCTGTCCGCCGTACTGAAGGGTGCTGACGACTTCGCTGATGTCAGGATGCATGCGACGCTGTTCGTTCAGTCGCTGAACATTGGGTGTCAGAGCTTCGGTATCCAGATGTTCCAGACCCGACCGAGCCATCCATCGCATCACGTGGGGCGGCAGACTGCGTGTGGCACGCGAGATGGGCGACAGCTGTCGCGGGTCGCCGACCAGTACCACCCGACGCGACGCCAACAGCGCTACCGCCGCAGCCTGAGCACGACCGACAAGACCGGCTTCGTCCAGTACAACGGTGGTGAACGGTGCTTTTCCACTATCGAGCTCGGTGAGCACACTCTCGTCCGCCAGCAGACGGGTGCCCAAGTACAGCGTACACACCAACGCTCGCGCCGTCGGATGCTCAAGCGCCCAGGCCATTGTTGGCATCTGACGAGCTAAGTCCCGGTGCTCACGCCGCGCGTGCATTCGTGCCGTCGCGCCATCGGCGTCCGATACCAACTGCTCAGCCGTAGCCAGCGCCTTCACCGCATCGGGGTTGGGCAGCATTGCGAGTAGGCCGTGTTCTTTGAAGGCGGGAAGCGTCACCACACGACCCACCCGCAGCGCCGTATTTACCGCCTCGCCACTCCGCTTCAGCGCACAGCCTAGCTCGACCGCTGCCGCGTCCGTCGCCCGATTGGTGGTGGACAGCACCAATACGTGCTCCGTTGGGTCGCTGAGCAAGGCCGCTACCTGTTCTCCAAGAGTGTAGGTCTTGCCGGTACCTGGCGGTCCCCACACCAATGTCCATGACCACGACCACGCGGGGTGGTTGCCTGGAGCGGCAATAGACGCAGGTTGAGCACGGCCGGCGGACGCAGCTAGAGTGCGCGAAAATTCAGCATGCAGACCCGTCCATCGTGGCTCGTGAACCAGCTTGTTCAGGGCGGCGAGAAAGTCGAAGGGCCAGACCTTGGCGAGCCCGACCGTCGGGCGCTCACCCTCCACCCACACGGTGTTGGTGTGCGGGTAGACATCGAGAATCTTGACCTGCCAAGTTCCATCATCGCCGTCGGCCGATATGAGGTCTCGCTGGAGCGTGGCGCCGGTCCACTCTCGCGCGTCAGGCAGTGGTTCTTGCGCTTCTACGATGAGTTCCCACAGGTTTCCGTCTTCACCATCTACCGGTTCTACCTCGAGAACGCGGATATCTGTTGGGCGAATCCCTAAGCGGCGCTCCTTCGCAATCGCTTGGCGCACTTCATCGAGTGACACGTCGTCACCAGTGAGTCCAAGCTGGCGAGGCGCGCTGTTCATCGGGGTCCTAGGGGTGTTTCGGTCTTATTCGACGGTTCGTGATTGTCCACCATGGAGCGTAGGTGGTGGGCTCAAGGAACATCTAGAACACGGACAACAGCCCAAAGACGCCCGCTGCACAGGCCACGAACACCACCAGCGTACCTACGAGGAAACGCCAAACCCACAACGCAGTTCGAGCTGCGGGAACACTCCGAGCAAGGGGGTCGCGCTGCGTCTCCAAATCGGACTGCGACCGACGAACCCGATGCGCAGCCGCGAGCATGGCCACCGGAAGCATCCAAGACATCAAACAGAATGGAAGGCTAGCAACCACGGGCAGCCAATTGCTCTCTCCCCGACGGTCGTACGGAACCTCCCAGGCTCGCTCACAATAGTAGATCTCGGCCGACCATTGTGCCAACACCAACAGCGCCAACAACACTCCGAACCCGGCCAGGGGCCAGCGAGCCCTACGAACACGGTGCCAACGTGGATCCTTCATCATGTGAACAGTGCCCCACTCAAGGCACCAACGACGATGTAAACGACACTCGCCAACAGCCGAAACGCCAGCCGAACGAAAAAGGCCCGATGTCGACGCGCGACATCGCTCGGATCCTTGCGAACCCGCAACAGACCCCGCCCGACGACGACGTCGAACACGATTGTGAGCAGCCACAAGAGATTTAGGAGTGATGCCATGAATAGAAACAGGCACATTGCAGCCTGAGCCGCATGGGCCAACGCATAGCGAGCCACACAGCATCAATGGGATGCTCATCGAGTTGCCGAACGGTGTCGGTCATCTCAGGGCTCCATCAGCGTGGTCCTCCGTGAGGATACCCGTGAACACACAGTGATATTTACAGAGCAGAAGCTGACAGTTCCGCGTCGGCCTCTTCCCATGCCATCACCGTTGCCTAAGGCCACGTTCGGGCTGTAGCAGGTCGACCTTCTCGGGCACCTGACGGAATCGAAGATGGCAAACGCCCCGCCCTCCTTGCCAGCTTTGTCTTCGAATTTGGCAATCAGGTACTGGTAGTCGTTTCCTACGACCGAAAATATCAACTACACCCCACACAACAAAACGAGCAAGCTACAGTAGGGCGTCTAACGCTCGCTGGGCATAGCGTTGGACGGCGGGATGGCGGGATGCATCATCCACAGTGTGGGTGAATATCGCCATATCGCTCGGTAAGCCCTCACAAGCGCTGGCAGCGTTCGCCGCAAGAGTGACGTTCGAGTAGCGCGTCAGGCCAACGAGTAGGTCCGTCGCTTCAACACGGTCCTTCGCTGGCACTTTCGCGAGTCCGGAGGCAGCAGATGCGCGGGTCATCGGCGTCAGCGCTTCATTCGCAGCAATAGCGACTAGACGGGCGACAGTCCCGTCGTACTCGCCGAACAGGACAATGGCGTTGTTTGCAACTCCCGAGGTCGGCCCGCGCGCAAGCGCACTTACGGTGGCAAACGGACCCTCAAGCTTCAACTCCAATTCTGCGGCAGAAGGCAGGGGGTCGTTCTTCAAGGTGCCGCGAGCTACCAACGACAGTGCAAGAGCTATCGGATTTCGCAAGCGAACAACCATGGGGTTGGCCTCCGCGTTCACGGTCTGTGCCCCCCGAACAGCTGACGTCCTCCAGACAGCCTTGATGGGGAATGACAATCGCATATGAAGAGCTGATTGCGTTCACGACAATCTATTCATGACTCCAGAATCGCTAGCGTCTAGCTCTCGACGAGGAACACCGTGTAGTTGTTGCTCGCCTCGATGCGGTCACTCTTAATCGCCACATACTCTGGGTCATTCGACCAATGGGTGAACGCCTCT
>JBLHSN010000415.1:0-4975 GCA_047626195.1 Myxococcota bacterium
ACGCCGCGCGCAGGTAGTTGTTCCACCCGTTCTGTCCGCCCAGGCGAATGCCTTCTTCGTCGATGAAGCTGCGCCACAGTCGGCGGGCTTCGTCGTAGGCAATACGGTCAGTATCGGACAGGTCTACGGTGATGCGTTCTGTGCGGTAGGGCGCGAGAAATTCACCTTCAAGCTCGGTGATTTCCTTGCGGTAGACCACGGGGCCCACCAGGTCAAACACCCGTTCATGGCCGCCATCGGGTCGCTCAAGGGTGGCGGTCAGTCCGAGTCGGAAGGGGGCGATGCAGCCCTCGGCGGCGAACTGAAAAGACCGTCCGGGGAGGTGATGGACCTCGTCGAAGATGATGAGTCCGAAGCGGTTGCCGTAGCGCTCCATGTGCAGGTGGGCCGAGTCGTAGGTGCTTACAGTGAGCGGGTGTACTTCGTGTACCCCTCCGCCCAAGATGCCAACAGGGTCGCCGAAGGAACGGCGCAACCCATCATACCACTGGCCAACAAGATTGATGGTGGGGGCAATGACCAGGGCATTGCGGTTGGCATCGGCAATCGCGAGCTCGGCCACAAAAGTCTTTCCAGCACCGGTTGGCAGAAGAACAGTTCCGCGTCGCCCGTTGGCCTTCCACGCAGCGAGCGCTTCTGCTTGGTACTCGCGTGGCGTGCGGTCGGTGTGGTGGTGCCGCTCAAGGGGCTCATAGTTCCGCGCTTGGTCTTCGTACGGAATGCCGCGTCTGTGCAGGTCCAAGACGACGTCGAAGTAGCGAATGGCCGGAGCGCGGTGCAGACCTACGCGTGCGTCGAAGACAAAGCCCGGAGGAATCTCGTCCTTTGGCCAATGTTCGAGGAGCAGGGTGCCGCGGTCAAAGCGAAGAGTGCGCATTGGGGGGCGTTAACACCTTGGATTGGCCTGGGTTGGAAGCCGCGACGTTCGCAGGAACACTCGCGTTGACCCTCGTGCGCTTTGACGCGTAGAGATGGCGTTTTATCTCTATGCGACAGCGTACCTGCCGGTGCGCTCAAGTACTCGGCCTTGTGCTCAACGGCGGCCAGCATCTCGTCGCGTTCAGCGAGCTCGCTGCGCGTGTCCGGTCAGCTCGCCGCGAAGCACCCCCATCTGCTGACGCAAACGGGCGTTCTCATCGGGGATTTCAGCCAAGCCAGACGTGCGGTCCTTTACCGTCTACGATCGGCTTCACAAGAAGGTCTCGAAGGATCCCACTGGGAAAGTCGGCGCGCGTGAGACCGGTCAATCCCCTCCATCAACACCACCAATTCCACCGGGGTGATGGTGGCCCAAGTGGTGTCCGAAACGGGCCAACGGAACCGGCTCTTTTCCAGCTTCTTGTGCACTATTAAGAAGCCACCATGGGTCCAGACCCACATTTTGAGTGCGGTTCGCCTGCGGTTGCGGAACACGAACAGTGTGCCATTCAAGGGCTCCTCGCCGAGCTGCAACTCGCACATCGCCGCCAAGCCGGCGATGCCTCTGCGAAAGTCCACATGCTCGCGGGCAACGAGAATGCGATGCGGCGTTGAAATCACGACAATACCTCGACGACACGCCTCTACAAGGTCAGGTCGGTGTCCATATCGACGGGCACTTCCACGCGACGTTTCCACACAGTGAGGGTCAGCACGTTCCGCGGCTCGGCGACCGTCAGTGCGATGAACTGAGCCTCGCCCCGTCCACGGTCGAGATGTCTCATCCGCTGCGTCCACCGCGAGAACGGTTTTCGTAGGTCCACGACTCGCAGAGTTCGGAAGGCCGGCGGACGTAGAACCCCTTTTTGAGCTGTAGCCGTTGTCACGCAACGCTAGGCAGACCCGCTATCGATACAACTCCACGCCGAGTTCACTGGCAACAACCTTCGCGGTCTCAACGCTGGTCATGCTCGCCTCGTGCTTCACCAATGAGACAATCAGCTCAACAACGTCGCGGGTCGCTTTGGTGGGGCCTGTGCGGCGGCCGTGGATTTTGGCCAAGACAACGGTGGGTGTGTCTCTTCGGGTGTGTCACTGACCGGACAGGGTGTTCCAAAGTGGAACAACTGTCTACGGACCACGCCGCGCGCGACGCGTGAAGCCTCTGTTTTGCTTGGCACGCGCCTCGCACCGCCGCCACACACACTGGAGATGTTTATGTGTGGACTCGTTGGGTATGTCGGTAATCGTCCTTGTTCTAAAATGCTTTTGGAAGGACTCTCGCGCCTTGAGTACCGCGGCTATGACTCCGCGGGCATTGGGCTGTTGGGCACAGATGGGCTTGTCATTCGCCGGGCAGTGGGTCGGGTTGCGGCACTGACTCCTCTGGTCCCCGAGTCCGAGCATACGGTCGGACTCGGTCACACCCGCTGGGCGACGCATGGGGGCTTGGAGCTTCGAAATACCCACCCTCATACCGACCGCACTGGCAGGGTTGCCGTGGTGCACAACGGCATCATCGACAATGCCGATGCGCTTCGAGAGCGCTTTGACCCGACCGGAGCAGCCTTCACGAGCGATACCGATACCGAGGTCATTGCGCACCTGATTGCGGATGCCTACACCGGCGACCCCATGGCGGCGCTTCAACAGGCCATCGACCAGCTGCAGGGGACTTGGGGACTCGTGGTTGCGTTTGCGGACCACCCCGACCGACTGTTTGTCTCCCGTTATGGCTCACCATTGGTTCTCGGGTTTGGCGACGACGAGGTGTTCATTGCGTCTGATGCCCAGGCTATTGCGCCGTGGGTGGATCAAGTGGTGCACCTGGACGACGGCGACCAACTCGAAATCCGCCAGGGTATGTTCGCCAGCATCGCGTCTCGGGCAGTACCGTTTCACGCGGCTGACGAGGCAGACATGGGGGCACACAGCTGCTTCATGGTGAAGGAAATCTTGGAGCAGCCCGAGGTCCTCACCAACGCTCTCGTGGGCCGAGTGTCAGACCGAGGCGTGCAGCTAGGCTGCTTGGTGGACCACCCCTCCATGCGAGATGTTTCGTCGGTAGTTCTGCTCGCGTGTGGAACGAGCTTTCACGCGGCCAGCGTAGGCGCCCGACTCATCGAACGAGTGGCCCACATTCCAGCCGTCGCAAAGCTGGCGAGCGAATTCTCCATGGACGGTCCTATGGTGGACCCGAAGGCTCTGTACATTGCGGTGTCGCAGTCGGGTGAGACTTACGACACCCTTGAGGCTCTGCGTCGGGTGAAGACCTTTGGTGCCGCGACCCTCGGGGTGGTGAACACGGTGGACTCCTCCATTGCTCGCGAAGCCGATGCTGGGCTGTTTGTCCATGCAGGCCCCGAGGTCGCCGTAGCCAGCACCAAGGCCTTCACCGCTCAAATCGCGACGCTCGGCGCTCTCGCTCTGGGATTGGCAGGCAATCCAGAATCCGACGCCGCTTTGGCAGTCCGCGAGGGTCTCATCGCACTCCCGAATGCGGTCCGATCAACACTTGCGCGGCTCGTGGACCTTCCACAGGTGGTCACCGCGTGTCGTTGGATTGTGGACGCCAACTACGCCCTGTTCTTGGGCCGGGGACCGTCTCGTCATGTGGCGGAAGAAGGCTCGCTTAAGCTCAAGGAACTGTCCTATGTGCCGTGCGATGCGTACGCGGCTGGCGAGATGAAGCACGGTCCGATTGCCATGATCACAAAGGGTACGCCGGTCATCGTGGTGGTTCCGCGTGACGAGCACCGGACTCACATGCTGGCCAACATCGCCGAGGTCCGCGCGCGAGGGGCCCGAGTGATTGCCCTGTGCGAGCCGGATGATGCCGAGGTGGCTCGTCATGCCGACCTGGTCCTACCCATGGATGGCACCCATGCGCTGTTGTCGCCGGTTCTGTCCGTCTTGCCCATGCAGTTCCTCGCATTCCGCGCCGCCGAGCTGCGCGGTCTGGATGTCGACAAGCCACGCAACCTCGCAAAGTCCGTTACCGTCGCGTGATTTGGCTGTCCCTCGCCATGGCCAATCCCTGTCTACCGGGTCCTCGGGCAGTGCTGCCGATGGGCCCGCGCACGGTTGAATTTGCAGACCGGGCCTGGTCTGTACACAAGTCCTCCATCGTACCTGTAGGAGCGGGGCCTAATCGGTGGTCCGACAGCGAACAGGCCGTTGCTGTGCACGACTCAGAGCTTATCCTTACCCTCGTTCAAGAAGGGGCGGGATGGTCGTCGGCGGAGCTATCAGTGCCTCTCGAGAATCGACCGAATGAGCTGCAGTTCGACGTGTGGTCCGAAGACCTCGATAGTCAGGCGATTGCCGGTATCTTCATGGCTCGTGATGACTCGTGTGAGATCGACGTCGAGCTCGGCCGCTGGGGGATAGCCGACGCGGACAACGCGCAGTTTGCCCTTGCCCCCGCCACTCCGGACCTGGTGCATCGATTCGACAGCCCATCTGGCTGGGTGACCTATCGGATTCGCTGGCGGCGACGTGGCCTGACCTGGACCGCGTCCACCGAGGCCGGTGTGTTTGCCCGGTGGCGGGTTCGCGGCGCTCAGGTGCCCCGCTACGATGACCACCGACTGCACGTCAATCTGTGGCTTCGGCAGGGTTCATCCCCGGCTGGAGATGGAGCCGTGCGTGTACGTGTGCGAGACCTTGTTGTGTCAGCTCGGTGAGCGTGGGCGGTGTGCCTCGCGAGGGGACCGGTGACCGGCAGTGTGCGTAATCTCAGTGTCGCCACCCATGTGCGAACAGCATCGACGGTGTTTTGTCCACAGCCGGTCGGTCGGGCCGGCCCCAGGTGCTGAGCGAGAGTCGAGCGTATGATTGGGGTGATCGAGCGTACACACATCTCAATAGACAATCAAAATGCCACTTCTGACTGGTCGCGAACTCACTTTCGCGCAGAGCGAAGAACGTTTTCCCATACGTGCGAAGTTCATCGATTTATTTGCTCAATAAACATTTTACGCTGGGGTCTTCTAGGGCTTTGGGAGCGCGAATAGTTGGGTGTGAGTGGGTGGTTCTGGATTTTGCACTTCAAAAC
>JBLHSN010000416.1:0-4965 GCA_047626195.1 Myxococcota bacterium
GGACTAGTCCAAACTGTCGGTCTCCTGGGGTGGCGCGGAGCTCGGGCCCCCCCTCTCCAATACCGTCGTCGTCGGTGTCTTGACCTTCCGTGGTTACCAATGCGCCGACCACCTCTATGCAGATGGAATCCGTTGCAGAAGGAGTGATGCAGAACGGATCAACGACTGGGCAACACAGGCCGGAGTCGCACTCGTCATGCGCTGAGCAGGCCTGGTAGGACGATGGCTCGATCTGTGCGCGCAGCGCAGAATCTGAGCCCGAGGAAAAGTACATGACGCGGTCCAGCGCGTGGTCGCGAGCGATGATGCCTACCATGCCGCCGCCCTGAGAGAAGCCGGACAAGGCCATTTGCGTCCAGTCGGGGTCGCCGGCATCGGTCAGGAAGTGGTCCCAGCCTTCTAAGGGTCGAGCGTCGTGGAGACTGGCCAGCAGAGCGGCGAGGCGGGGTTCAATGGCTTCGTTCGCGTCCATGTTGAATAGGTCGGTGACGTCATCTCCGTAAATGACCTCGTATCGCGTGAGGCCAGAGCAGTGGGCGTCTCGTGGGCCTTCCGGGCACCGACATCGGTCGGTTGCGCCGCGCACGTTCGTGTACGCGAGGCTGATGTAGCGGTACCCTGCGCTGATCGCGGCCGCTCCGATGTTCTCGGTGCCGGTGGGCGATCCGTCTGTGCCGCCCAAGTGAAGCCAAAGCGCATCTTGGGTGGGGGAGTCGGGGATGAGGACGAGGTGTCGTTTGTCGAGAACGCCGGTGATGTTGGGGTCTGTGCAGTCGGCACGGATCCTCAAGGCAGTCGCTGAGGCCGCGGCGAGGCGCTCTGTGTTCACGCAGTCTCCGGTGCCTGTGGTCACTCCAAGATCGACGGTCAGTGGTTCGCACTCCACACTGATGTCGATGAGCGTGTCTGTGTCGAGACCCGTGTCCACTTCTGTATTGAGGTCTGTACCAACGGCGGAATCGGCTTCTCCTTGGTCAGAGGTGCAGGCTGCGGCGAAGATAGTGGCTAGGATAGCGACTAAGAGAAGTGGTTTCATAAGGTACCTTTAGATGGGTTGATCTCTAGATTTTGTAGCGACACTACACCAATTCCCGTCGTAGGAGCGCGGTAACCGTTCAGTCCACCCCCGCTGACACGGCCGATTGGCTGCTGACAGTACTGTCGGAGGTGCTTTATGGCACGACACCGCACCCCAGAAGAGCGCTGCCTTCACGTTGATGCATCGGCGCGCTCCGGTCAGACACAGACCGTGCATGTCCATCATCTCGACATTTGTCCCGAAATACGGGCTCGCTAGGCGACGCACCAGCGATGGACGCTTCCTCCATTTTTAGACGTTGCTATGGCGCGTGAGGGCGTCGCATCGAAAACGCCTCGGCTCTGTCCATGACGTTTGCGCGGTGCTGGGTTTCGTTCGACAGAACGCCCGGAAGACGTCGACCGCTACCGCATCACTGTGCGGGCGTCGGATATCGACATCTTCAAGCACGTCAATGCGGCAAACTACGTACGAAACGTGGCCTCTGCCCTCGCTCGAGGAGGGGCGTCTGAGAGCATCCACCGGGCGGAGCTGAAGTACTCGGGGCAGGCCGTTGTGGGGGACGTGCTGGACGTGCTGACCTGGCTCCTCGGCGGCGACGTGTATGCGGCGGACATCCTCCGCGGCGATGAGTTGCTGTTTCGCGCGGTGGTGGAGACCGAGGCCCCCAGTGCGCTGTGAGGTCGTAGAAGAGCACGGGGACGGCCGCGAGCAGGTTGTGACGGGCCATTGCTCATCTTGGTAGCAGAGGTAGTCGGTGAGGATGGCAAGCTTGGTGTTCCTTCCACCGCTGGACGCGCTCACGGATGTGGTCGCCGCCTTCCTCAATCCCGTGCTCGCCAGTACGGAGGGTTTGTGGAGTCCAGAAACCTGGATGGTGCAGGGCGAAGGCCGCGCATCTGGGTTCACGGAGTTGGGGCGCGTGCTTGACTGCCATGGGTTCCCGGTGGTCAAGGTGGTGTGGGTGTCTCAAGGTGAGGGAATCGGCCGACAGCAGGCCAATCCTGGTTCGTCTCTCTGGTGTAGCCAATACGCATATGACGAAGCGGGACGATGGATGCGTGGGTAAAAAAACGAGAGAAATATTCGTCTTTGGCTCTGCGTATTCTCGTGCAAGTGCTAGGATAGTGAGCAGGAATACAGCGCGCTTCCGGAGGTCGAAATGGGATATGCCCAACAAGCATCGGACTGGCTCTTGGGCTCTGCCAAACAGACCGAGTCGCAGGCCAATACAACGGCCGATGGACCTGGGAACGCCGCTACTTCCGCCCAGCAACAGCGCGCCAGCTACACCGTGCAGCCCGGCGACTCGGTGTCCAGCATCGCTAGGCGCGGGACGGGCGACGCCATGCGCTACGTTGAGCTGAACCTGTTCAACGGACGCGACCCACAGGCCACCGATTTGGAGGTCGGAGACTGCCTGGACATTCCAGCAGCTGGTGACTGGGAGCTGGCGGCGCTCGGGGTTGTTGCTTCGCCTGTGGGCGAGACCACCGAGCCGGAGCCCGAGGTTCAGGCCACGGAGGAAGAGGGGTGGGTCGACTGGGCACGGGGTGGAGTCGAGGACGCTGCGGACACCGCGAAGGATGCTTGGAACCGTGGTTGGGATGCTGCTGAAGACGTTGGTGACGCGGTTCGTGACGGATGGAATGAAGGGGTGGAATGGGTCGGTGGCTTGGTGCCCGGTGGGCCCGAGATGGCGCCTGGCACGCCGGCGGCTCCTGCAACTCCAGAGCTGTCGCCGCGTGAGACTGCGCAGAAGAAGGCGCTCGATGACGGCAAGACGAACAATCTCGACGCAGCCGTCGATCTTGCGGACGACTTGGACATGCAACATGGCTACGACGGTGCCGTTGCCGGTGATCTGGCCGGGTCCTCGAGGCGGCGGGCCATTCTACGCGGCGATGTGGATGACCTTCAGACCCTCTTGTGTAGCGAGTTCACCGCCGCCACACTTCAGGCCGCTGGCTATGATCTGACGGCTCACTACATGGACCCGAGTTCTGGCGACTATATCGCTTATGCCGACGGCCAGAAGTCGGATGGGACGCCCGAGATGACGTTGGTCGACATCTACATGGTCGTCAACGCTCAGCCCGAGGCTACGCGCTCCATCATGGATGCAGCGAGCGGTGCCTGTGAGGCTGTGACCCAGGCCTCCGAGCGTGCCCAGGAGATTGGCGGAGGAAACGTCCCTGGGGACTTCCACTATTGCGAGGAGCTGACTTTCAAGGATGAGACTGCGTCTGCGGATCACAGCTTCGGAGCCGGTGCCGCAGCGGTCGCCCTTGGGGGATGTGAGGTGGCGCTCTCGGAACGCAAGCCTGGTGATATCCAACAGTGGTTCACCACCCTCGACGGCACCTACACGGCCGGCGGGCATTCCTCGACGGTGTACAGCGTCAAGGGCAGTGGTGTGGCGCTGCTCGGCGGGGCCAACAGCCCAACAATCGAGGGGGCGAGTTCGGATCTTGCACCTGGTTGGTACGAGGTTCCAGCGGGCAGCGCCCTTCGCTGGGTCATTGGCCCGGACACGGACCCGAACGCCATCGCGTCGCTGATGGCCACCGACATTCAGTTGATTGATGCGAATAAACGTGGGGTCGGGAACGATGCCACGAAGGTCGGTTCCTTCGAGGCCCAGGCCGAGTATAGTGACACCGGTGGGTCCAAGGTGACCGATGCCGGGCGGTTGCCGACTAGCGACTGGTTTGCCTGGACGGCTACCGATGCTCCTGAGACAACCCAACAACTGGATGAGTGATGCGCCATCTTGCGCTTGTCTGTAGTCTCGCCCTGCTGGCTCTGGTCTCCCTCGCATGTGCGGGCAGCACCGAGGTCTCTAGCGAAACACCGCCGCAGGCCCCAGACGTGGCGACCGTTTCGACTCCGTCTGTCGTCGAGTCGGAGGGGCAGGCGCTGACTGTCGCGCAGAGTGGCAAGGCAAGCCAGACTCCGGAGCTCATCGACATCACCGCCAGTGGAAAGCACCTCGCACTGCGTATCCCTAGCGCACGCGATGACCTTAGCGAAGACGTCGCTCGCTGCGCCTACCCAGGGCTCCCTGACGGTGTCGATGGCGTGGATCTGGCGCTGGTGGACTTTGAGGCGCGGTCCGTTCAGCGGTGGACCATCTACCGAACGCCCATGATGGATGACGCGACGTGTACGGATGAGGCCGCCGCTCGTTCTGAGCTGACCCTGGCCAAAGAGGCCATGCAGGCCGCTGGACTGGACCCGGCACAGCGTCAGTCGTGGCTCCTGCCTGCCTCTTTCGAAGCTGGACCCGAGCAGCTGCGTCGTCCGCGTAGGGAGTCTCGGGCCATTGAGCTACCCACCGGTGAGGTATTGTCCGTCACCCTCGAGCACACGTCGGACAGCGGCTACCACACCTACTCCGCCAGCGTTTCCGGTTCCGCTGGCATCGCGACCGCTACCCACTCCCCCAACCCGGGAATGGCGGGCTCTGGCGACCTCGAGGTTCGAGGTGCCGCTGCGACAGATGGCGGAACGGTTGTGTTGTTTGAGGCGAGACACGGTCCGGGTGGCGTGTGGTCAAACTGGATGCTCACGCCGCCACAATGACGATGTCCGCTGCGGCTAAAAGCGGACCACCCATGTCTGTGATGTCGAGCCCCCGACCGCCGGGATGCTGTCGGCGCTCCTTCGGCGAGGGTAGCGGGCCAGTCGTGGCCTGCCCGATCTCTTGGTTCTGGCCGGGGATGCGTGTGTGCTGCCCGCACATCCGTCGCGACTCGAGCCTTCAGTGGTCGTGGTCGAGGTCAAGGGGCTCACGGAAAGCCTGTCTGACGACCAGCGCGTCTGGCTGGACCACCTCGTGAAGGTGGCCGTGCGCGCACAGGTGTGGCACGTGGACGCCGCCAACTGACGTCGCGTCGCGACATCGGCGTCGCTGTCTCGGGGCG
>JBLHSN010000417.1:0-4958 GCA_047626195.1 Myxococcota bacterium
CCGACAAGACCATCACCCGCCACGGACGAGTGGATGTGGGCATGGCCGTTGCCGTCGACGGCGGACTGATCACGCCGGTCATTCGCAACGCCGACAGCAAGCCTGTCGACCAAATCGCACGTGAGACGCGTGAATTGGCTGGCCGCGCACGCGACCAGAAGCTCGCCCCAGAGGAATACACAGGCGGCACGTTCAGCGTGTCCAACCTCGGCATGATGAATATCAAGCAGTTCACCGCCATCATCAATCCACCGGAAGCGGGAATCCTGGCCATTGGTGCCATGGACCAACGCCCGGTCGTCGTCGATGGCCAGCTGGCCGTAGGTTGGCGCTTGGATGTGACCATGAGCTGTGACCACCGCGTTCTAGACGGCGCCGTGGGTGCCCGATTCCTTCAGGCACTGCGTCGGTACATTGAGAACCCCGTGCTTCTGGCAACGGGGGCCTGATTGTTCCGGCAGTAGAGCGCGTACCGCGGCGGGTCGTGTGGCACCGAGCAGTGATGCCGGTGCGATTCGGCACCGCCGCGCTCGCGATGCTCCTGTTTACGACGGTTGGTATCTTGGCGTAATGGGGTGGTTTTGCGCAGCGGAGCGGGCGCACCATCTCGCGTGGTCCTCACTGGGGTTCCGTAGATTGCTCCCCATCGCCGATACCAACCTCGCTCGCGCCTACGACAAGGCGGACAACGCATGGGCCACAGACACGCTCAACTACGTGCTTGAAGCGCAGACCTCCAAATCAGCACAGTCGGAGACCGCCGAGCTTCACCGCCTCACCCTCGCTGCCGAACGGTACACGCGCCCTGCACACGCCATGCTTTGCGAGCGGGCCGACCCGAGTGACTCCACAGGGTCGATGGGACAGGGGATTCGAGCGGGGGGCATGCCGAGTCCAGTCTGGTTGTGAGCAGCCCGTTCCGAAGGCTAGCTCGACTAGGTTACAAGCCGCAAAATCGGAGTCTTCATGCGCCTATCCCTTCTCGCCCTATTGCTCACCGCCTGCACCGCCGATGCCCCCGCAGATACCGACATGGGCACCGACACAAGCGCCGATAGCGAGGCCGACACCGACTCTGGTACCGAAGCAGACACCGAGGCAATCCCCTTCCGATTGTCGTCCCCGGACTTCATCAGCAGCGCTGGTGACCCCAACGCCGCAGAGTGCGACTTCATTCTGCCGCCCGAATTTTCCTGTCGCGGCAGCAACCCGGAGCTTGCTTGGGAGGGCGCTCCGGACGACACCACGCACTTCATCCTGGTGTTCGACGACCCGTCCACCGGGAACTTTCCCCACTGGGCAATGTACGATATTCCCGGTAACGTGACGGGCCTCGACGCTGGAATCAGCGGAGACGGTGTCACAAACACGCCGCCCGGCGACGCCGTCGAGCTCGTCAACGGCTTCGACTGGGAAGGCTACCTCGGGTCTTGTCCTGGCCGTCCGAGCCAGTACCGCTGGCGACTGTTCGCCATGGACGGCCCCGTAGGTACCGCGCCCACGGGTAGCGTTCGCCAGCAGTTTACGTCACTCGGTGAGACCGGAGAGTACGAGGCGCTGGCAACGGCGACCTTGTGCCACCTGTTCACCCCCGAGTAGTCGCCAGCCGCACCACGGTGCCCATCACTCCACGAAAAACGCCGCCCCCTGCTTAGGGAGCGGCGTTCTTGCTGACAGCCTCGTCGGCTAGCGCCGGCGGCGTCCTAGGCCCACAAGCAGCAGTCCCAAACCACCGAGGAAAGCCCATCCAGTCGTCGGACCGGTGGAGCAATCGCAGCCACCAATCTCGGCAACGTCGGTGTCTCCTCCATTGCCACTCGGACCGTCCGGTCCTTCACACAAGCCTGTTCCCACGTTGCAGGTTCCAGCGTCGTCGAAGAAGCAGTCGTTGTCGTCGCGGCAGCGCGGGATGCACGCCGAGCCTTCATCCAGCGTGGCGCAGGTGTAGCCAAAGCGGCAGCCGATGCCATCGCCGCACTTGAGCAGGCAGTAGTCGCTGTCACCAAGGTCGGCGCACACACCATCTGCGGTGCACTCGTTCGCTTCGCCGGAACACGCCTGGTCGTCGCCACAGTAGCCATCGATGAAACGGTCGGGTTCGGGGTCGCCGAGGCACGTCCACTGGGCGTCGCACTCGTCGTCGCCGTCGCAGGGTTCGCCCAACAAAGCCAGGCCGTTGTCGCAGTCGTCATCACGAAGGTCGTCGTCGTCGTCGCAGTCATCATCGATGCCGTTTCCACAGATCTCAGTCCGTGGAACCACTTCACCAACACAGTCGGAGAAGGTTCCGTTCTCACAGGTACGAGTTCCGCCGGTACACGGACCGATGCCTTCGCTGGACGGCTCACCGGTGTAGCAAGAGATGGTCTCGTTGCCTTCGCACGAACCGCCGAAGCATTCGCCAAAGTCGTCCCATTCGCAGGCATTGCTACACGAACGCGTGCGCTCGGCACCGCCATCACAGGCTTCCGTCTCCGAAGCACCCTGGGCGCATTCGCCCTGATTGAGGCACGCTTCGCCGGTTTCCCACATGCCGAAGCTGGTGCAGGTGCGCTCTTGACCGCCACAGTTGCCGCAGGGAAGCGCTTCTGTATCGCCGGGCGTACACTCGGTGTCGATGACGTTCTCAACAACGTTGATGTCATAGAAGTTGGGGTTGGCGGCGTCGCGCGGGGTCACAATCAGCGAGGCAGCCCCTAGAGGTAGCGCAGGAACGTCAATGCGCGTCCGGTCACCCAGGTCTGACGATGTGAATGGGACGTCTTGGCCGGCGGCATCCACCACGCGTCCGTCCAACCGTCCAACATCGGTTCGGTGCAGGATATCGAACTGAACAGACGAGATCTGACTCAACGAGCGCGACAGAAAGTCCGCATCAACACTGACGAAATCATTGGTGCGGCCTGCGGGAATGGGCGTAGCACTGGCTCCATCATCGTTCTCTTCCCGAACATCATCCGCGGTCTCAGCGGCATCGATGTTGGAGGTCTGCGGCCGGTCATAGCGACAGAATGTTCCACACTCATCTTTTTCGATGAGCGCTTCTGCGTACAGCTCGACTTCGTCGCCTGCTCCGGTCCCATCCTCCTCAATAAGTCCGCTACAATCCCAGGTTCGGATAAATCGACCGCCCTGGATATCGGAGGCCGTGTTGATGGTAATGACGCCGGAGTAGAAAATCTCCTCATCTCCGATGGGGTCATCTTCGTAGACCCACACCTCTACGGTATCGCCGTTGGTCCACCCTTCGTCGTCGTCGTCAACATTGATATTGACCGAGCAAAAGCTGACCGTGTCGGGGATGATGACCTGATCGAGCACGGTCAGCTCAATGCGAGCATCGTCATCTGTGTCGTCTTGTGTGACGGCGTTGGGGACGGCGCGAGCGGCACTGACCATAAAAAAGGAAGCGGCGAGTGCCGACCAAAAACGAGTGTGAGCCAAGGACTCCTCCAATACTGCGAAGGCGGCACGATACCCCGCAACCCCCTACGTCGGCGACTGTCGCTTTCCATCAGCGCGGGTCGGTGGTGAGATAGAGTGCTTACCTAGCGAGGGAGAGCGACATGGCAAAATGCGACGTATTGGTGATTGGTGCGGGACCTGGCGGATATCCAGCGGCGATTCGGGCCGCGCAGCTTGGAATGACCGTCATCT
Source organism: Myxococcota bacterium (assembly GCA_047626195.1). Lineage (GTDB taxonomy): Bacteria > Myxococcota_A > UBA796 > UBA796 > CAJXTB01. The sequence continues at coordinate 3,658 of JBLHSN010000417.1, forward strand.
GTGTTGAGAAAGAACTGCTCGGTGGCGTGTGCCTGAACTGGGGCTGTATTCCGAGCAAGGCGCTGCTCAAGACCGCTGAATTTGCCTTCAATGTTCAAGATGCCAAGGAATGGGGAATCTCTATTCCCGAACACAGCATCGACATGCCAGCTGTGGTCAAGCGCAGCCGCAAGGTCAGCAAGAAGTTCGAACGCGGCGTTGGCGGACTCTTTAAGAAGTATGGCGTGACGTCCATGTTCGGCACGGCAACGCTTATCGGGAACGGCCAAGTCAGCGTGGTCAGTAAAGACGGCACCGAGACGGTGTCCGCCAAGCACATCATTGTGGCGACAGGCGCTCGCGCCCGAACCTTCCCGGGTATTGAAGCGGATGGCGAACGGATTCTCACCTACCGCGAAGCCATCGTCGACGACAACAAGCCTGACACCGCGGTCATTGTTGGCTCTGGCGCTATCGGCATGGAGTTCGCCTACTTCTGGCGCGGCATGGGCGTCGAGGTGACCGTGGTCGAAGGACTCAACGAGATTCTGCCGCTCGAAGACCCCGACTGTGCAGCTGAAGCGCGCAAGCAGCTGGCGAAGAAGGGCATCGAGTTCAAGCTCGGTCAGTTTGTGGACTCGGTCGGACGCGACGGCGAGACCTGTGTCACCACGCTCAAGGACGGCACGGTGCTCAAGAGCGACAAGGTGCTGCTCGCCCTTGGCATCCTCCCCAATACTGAGGGTATTGGCCTCGAAGCGGTCGGCGTGAAGACCGGCCGTGGGGGCATTGACGTCGACGCCTCACACATGACCAACATTGCCGGTATCTACGCCCTCGGCGATGTGTGCAGCAGTGGTCCAGCCCTGGCCCACACCGCCATGCGCCAAGCTCATGTTTGTGTGGAGCGCATCGCCGGCCTGCACGTCCCAGACGTCAACTACGCTGCCATGCCGAGCTGCACTTACTGCCAGCCTCAGGTTGCCAGTGTCGGAATGACCGAAGCCCAAGCCACCGAAAAAGGACTCGACTTCGATGTCGGGCTGTTCCCCTTCCAGGCCAACGGGAAGGCTGTCGGTGCACGGCACGGCGAAGGCTTCACCAAGGTGCTCGTTGGCAAGCCATACGGCGAGATTCTCGGAGCGCACATTGTCGGCGCTGGTGCTACGGAGATGATTGGCGAGTTCGTACTCGCCATGACCAGCGAGAGCACCGCCACCCTCATCGCCGAGACCGTGCACGCTCATCCAACGTACTCCGAGGTCGCTCTCGAAGCCGTCGCGCATGCCCTTGGGATCAGTGTTCACATCTAGTGTGCATCG
>JBLHSN010000418.1:0-4953 GCA_047626195.1 Myxococcota bacterium
CATCACCATGCATCGACCGCCGTCATCAAACGCTCTACCACCGTGGGTAGCGTGTCCTCAGCGATCGAGCAGTAGGCCAAGCGCACTGCATTGACGCTCGGGATGCTGATTACGCCGAGTCCGTAGTGCTCCAGCAGTCGCAAGCGCAGGTCCTCGGCTGGAATGGATGGGTCCAGGCCTAAAAGTGCGAAACAGCCCGAATTGAAGGGGTAGGGGGTCACCCGCGGGTTCGCATGTTCAGCGAGAAGCGAACGCAGTGCCAGACATCGAGACTTCAACACAGCAACACGTTCAGCGATGTTGGTCTCGAGCTTGGGGTCTCGAAGTGCCTCGAGCACCAACGCCTGCGACGGCCCAGGTGGGCTTCCCACCGTGCCTCGTGACACACACAAGAGCTTCGATTGCAGTGCGGCAGCGGCCTGCGGCTCAAGCGAGTGGCTAATAAAGCCGACGCGACCTGGGAAGAAGAGCAACTCCTTCGTGGCCCCATCCAAGCGCATGACGAACAACCGTTCAGGGTCGCGGTTTTCCACCAAGTCCCAGTACAGAGAGCGCTTCTGTAGGCCGTCGTCGAACACCAATCCTTGGTACGCATCATCGACAACCACAACAGCCGGTCCCGAGTGTGCGGTCAGAACGCGGACAATCTCGTCTGCAACCTCGGGTGTGGGCATGTAGCCAGTGGGGTTACCTGGGAAGTTGAGCACCACCACGGCTTTCGACCGCACGTTGGCGAGTGCCTGTGCCAGGCCTTCCACGTTGAAGCGGCCATCCCGGTAATACGGGTAGGCCACAATGCGAGCGCCAGCGTGTATACGTGTGACGAGGTCGTAGTTGCCCCAGCGCGGGTCCGTGACGATGACGTCGGTGTCGGGGTCGGCGAACAAGGCGGCGGCGTGAGAGACGCCTTGGGTAAGCCCCAGCGTGACCATGGCGACCGTGCTCGGAGCCGTACTGCCGCCCGAGTGACGGCTTTGACGCTCTTGCCAAGCTTGCCGCAGTGGCGCGTGGCCCGCCATGGGCGAGTACAGGAACGACATCTTGGCGTTGGTACCGGGCATGCCGCGAGCGATGGCATCCAGCGGCATCGGCGAGCCTGCGCCGTCGGTGATCTGTCCGATAGAACAGTTAATCTCCGCCTTGGACGCTTCCGCCGACTGGGCAACGATGCCCTTGGGCATGATGGCGCGAAGTCCAAGTGGAGAGAGGCAGCGGAACAGCGCCGGGGCCTGCTGTTCGAGGGTCTTATTTAGGAGGTCAAGATCGCTCATGGGGGCTGTGTATCCCAGTGTCACACCGAAGACAGTGCTCTAGGAAATGGACGGAGCCCATCGTGCGTACTGAGAGGCGGAGGAACTGCCATGGCGAAAACGAAGAACAAGAAGCTGGTCACAGCAAATATCCTGATGTGGGGCATGACGGCGCTGTACACGGTGTCTCCGATTGATCTGATCCCAGATCTCATCCCACTGCTCGGTTGGGCAGATGACGGCGCCGGATGGCTCGCGACGCTCTCCTTCACTGCGTACACGCTGTGGCGAATTCGTAAGACGGGTGGCTTGGCAGCTCTGCGCGCCGAAGGTCCAATCGAAGGGGCACCCATTGTGCCAAAGCCCGCACCGTCCATTCCTGGCTACGAGCCCATGTCGTACGAGGAACTCAAAGCGCTCTAGGGCAGGTGGGTTCCTTGGTGTAGACCTTGGATACCGACATCGTATTTGACATAATATACATTATCGGACAAAACAGTGTGCGACCGGATGCACGGGATAACACGCGCAGGTGCGCATCAACTGCCTGACATCCATCCAGACCTCCTCCTATACTCCAACTATGATGCGTCTCACCATCGCTGCCATGTTCTTGTCGGCGTGCGCGGTTCGTCCGAGTCCTGTCGAAGTGCCAAACTTGGACATTCCTCAAACACTGGCCGTGGCACTCGCACCGCTCGGCGAAGTGACCCCGCTGTCTGTTCCGATCACCAACCGTGGTACCGCGTCCACGACAGTACGAATTGCTGTGACGGGAGACATCACAGCGCCCTCTGCTGTGGTCATTGAGCCCGGTCAGACTCGCACGCTTCGGGTCACGGTCCGGCCCACCTCTGTCAATGACACCGCTGCCAGTCTTCGATTCACCACGGACTACCAGACCACTGTACGCAACATCGACATTACTGTGGTGGTAGACGTAGACGCCGACGGAGAAGCCTCGCTCGCTGCGGGCGGCTCTGACTGTGACGACCGAGACCCTGCTGTCTTCTCGGGCGCCGTGGAGCGCTGCAATGGCGTAGATGATGACTGTGATGGTCGTATCGATGCCGATGCCGTAGATGTTCTCACTTTTTTTGCGGACAGTGACGCCGATGGCTGGGGCGTTGTTGCGGTCACCACACAGCGGTGCTCTGTTCCAGCTCGATTCTCACCCCGGAGTGGCGACTGCGATGACGCGAACAGCGGCATTAATCCTGGCGTAACTGAACAGTTCTACGACGGCATCGACCAGAACTGTGATGGTGAGAGCGACTTTGACGCGGACGCTGACGGCGTTGACGCGGCCGCTTTTGGTGGCATGGACTGTCGGGACACAGATGACGCCAGCTTCCCAGGTGCGATCGAACGCCCTGGCGACGGCCTCGACCAAGACTGCGATGGCGCCGTGGATGAGCGCCCGCCTCGGCTCGGAGAGCTCGTCATTACCGAGGTTCACCCCTCACCCGTGACGGGCCCGGCGTTCGTTGAGCTAGCCTCCCAAATACTGGGCGTACTTGCGTTGGACGGGATTGAAGTGATTGCCGCAGAGTCGCTCGTGGTGCCCAGGAATACCAACATAGAGCCGCTCTCCACCTTTGTGTTGTGTGACGCTCCCGCTGACTTCTGCGACGCCGTCGCCCCGTTGCTGGCCTTCGACGGCGTCAGCGAGCTGAAGATTGGCCTACCGCTGCTGGACTCTGTAGCCCTCGAGCTGTTGCCTTGGGCTTCCGGTATCTCTGCACAGTGGCCGGATATCCCCGACAGCGACGCGAATGACAACGCCGACGGTTGGTGCGCCGCTCCAGAGTCGAGCGACTTCCCGACGACTCCAGGCGACATCACTGCCTCGTGCACGCAGTAGCTATTCGAAGCGACTGTCCCACGGCCGACGGTCGTCCTGCTCACGCCCCGTTGGCGTCAACATACTGATCAGCCGGCCAGCGTTGGTCACAAACATCACCTGACGCCCAGACACTGTAGGTGCCACGGACACGCCGTTCAGTTGACGTTGCCCTCGGTACCTCCACACCTCGTCGCCCGTTTCTGGGTCCACGATGTAGATGCCGCCGTCCGCCACGCCAAACAGCAGTCCGGCATCTGTGGTCGTGATCTCGGTCAAGGCGCCGGTCTTACCACTATCCCAGTCCCACAAGACCTCGCCGGTGCGCGCAACGACAGCACGAAGATGGCCATCGCTGCTCGGATGGTAGAATACGGGCTCGGCGAGCGTGGAGTTAAGCAGTGGAGTTGCTGCGGAGCCCGCCTCAACGCGCCAGCGAACACTCTCATTGGTGGTCTCAACGGCAGCGAAGGGCGCGAAGTAGCCCGACACGTAGATGTCTCCACCATGTGCGACTAGGCCTGCCACAAGATCCGGGTATTCCCCCTCTCCTACTTGCGCTTCCCACACCGAGTCGCCCGTTTCGGCATTCAGTGCGACGACCGCTCCGTCGGAGAAGCCAGCGTACAAAAAGGCTCCGCGGACAGCGGGTTCCGGCTTGGCAAACAGGCCGAGAGCCGAGGAACGCGAAAGACTTGCCGGACGCTCGTAGCGCCACTGAATCTCGCCGGTCGCGAGGTCTAGAGCAACCACTAAGTCTTCAACGTCCGCCACGTAGACGTGGTTGTCGCGAAGCGTAGGCGTGGTCAAGATGGGGGCGGTGCCTGTGTGACGCCAGACCAGCGTGCCATCCAGCTTGTAGCACCACGTTGTTCCGCCTTTGTCACCGAAGATCACCCGATCACCGACTAGGACGGCGGTGCTCTGGACCGGGCCGTCTGCGGGATACGACAAGACCTCGCTGCCATCCCGACGAGAGACCGCATGTAGGGCACTGCTTCCTGCAGAACCGAGTAGAGCCAGGTCACCGTAGATAACCGGGCCGCCATATTCAGTATGGCTGCCGCTACCTACAAGCTCACCCGGTAGCCGCACACTGAAGTGCGGTACGGGTGGGCTGCTCAACGTACCGGCGTACGTAGCCACTGGCGCTTCAGCATTGGGGCTAAACAGCGACTGTAGGGTGGTCTCCTGTGCACTCGCCGTGACGACGAAGCAGAGACCGACCAAAAAGTTCACGGTTGCGCCTCTTCCTGCTCCATGGGAGCCGGCTCGGTAGGTGCAAGAGCGGGTTCGGTAGGCGCTGCAACGGGCGCAGGCACAACAACAGCAGCACTATCAAGAGCAGCGCGCTCCTCGGAAGCCCTCTCAGCAAGCGATGAATCCGCATGCTGGGTCATCAGAGAGTCGTAGGATGCCGTAGCACCGCTTGTGTCTCCTGCGAGGGTCTGGGTGCGCGCCAGTTGAAGCAACGAGTACGCCTCCAGGTATCCACTGGTGGTTGCCACAAGCTCTTGCCAAGCCTGTACAGATGCTTCCATGGAGCCGACGTCCACAAGCAGAGCGGCTCGTGCGGAGCGCGCGGAAAACACCACGTCTCCAGCAGCGTTCGGAATGGCTGCGTCGTATTCGGCCAGCTGCTTCTCCGGATTATCCAGCAAGCGGAACATCTCGGCTGCCTTCAAGTGAGCTTCCGCCGATGCAGCGCCAGTAGCGACGCCACCCAAGGTCGACAGCTCGGTGGCTGCAGTAACAACCTTGCCGAGGTCTTCGGGCGTGACCTGTGATGGGTCGTACTCAAGCATAGGGAGGATCTCGGTCACCCGAATCTCGATCTTCGCAACATCTGCGGCGTACGCT
>JBLHSN010000419.1:0-4910 GCA_047626195.1 Myxococcota bacterium
GCGCCAGCACTCGCCCAGGGGCCGGCCATGGACCAAGCTCCCGGTGCGGCGCGTCAGCCAGACAAGGCTCAAGGCGACACGGTAGTGACGGAGGTCCCTGCGACCGGGCGACTCGACAACACCTTGGATGCCGTAGCAGACCTCGGCGAGCTTGAAGAAGACGGCCTCTTTGAGTTTGCCAACGAGCGAGACCGTAGCGGTGTGCTCCAAGAAGACCTTGAAGGGGGTGGCGGCGTAGGCGGACGGGTCGTAGCAGATCTCGAGGGCTTAGTGGGCGGGAACGAGACACCCACAACGCTTGCCCCGACTGGCTCAAGCGGTGACCCCGACGACTTCCGTTCACGTGGCCTGTCAGATGCTGGCGTTAGTGACGTTGGCGCCGACAGTGTCGACCGCAATCAGATTGTCTCCGCGCCCGAACCCGTAGCTACATTCGCTCGGCCCGCCCCCGTACCTGCGTCGGCTCCCGAGCTGGAGCGTCAACGTGAGACGACGGTGGCTGCGGCGGACACCCCCGCTCCTCCTCCTCCAGTTGTCGCACCTGCCGAGGTTGACGAAGCCTTGGGCGGCGAGTTCTTCGATGCTGCCGTGGCAGACATGGACTTGGAATTCGACATGACAGAGCAAGAGGATGACCTTCTTGACGACCTTGAAGCGCGGTCCGAGACAGTCTCTTTAGACCAGACGACTTCGACGCGGGGTAGCCGCGGTCGTGACGAGCGCCGGAGTCGGCCATCCAGAGAGCCACAAGCGCAGGAGGCTGCACAAGAACCGTCGTCCGTAGCCGCAGCACCGGCTGCTCCGAGTCGGCTCTTGGGGATTGGGAGCAGTGTGGATGCTGGGGTCATTCAGGCGCAACAACGTGCCGTGGCACTCGCTGGTCGGCAGCAATTTAGCGCAGCCTTCGATACATTGAGTCCATACATCTCGCCGTCGGCACCTATCGATATTGTGCTGGATGCCACCGAGTACGCCTTCGCTGCTGGTCGATGGGCGGACACGGTGCGGGTTGCTTCGATACGAATCGACGCGAACGTGCCTTCGGATTCGCTTCAGTCTCGGTCGCGTCTGTACGACTATCGGGCGCGAGCACAAGCGATGCAAGACCAGCGGATGATGGCGCCGTCTACAACGGGCGACAGACCTTAGCGCTGTCTGGCAGTGGCGTCTGATGGCGGTGCGGGGGCGAATGTCCGCGGCTAGCTATTGCCCTAGCGTCGTAGCGTGGGGGTGACGGTCCAGCCTGAACGAGGGAGCGTAAGCGAAAACGTAGCGCCAAGGCCGGGTCCGTTGCTGTGAGCTTCCAAGCTGCCGCCGAGCTCTTTGGCTGCTAGAGCACTGATGTGCAGCCCGAATCCATTTCCGGTCTGCTTGGTGGTGAATCCATGCTCGAACAGCCGCTTCATGGCCTTGGATGTGATGCCTTCGCCGGTGTCGTGAATTCGAATAACGACGCTTGTCGCGCTACTCTCTCCGTTGATGACAATGCGTCCACTTGTGGCCTTCGTCTCCACAATGGCATCTGCTGCGTTCGAGATGAGGTTGGTCAGAATCTGCACCAGCTTGTACGAGTCCACGGTAATCATCGGAAGTTGGTCTAGCTGGACCTGTACGTCAATTTTGATTCTTGAAACCGATGTCTCGGTCAGAGATAGCGTTTGGTCCATGAGGGCTTCGAGGTCCACGACGTCGACTAAGCCGCGGCTTCGAGCATGCGCCTGCTGTGTGCTGACAATTACCTTCACATGGTCCAGTCCTTTGCGTAGCGACTGAAGCTCGTTGTGCAGGACCTGTTCGTCCTCGCGCATTTTGGCCACGGTCTTTGCGATGTACTGGGTGACCTTGCGGTGTCTTTCATGATCGTCGGTGCGTAGTTGTGCCTCATGCTCCAGTGCTTCCTGCAGGCGCCGGAGATCGGCCGTACGCTTGGGTAGTAAACGCTCGGTCGCAAGGCTCGCAGACACGTTGACGCCGTTGATAGCGTTGCCGATATTGTGTAGGACGCCCGTTGCGATCTCGGCCATACCCGCCGCATGGGCTGCAGAGAGCCCCCGTTGAGTCGCCTGTTCCAGTTGTGCCCGGGTGTGCATGTGCTTATCGAGCTCTACTGACAGGTTGCGGTTGGTGTCATGAGCCTGTGTGAGCGCTCGTTCCCGTATCTGGCTTTGGTAGTGACTGATGATGTACAACACCGTAGCCGCGGCCAATGTGCTGCTGGCCTGCAGGGCAATCGACATGGGGGCTAGCCCGTAAGGACCGGATTGGGTGAGAGCGGACCAAACCGCGATGGCTATGATGCCTGCAACCAACGCCACGGCTATTGGGCGCAGGCTACCCCTCTGATTGTAGGTAGCGGCGAAGACTGGAGCTGCCGCTAGCCAAGGGGTTACTGCGGGGACCAAGCCGCCCAATTGTAACGAGAGAATGCATAATACGACAATGTAGGTGACTGTGAGAACAGTGTTGTGGAGCCGAGTGGGCGCAACCTGTTCCGTAAGGCTAAGGGATGTAAGGGATGCGAAGCCCAGAACAGCGATGACGGCAACGGTCATGCTGATCATGAGTCCGTAGCCGGTTGCGGCCGCGAGTATTGACCAGAGTACACCCACAATCATCATTATATACGACGCTGGGGTCAGGCTGAATCTCAGCATCCGACGATGTTCGTCGGCGCGCGCGAGGTCGTGAGAGTCGACATGTGGCTGTCTCAGCGAGGCCTCCTTCGTAGCCAGTTCGGATCAATTTGGCGTGTGTGAACGCGCAAGGGTTCCAGAGTTTCGAGGTGTTGCCTGTTTGCTGTGGGCAACAGTCGTGACCACGCTGTTGTTGACTTTACAGGTAACTCATCCGCAATTGCATTCGGATGTTGGCTAGGCACAGAAAGGTCTATCAAACGGATGTCTAAGATGGAGCCTGTAAAAGAGGCAAGCCCATGCTTCTAAAGCGGTATGTAATGGCGAATAACCTTTGTTTTTGCAAGTTGACTTAACAGTGGAAAATCCGACATCTCACCTTTAGTGTCAGTCAACGTGGTTGATTTTAGTTAGATGGGAGCGCCGAGCGACTTGTTGGGCATCATCGTTCTTGACCGTTCGGCCAGGGTGCTAAGCGCGATCGACGAGGCAAGGGAGTGGTGATTCCCGTTGCCTCTTACGTAGTGGAGATTAAGCCTCGACATGCCCTTCCCCCCCCGAATCGCTCGCGCTCTGACCAAACTTTTGTCCGGCGACAAGGCGTCCGAGCGCGCTAAGCGGCTTCACTTCGCCGATGCGGGTCATGGTTACGACCAGTTTGGCCAACATCCGGACTTTGTCGCACTGGGAGATGCCATCGCCGGTCCGGTGTATGACAAGTACTTCCGCGTCGACAGCCATGGACACGAAAACATCCCGACGACCGGCGCTGCTGTTCTGGCCTGCAATCACTCGGGAACGCTGCCATTCGATGGCGCGATGGTGTGGGTCGATGTGTTTCGCAACACCGAGCCGCCGCGCGCACCCCGTGCCGTTGCGGACTACTTCGTCTCCAGCTTGCCGGTTATTGGCACCTTGTTCGCTCGCTCCGGAGTTGTGAGCGGTTCACGTGGCAATGCGCAGGCGCTGCTCGAAGCCGGCGAGCTGCTGCTGATCTTTCCGGAAGGCACGCCGGGCATTGGGAAGCTCTACAAGGACCGCTATCAGCTGCAGAAGTGGCGCCAAGGACACTGTGAACTGGCCATCCGTCATCAGGCTCCAGTCATTCCGATTGGCGTGGTGGGTGCCGAAGAGCAGATGCCGCAGATTGCGCGGATTCCCATCCCTGGACCGGTTCCTTACCTGCCGATTCCAGCTACATTGTTCCCGTTGCCGGTGCGCTACCACATCTACTACGGCGAGCCGATCCACTTCGAAGACGAGTTTGACCCGGAAGATGCGGACGACCCTGCGGTGGTGGCAAATGCGGCGCTTCGCGTGCAGGCGGCGGTGGACGTGTTGTTGAAGCGTGGGTTGGCCGAGCGCAAGGGTGTGTTCACATGATCAGCGTTCTCGTCACCGGCGCCACCACCCCAATGGGCGAGCGCCTGGTTCGCAGTCTGATCAGCGACACCCGCGTCAAGCATGTTTTGGCCGTTGACGACCGCCCACCAGACCGTGCCCTTCCGTTCTCTCACGGCAAGCGCCTGACCTACAAGCAAGTGGACCTGCGCAAGTCACGGCGGGTGCATGACCTTTTGTTTGGGCCAGCGCGCGACCTAGGGGTTGAGGTCATCGTGCACCTGTCCGAGCACCGTGGTGCCCTGGACGAGGGACGCAAAGTGCGCGACCATAATGTGGAAGCCCTGCGCTCCATGCTGGACCTCGCTAATCGCCACCCGACCGTTCGTCGGTTGGTGGTCAAGAGCCATGCAGTGGTCTATCGAGTCAGCTTGGACCTGCCTATTCTGGTCTCCGAAGACCATCCCTTAGCGATGGGTGGGCACACGCCGCAGTACGTGCGTGACCGGGTGGAAGCCGACCTCACGGCCTGTGCGTCGATGGGGCTCATCGACTGCGAGATTGTGGTTCTGCGCTGTGCGGAGGCATTGGCGCCAGGAACCGGCAGTCAGCTGCATTCCTTCCTGTCAGGGCCGGTCGCCTTTCGTCCGTTGGGTTTTGACCCCATGGTCAACGTGGCCACCATCGACGACATTGTTCACGCTCTGGAGCTGGCCACATACGGCAGCGGCGAAGGGGTGTTCAACATTCCAGGCTACGACACACTGCCGTTGTCCCTGGCCATCCGAAAGTACGGATCGCTCGGTATTCCAGCGCCAGGAACGCTTATCAAGCCTCTGTATGCACTTCGCCACCTCACAACCGGCGCACAGTTCAGCTACGGTCTGAACAAGAATCGCATGCACCTGGGTCTTGTACTCAATGGGTCTCGTGCCC
>JBLHSN010000420.1:0-4881 GCA_047626195.1 Myxococcota bacterium
AGTGGAACGCCACCGTGGATAATGCGGGTCGCTGGGTCTGTACGGGTCGGGATGTCACGCACTTTATGAATGAGGCCGCAAATCGCCGGGTACACGAAGCGCACCTAGCGATGGCCTCCGAGATTGGGCGTACGGGCTACTGGATCGTTGATTTGGTCGAAAATACCGTGTTCTGGTCAGACGAGATGTTCAAAATACACGGCTTTGACCCTGGTGAGTTCACGCCGAGTGTGGAGATGGGCCTCAAGGCGTGTCACCCGGATGACCAAGCTCACGTGCAGCAATGTATGAGCGACGCAGTGGCCGAGCAGCGCTCATTTGAGTTTGAATGCCGACTGCTTCAGCCGTGTGGGACACAGCGCTTAGTCCAGGGCATGGGTCGATCCGTGATGGACTTAGGCACTGATCAGGTCACTGGCTTAATCGGCGTTTTCCGAGACATCACAGATGACGAACGTTCACGTCAATACCGGGAACTCGAGCAGTTTGCGTACGTTGCCTCTCACGATTTAAGCACGCCGGTTCGTACGATTCAGTCGTTTGTAGAACGATTGCTTGGGAGCCTGGAGGTACCGACAGGCCCGCAGCAGCAGTTCGCGACGTTCATCGAAGATGCATCGGACCGACTCGGTCAACTCATCGCAGATCTGAGGTCGTACGCGGAGTCGGGCGCACGTGTCGAGGTCTCATCGGTCGACCCCAATGTTTGTCTACAAAGCGTGCTGGGTGATATTCAGCAGGATGTTGAGGCTGTCGGTGGGTCTGTTGACCGAGCGACCCTCCCTACGGTCTGTGGCAACATGCCCTTGCTCCATCAGATATTTCAGAATCTGATATGCAACGCCATTCGCTACCGAAGCGCGGACCGGCCCCTGAAGATTCGTGTGCACTCGGAAGTCGAAGAGTTGCGGGTGAGGATTCACGTGGCAGACAATGGCATTGGATTCGACAACGTCAACGCGGCCACTATCTTCGAGCCGTTCCGCAGACTTGAAACCGGTCGCACGGGAAGTGGAATCGGCTTGGCGATTGCCCGACGCATGGTGCATCAGTGCCGGGGCGAGCTGACCGCCTACGGGGTTGTCGGTGAAGGGGCCACGTTTATCTTGGACCTGCCGCTCGGCTGAGGGGTGCGATTGGTCAGGGACGCCGACAGATAAATAGGCGCTTCTCCGGCATGAATCCTTGGTCGGTTAGCTCAATATCGAAGCCGGCAGCACTCAAACATCGTTCCCATGCGGCTTGTTCGTACAGGTACAGCGCATTGTGCTCGGTGATGTGCTCCACGGGCAGTCCGGGTCGTGCCACAAGGTAGTGGAACTCCAGCGTCAGTAAGTCTCCGGTGCGGACGGGGACGCATTGCCGGGCCACCTTCAAGTAGGCCAGGTCGACGACGGCCATCTGAACGCTGTGGTCTTGATGGTCCGCGGGGGTAAGCCACGGCTCTACGAGAGCGACGCCGCCGGGTCGAAGCGTATTAAACAACGCAATGCAAGCCTGGGCGAGGTTGGGCTCGGGATGCACATAGGCAAGTCCGCCGAACAATACAATCGCCGCGTCTACCGGCTCGCTCACCGTAGCGGTCTGTAGGTTGGCGACGAAGAGGTCCGCCTGTGGGAGGCGCCGGCGAGCGACGGCAACCATGCCAGGGTCGAGATCATATCCGCTGACCGCGAAGTGCTGTTGCAGCTCGGCCAAGTAGGTCCCGGTACCGCAGGCGCCTTCAAGCAGCGTGCTGCCGTCTGGGATTCCTGCGCTGTTGAGTACGGCACGCACGCGTTCGGCATCCCCTGCGTAGTCTTTAAAGCCGTAGATGAGGTCGTACAGCTCGGCGGGGTCGCTAAATCGTGCGCCAGGATGCATGCTTAGCCCTCCGATGTGGACGGTAGACCATTGTCTAACCAGCCACCGGCTGCGAGAAAGCCGCCTTCCACATTGGAGAGGTTGGTGTATCCGTGCTGCGCCAGCATCTGGCAGGCGTGGGCCGAGCGTCCGCCAACCTTGCACCCCATCAGCAGCGCGGTGTCCGCTGGAAACTGGGCCTGCATTTGCGCGATGAACTCCGGATTCGGCACCATCATACCGACTGAATTGTGGTCGAGAAGTGGGATATTGACCGCGCCCTCGGGGCGGCCAGCGCGGAATTCAGCGACGCTACGAACGTCTACATAGGCGGCGCCCTCCTGCAGTTGCTTAAAGGCGGTCTGAACGTCTACAGGGGTGTACATGGGCTCTCCGATTTGAGGCCGATGTAACGCCTGTCGACTGGATTAGCGCCCCAGCTGAACGGTGATGCCGGCACTCGCGGTGACAGTCGCATGCATACCGAGGGTTCGGTCTACGTTGACCGGGTAGACCACGGCCCCCAGTCGCGTATCGAGTGACACCCGACCCCCCAAAGGCAATCGTAGACCGCCAATTGCGGTCAGACCAGGCGTCACAGCCTCTAGACGAAACGGTAGATCTGAGTTGGGGACGTCCGGATTCTGCACCTTGAGATTTTGAACCAGCCACAGGGCCTGCACGCCGCCACCAATGTAGGGGTCGAGGCGTGGTGTCCGGCGGACCGTGAGTAAAATGAGACTCGCACTCCGGCTCTCACTCCACAGCTGCGAGGTCCACGAGTAGCGGTTTCCAGCCGACCATGCGGTGGACAACTCTAGCCACAATCCCGGCCATACCCGTCGGCCCACTGCGACTTGGGCCCCGCCGCCAGCCGGGTTGCCATTGGCGATAGAGGTCCGCACGAGTCCAGCGACGTTAAGGGTCCATCGTGCCTCGGGGACACCGCTTCTGGCCAGAGGGTCGCCCACGGGAACCGCCTGCATCTGCTGCTCGACGACCCAGCGGTCGCCTCCCCAGGCCAAGTCCAGCTCACCCACTAGTACATCGCTCGTACGCACTTTTCGCACGACGTAGCGCCCGGGAGATAGCGCCACGCGCCGCTGAATACCGGGTTCTTTGTCGACACGTGCGACGACATGGCCGGATGCGACCGACACGACGGTGTACGTGCCCTCCAGCTCTTCCCCGAGCACCATGCCTGCGGCAGAGGACGCTTGGCGGGTGAGGATGACGTCTCCCACGCCCTCTAGCTGGGTCCGATATTCGGGGCGCTGAACGCCAGAGTCACCGCCTCTTGCCGACTGCACGACGGTCTGTTCAAACGCGTATCGGTAGGCCTCGTCCAGGCTAACTGCACCGTCGACGTTGTCGTCTGCGGCACCGCGAAGACCGGTAAACAGCGCGCTGCTGAACACACCGCCGCCGAACTGCTCGGACTCTCGGGCGACCGATAGCGGCCCAGTGGACGTCAACACCGCAAGCCCGGTGCTGCCGAGTGCATCATTCGCCGCAAGCTCGATGCCATCAACAGGGGTTCCGCCTCGGGTACGCGCCAGGGTGCCGGAAGCACAGGCGTCGACAAAGGCTACGCGGATGTCCGCTTGGCTGCGTTCTAGCCAGCGCTCCAAAATGCCCATGGGGAGTACACTACCGGACAGATGAAGTCCGTCGGTACTTGCGTGTCCCGAGTAATACAACACCACGAGAACTTCGTGTCCTGCGGCGTGTAGTTCCGCGATTTGACCTTCTGTACTGGTCAATGCATCGCGAACGACATCTGCTCGCTGGCCGACGAGAACGGTGGACCGTTCCCGGCGTAGTCCACCCATGTCCTGGAAGAGATGGGCGAGGTCCTGAGCTTCCTTTTCGGCGTAGCGCAGCGGTACATCAGGGCCGAGGCCTACATTATTACCGATGAAGAGGCCGAGGCGGATGGTGTCCGCGAACGCCGGCACAGCGATGAACACAGCCAAGAGTGCGAGCCACCACCGGGTCATGGTGCTCCCGTCAGTAGCAGCGTTTGCTGTGTTCCATCCACGCTCAAGCGGTCGGTTGTGGCCACGTCTACGCCGGCGGGAAGCAGGGCGGCGTCTATCTGTAGTGGCCCATCACTCACCACAAACCACACTCGTTCAGCGCCTTCATAGCCGTCTAATCGCACGGTGCCGTCGACTGACAATCCGGCAGTAATGGGAGCGGACTTCCACACGGCCCACACCCCGTCGTCTTGTTGGTCTACGACAGTCAGATGGCCGTCCGTGTCACTCAGCACGCGCCACTGAAGGAGGTCGCCGGGGCGGGTCTGAATAACGGTTCCAGTATGGGTGATGACCCCGTTGCGTACCAGCTGGACGTCCAGTTCCATGGCGCCGCGGTAGGTCATCTGCGGGCCTTGAGGGCTCAGAGTGACGAGGGTCGTGATGGCGACAGCAGCGGCAACAGCGATGCCCATTGCCCAACGCCACGGTCGGTTGGCCGGCTCGGGAATTTGTAGCATTGGAGGAGCAAACGCAGGCACGACAATGTCCACTTCGGCACGCAGACGTTCGAGGCGGCTGGCCAAGTCGGGGTCCGCGTGGAGGGCGGCTTGGACTTCGGCACGTCGGCGGGCGTCCAGCTCGTCGAGCAGGTACAGCTCGAGGTCGAATCGGGTGATGCTCATACGTCCGCCAGTCGCACGCGTGCGCGTTCTTCGAGGGCTTGGAGCTGCCGTCGCACACTTCGCTCGCTCATCTCAAAGTGCTCGGCAATCTCAATGAATCGCCAGTCTTCGATGTGTCTTAGTCGCAACATGGCAGCCTCGATAGGGTCGAGTGATTCCAAGAGTCGGGTGACGTCCACGCGTGCGCCGCCATCCACACCTTCTGCACCGAGCAAGCGGTCAAAGTCCCACGCTTCGGGAGAGGTGTTCCACGGGCGACGCTTACGCAGCAGGTCAATGGATGCGCTGCGGGCCAAGGTGTGCAGCCAACCAAGGGGGGAGCGTCCGTCGAAGCGTTCGCGGTTGTTCCAGGCGCGAATAAAGGTGTCCTGCAG
>JBLHSN010000421.1:0-4851 GCA_047626195.1 Myxococcota bacterium
CGACCGCGGCGTCGACAATGTGACGATTCCCGTGGAATGGACGACCACCTATTTGGCCAACAATGTAGGTCGCACCTGGATCTGGAGCGCTGTGGGTCCCAACTTCCGAGACCCCACCCACTGTGGTCCCACCATACAGGTGTACGACCAAGACACAGCGTGGAAGGGTCAGTACATTGTGACCGTCGAGAACAACACTCGGCTCAACGTCCAGTGGTCGGGCTGGTACCTGCGCGTCAACAACTCCGCGGGTGCCATGGTCGACCAAGGAAACGGCACGGTAACCGCCACACTCATCTACGAAAGTGGTCTTTGGCGGGTGCAACACATGTCCGGCGTGGCAAGAGTCACCCCGGTCGAGTGCCACTGACCGAGGCTAGAACAGCGCCATGACCCGTAGGTAGATTGAGTACAGCCCACCGGACGCGACCACCGCAATCAGCTGGTCAACGTCATCGCGCCGGGAGATGAAACACCCATCTGATTACCTGATTCGTCGTCGTTACTCTGGACTCTGCGGAAGCTGCGACTGCCAGCCACATCCGACCGCGAAGAAGTCGGGGTCTGCATTTTCAAGCTCGTCGAGCCACGTCTGCCAGAAGTCGGCCGCGCGGGTCTGCAGCTCGGCGACGTCTGCGTCCTCCTCGGCAGCGTCACGCATCCACTCGGTGTCGACAGCAAAACCCGACGCACTCCCCAGGCCCGGAACACGGGTCGACAAGCGGCCAATATCTTGATCTTCGGCCCACCGGTCGGACGGATCTGCATGAGGCAAGAGGCCCGGAAGGTCAGACCACGCTTCGATGAACGTGGTGCGACCTTCATCGTCGAAGACAAACTCTTCGTAGATGGGACACGACCCGCCTTCGTACTCAAACACGACGTAGCAGCGGGCAAAGGGCTGAATGTCAAAGGCTCGACATTCCCGCTCGGGAACTGTGGATGGGTCCGCAACACGGAGAACGGCGGCCGAGTCGTCCATGGATTGAGCGGTAAACCCGGTCAACAACAGCCACGGCGGCCACTCCCAGCGCACAACATCCGGGTGGTAGTCCGGCACTCGGCTTCGATCGGCCTCTACGTCCAGCGTATCAAAGTACTTCAGCGCCTCCTCTACATAGAACTCGGGGGACTGCGTAGGTTCGAGACAGCTCGCTGTGGCGCCGTCCGTACGAGCGTTCTCACACCCTTCGGGGCGCTGTGTGCAGGCGGAAAGGAGCAACAGTGGAGCCAATAAAATGCGCATGCGTCCATGTATCGAATCTGTGCCTCTCCTGCACGGACCGTGCGGTGCCTAGAACAGCGCCACAATAGCCGCAGGTAGATCGGGTGCAGCGCAGCGGACGCGAAGACGGCAATCAGCGTGCCCCAGACGACCCGCGCTCCCAAGCGTGTTGGGTGCGAGGCCAAGAATCACCACGCTCTGGGCCCACGAGAAACAGGCGAGCCAAGGCGCCCTCAGTCCTGGTCTGAGTCCCGCTTGAGTGACCGCCACTCATGCTCAACAGCTGCATACACCGTGCCTGCCACGCCGCTTGGTCGCTCCAGCCACGGCGCCACACCGCCAATCACGGTCACCGTCCACGGCCCCCCCGAGACCGACCCCAGACTGCCGATGCCGACCGCCTCTCGACCGTCGAACCAGGCCAGATCCGCAAAGAGTCCCGCACGCCAGCGCTCCGACGCCACACCCGGGCCCAGCCGCGCCACCGCGTAGTCGTCCACGCGAAATTCAGCCCAGGCTGCCCCTGCGAGCGGCACCACATACGGATTCAGACCGCCGAGTCGGGTGGCCGTAATCGGGGTCACATTCGACGACACTCCAGCTCGGATTTCAGCGATGGGCCGAAAGAAACCCGAGGTATGCACTGCAACAACGGCCGACAGCTGGGGAACGAGCTCACCGGCATCTATCGAAAAACCGCCCTGCACATCCGCAGTCAAGGGCTTGGACCAGTAGCCGACGACGGCACGCGATGTGAGCACGGGGCGACCGTCCGGAACGGCGATGAACGTCGCATTTGTCGGAGCAAAGGCCCAGTAGTGAACGCCGGCCCAGCCACCACCGTACAAGCCGTGCCCCAAGTAGCGAACCGCGCCAACCTCCGCGCCAAGAGTGTACGCTGACAAGCCCATTGACGGGTCCTTCGCACCATCGGTCCACGGAAAAGGGAACATCCCAGCCACACCCGCCTGCCCCTTGACTTGGGCCCACCAACGACCGCGCTCTCCTTCCTCCTCGACCACGGCAGACAGCGTGTCGGTGTTGTAGAGAATGGACACGGGTCCAGAGCGCAGTCCCGCCGCCAAGATGCCGTGGGAGTCGGTGTTGAACTCACCACCGATGAGCGCACTAGCCTCCCAATCACTAGCGAAGGCAGTCAACGCGAAGAAGAGAAGCATGAAAACCCCACAGTGACAGCGCGAGCGATGGGGCTGCATGAAGACCGAACCAGCAAGTCCTAACGAGGTGCTCCTTACTCCCGTCGGGGTCGCGCAACCAGTGTCGTGGTGTGGTGAGGGCGTGCTTGTGTTTGCGCTCGGGGAAAAATGTGAACGGCAAAATTGGTACTTCCGTGAAGGTGGCGAGCGACCTTGGACTCCCTGTCCGGCTTCTCCGAACACGTGGCCAAGGCGCTGGGCTCCACACGATGCGCATGGCGCATTGAGAAGCACGGTCAGGCCCGGTGAAATCGCAGATTAGGACAGGGGTGAGGAGCTGTGTGTGTTCCTCGACAGCTGCGGCATGACGCGTGTGTACACCGGTTCGCACCTTGGTAAGCGGTGGGGTGACAGTCCGTGTGAAGGCCGTCGAAACACAGCCCCCCTAGTACCACTCAAGGCGCATAATCAGACGTCACTACGGCCAAGATTGAGCCCTTACCCAGCCACTCATCACGTCCGGGTGCTCGCCCTTAACGGTCTGGGCTACCTGTTCTACCACCCCGACGGGTCCACCCGGTAGTACTCACGCAGCATGTCAAACAGCGCCGGATGACTCTCCTTCATCCGTTGTGCCTGCTCAAAAAAGTGCTCGGTCACCACGGCAAAGAACTCGGCGGGGTTCGTCGCTCCATACGCCCGGATCATATCGCGCAGGCCCTCATCCAACGTCTCACGGAGCGCGTCGTATTCTTGGCCCATCACCTGAGCCCACGGTGCATATAGACCGCGATTGGGGAGAATCGGCGCACCATCGGCGGCACCATCCGCAGTGTCCAGCTGGTGTGCAAACTCGTGCAGCACCACATTCTGACCATCGTTGGGATTGCGCCCGCCTTGACGCACGTGGTCCCACGCCAGCACGATGTACCCACGCAAGCTCGACTCACCGAGTCGGGCCGAACCCACATGCGTCAGCGCTCCATCCCGCTGCACATTGGAGACCCGATAAGCCGAGGGGTAAATGCGCAGCACGTGAAGCTGTGGATAAGGCACCTTGATTTCCTTAAGTCCAACCAACAGAAGACAAGCCTGCGAAGCGATGGTCAGCGCCATGTCTTCGGTAAGCTCCAGTCCGCCACATCCCTCGAACGTCTTCTCGTTGAGGAAGATCTGAGTCAACCCATCCATTCGCTGCCGCTGTGCCGAATTTAGGCGCAACCGAGTGGGTACATTTCGACTGAGGAGCACTTCCTCATCTTTGGTCATAACGGTGTCGTACAACCGCTCACGCCGGGCATTAACCCACGGCAGCCAGCTCATAGGCCCCTCCTTGGTTGTACCTGGACTATCCCAACGCCCACAGGCGTGACGGACGGCTCTAGTCGCGCACGAGTTCGCGCGTCGGTGCACTAGAATTCGTCAGAATTCACCAGTTGTGTAAACACAATTCGGTGGGGCACGCCAGCGAGATCAATGTAGCCCTGCTATCCCTGAGACCACAAACGTCGGGGGACACATGCGGTTGAGTGGGTTGGTCATGATGGCAGCCTGTGGGGCCACGCCCGCTGCACAAGAAGATGAAACAGGCGGCATGTTTTTCCGCACCGCAGACACCACAGACAGTGGCCTGTGGCTCGACCCACAGTGTGCAGACCCTGGATTCTGCGGCTGTGACTACGTTGGCTACGACCTCGAAGCCCCTGTCGGAGACGAGACCTGCGTTCACATCGGCGCCGTTGTCGACGGAGTCGTGGGAGCCGGAGCCCTCGTGGAGGCCGGCGCATATATCGGTGTTTCCGCCAGCCTTGGCACGGGCTCGGTCCTTGGCGAAAACGCCCTTCTGGCACCACGCAGCCAAGTCGGAGACAACACCACGATCGGCGCCAATGCCATCATTGGGCGCGGCGCGAGCGTTGGCGACCGCAGCGAGATTGGCGACGACAGCGTGGTGTTCCGCAATGCGACCATCGGCGACGATGTTGACGCGTCGGTGGGTCTTCTGAGCCTGGGCTACGCCTCCTCTCTCGGGGACCGCTCGGAAATCCTGGGTACAGGCGTTGTCATCGGCAATCTGACGTCCATCGGAGCCGACAGCACTCTTGGCGCCAACGTCGTCATTGCCCGCGGTGCTACCTTCGGCGATTTCACCGCTATCGGTGCCAGCAGCGTCATCGGTCCTGAAGTGTCCGCGCTGGGCGGCATCACATTAGGCACGGGCGTACGCATCCGAAAAGGCGTCACTCTTGCGGACGACGTCAACGTAGGGAGCGGCGTGCGAATCGGCCGTGACAGCGAACTTCGCGAAGGAGCCCAAGTCAGCGATAACGCAGTTCTAAGAGCTGCTGTGACGGTAGGCACCTACTACACCGTCGACGAAGACGCGTACATTCCACGCGGCACAACCCTTGAAGACCAATCTGGCGCCGGCGGAGGAGACCCGTTCAGCGCTGACGCCCTTCCAGTCGT
>JBLHSN010000422.1:0-4815 GCA_047626195.1 Myxococcota bacterium
TAGCGTCGTGGGGGCCGTTGTACGGAACTGCGCGCAGTTGTTACCGCAGTCACAGCCGGACCAGCAGGGCGGGTGGACGTCCAACGCTGGCTCCGCGGGCTCGCGCCATCCGGCTACGGCCACCACCATCGCGATGACCGCCCGGAGCGCGGGTCTGCCCATAGGAGTCTCCACGCAACTCCAAGAGGCAGGTCCTCCCATAATGAAGGGAAACCCGTCCAAACCATCCCCATGCGCGTGTTCTAGACGCCCCGTTCGCTC
The DNA here is from genome assembly GCA_047626195.1 of Myxococcota bacterium. GTDB lineage: Bacteria > Myxococcota_A > UBA796 > UBA796 > CAJXTB01. The sequence continues at coordinate 262 of JBLHSN010000422.1, forward strand.
CGGCCCCTCGTCGCTGTGGGAGCCCTATTGCGCTACTTCTTCCGCAGTCGTATCCCTCAAGACGAGGGTGCCCGTCGCTGAGAACACCGGGTGCTAGGCGCCTAAATCCCGGCGCTGCAGTTCACAATACGGCCAAGCGCAGCCGTCACATTGCAACGGAACCTCATGCCCAGTCCGGTCGAAGTCTTCGCATCCTCGTTCGAGCCACTCCGCAGCAGGACAGCCGAATGGGACGCCCGCCTGGCCATGATTCGCCGCGCCAAGCGGTTCCTGTTCAGCTCCACTTACTACGTCGGCCCCGATGCCGTGGGCCGTGACGTGCTCGCAGCCCTCGGAGACGCCGCCGAGCGCGGCGTTCGCTGCACCCTCGTCGTCGACCGGTTCGGACAGTGGTTGGGCGCTTCGGCGTGGGGCCCGACAGAGACCCGCCGCGTTGACGGGTGGTTCGCGGAGGCCGAGGCACGAGGCGTGCGGGTCGTGTGGACAGCTCCAACAACCTGGACTCGAAGGCTGGTGGGCGGCGGCCATCACGTGAAGATCCAGCTGTGCGAGAGCGGCCCAGCGCTGTTCGCCAGCAGCAACCTTTCACGCCACTCCTTCGAGTCGTGGGAGGAATTCTCTGCCCTTCTCGACGGGCCCGTGGTGGAGACCTTCCTGGCCGCACTGCAGGCCGTCATCCCTGAACCGCAACCTGAACAACTCGACCCGCGACCGCTGGGCGACGCCCCCCTTCGCTTCGAGTGGTGGTGGTTCGACCCGAGCGCCGACCCCACGCCGTTCGCCCCCCTCCGGCCGGGGCTCGCCAACCCCATCACCGACGGCCTCATCCGCAGCATCAAGGCCGCACGACGCTCGGTGTCCATCTCTAGCTTCTACGTGAAGCCCGAAGCGAAACTGCGCGCAGCCATCCTGGGTGCAGCCCGGCGTGGCGTGGCTGTGGAGGTGTTCCACTCCGGCCCCGATGCCCTCGGCGGTCTGGAGACCTCGTGGCTGGCGGCGGCCCTAGACTACCCAGCGCTCCTCGGCGCCGGTGTTGCGGTGCATGAAGTCCAGGGCGGGGAGCACAGCAAGCTCGTCCTGGTCGACGAGAGTTTCGCAGTATTCGGTAGCTATAACCTCGATAATGCGGCGCACGATGTCGTCACTGAGGCAATGCTGGCGACCGAAGACCCTCGGGTGGTGAGCGCCGTGGAAGCGGTGTTCGCGGACCTGCGGGTCGACCCTCGCAGCCAGCGGATTCGGCATCCTCGGGCGGACTGGAGGTGGAAGCGCCGGGCCCATGCGCTGGCCGTACGTGGTCTACGGCGCTGGTTGTGAGAGTTGCAGCCGCACGAATGCATCGCTGAGCATCTGGGCCATCATCGAGCCCGGGGCCGCAGTGCCGGACGGAGCCTTGGTGCGTCGCAACGAGGTGGTCGAGGGGCCGGGAGCGCAGGGGTTCAGCCTGTTTGCTGGACAGCAGCATTCGTGCACGATCAACGCCGATGAAAGCATACAGTGCTGGGGTGACGGGTTTGGCGGTGGCAACCTGGGCCAAGAATCAAGTACCAACTCCAATACCGCGGTTTCGGTACTCGGAATCGGGGACACCCTCGCTGGCGCACAATCCAGTGCCGGCGACATGGATGGCACATGCGCCCTGCTGACCGATGGGTCGGTCTACTGTTGGGGATCCAAGTTCGACACCAACGCGCCCACCGAGCCGATCTCGGGCTTGACCGACCCGGTTGAGCGGTTCGGAGGAGGCTCGGGCCACACCTTCTTCTGTGTGCGCAATGGCGATGGCACGGTGCAAAGTTGGGGGAACAACCGTTTCGGCCAGCTCGGCAACGGCATCGCCACCTTGGCCAGTGACTTCACCACGACCCCGGTCACAGCGAGCGGTCTGACAGATATCACTGGAGTGGCTCGCGGTGTCGGCAACGCCGGAGCCTGCGTCAACCACGCGACCGGCGAGCTCAGCTGCTGGGGACGGGGAGAGTATGGGGTGCTGGGGTTCCCCGCGTCGCAGACCTGCCACAGTACGCCCAACCAGCCCACGCCCACACAGGTTCCAGAGGTCGCGAACGTGGCCAAGGTGGCTTTGGGTCATCGCAACACGTGTGCGTTGTTCGACAACGGCACCGTCGACTGTTGGGGCAACAACACGGCGGGCCCGCTCGGTCAGGCCGGCGGCGGAACCGGCCCTGGGGACTTGGTGGTGGGACTGCCTCGACCGGCCACGGGGATCGTCGCGTGTACTTACCATGCGTGCGCCTTGGTGAGCGGCACCGACTACATGGATGAGCCGGTACTCGCTGTGGTGCACGGCATCCCGTAGCGCCAGGCGCGTCCGATTGCGGGCGCGATGCGGACGACCCCGTTCCGTCAAACCAGCCGTGACCCAAGATGGGCCTACCTACGCTAGCCGCCAAGCAGACCGTACCCCGAGGTGTGGTCGCAATCGCATTGCGGCCGCTCAGTGCCGCCCTATTTGCTTCCGCTTTGGCGGCCTAATGCGACGACGTCTCACCCGCATCACCACCGGCGGCCTACCGTCCACGCCCACGATGCAGGAGCCGGGCTGCAGGCACAGGCGCTCGGAAACGGCTCGTGGGAAGGCGATGAGGGGCCTCGAGGTCGAAAAACCATCCGGATTGGAGGCGAGAGGCCTTGGAATCATTGGCAGTACGCCGACAAAACCGCACAGGGCGCCGACGGGAAACAACCACATTCCCGGCGTAATCACGGCGCAAAACACGGCGGAAACTGTGCCGCCAAAAGTCGTTCCTACCAGGGCCCATCCTAGGGACATAATGACCAGGTTGATTAGCCCAGAGATAATCTGAACGATAACAAAGTTTCTTGCTTTATTATCCATGCGACTATCCTTGTTTTTGGCACTCTGAATCCGCTCCACCGAGCCTGGGAGAGTGGTCTGAACAGCTCGGTCTACAATGCCGTTGATGAGGCCGGATACACCGACCAGACGGTGAGGGTGTCCGGTTTGAATCGACAACATCGAGCCCTAGCGATAGCGCGCAGCGATGCAACCCTGGGCCATTGCTGGAATCGCCGCCGTCGCCGTGGGCGGCTTGACGGTTTCGTGCTGTGGTCAACACGCTGTCGAGACCGTTCCTCGAGATTGCCCGGCCCAGACCGTTGGTTTGCGTTGGGGCATGACCGAGCTGGCCTTTGGCGCTCAAGTCTACGACGAGACGGCGCAGAATACCGGGTTTCCACTTCGCTATCGTTACTTGGCCGGACCCGTTCCTGACCCGGGTTGTGCGTCTTGCCAGACCTGCGATATCGACGGCATCTCATGCGAGAACCCCGATGGCTGTGGCTGGTGGGGGTGTTGGCAAGACGACAACTTGCCGCCTGGGCGCATTGCGGTGGACTTCGTTGCCGGATCGCAGCAGGCTTCCATGATCACCTACTACACTTGGTTATCGGTGTCGGGTAACGTGGAGGGACAGGCGGAGATTGACGCATTAGCCAATGAGAGCTTGGTCAGTCGTTGGTTGTCGGACTTCCGATTCACCGCTTCGACTCTTTCGAACGCCGGACCCGTGCTGATTCATGTGGAGCCAGACCTGCTTGGCTTCCTTCACAAGGCGAGCTCTGACCCAAGCGCGGTGACAGTCGACCTGTCGGGCGTTCCGGAGTGCGCAGCGATGCCCTCGAATGCGTCGTCTCTCATTCCGTGCTGGCGGGCATTGCTGTCCGAAAACGCGCCGGACGCCATGCTCGGGGTGCATGTCAGTGCCTGGGCAGCGGGCCACGACCTCATGCGTACGCGTCGCCGTGTAGACGTCAACGCCCATGCTGAACGGACCGTGATGTTTCTACAGGCTGCGGGTCTGGATGCAGACGTTCTGGTGGTCGAGGCGAGTGACCGGGACGCCGGTTTTGACGGTGATGGCTGGACGGGCGACCAGCCCAGCCTATCTCGTGCGTTAGAATGGGCGGGTGAGCTCACCGACAGGACGCAGGTTCCACACCTGTGGTGGCAGGTACCGATGGGTACGCCGGACCTAGACAATACGTGCGGCCGGTATGTTGACGACCGGGTGCTCCAGTTTGTCGCCCACCGCGATGACGTCGCCCGTGCAGGTGCGTTGGGTGTGGCCTTTGGCGCGGGCACCGAGTGCATGACCACCGCAGAGTCCGATGGTGGCGCCTTCCTAGCGGCGCTTGCTCCCGCACTATCGGACCCTCCAATGTTGTGTGGAGAACCGTGATGACACGTTCACTTGTGGTCCTTGTCTATACCGTCGCCGGGGTCGCCTACCTGCTGTGGCGCCTCTTCTACACCCTGTCCGATGCCCCGCTGGTGTGGTCGCTTCCCTTTTTAGGAGCCGAAGTCTTCTTGTTTGCCACCGGGCTTGCTTTTTACCTGCTCCTGCCCGAGCGCGATGCGGACACCCCCGTCGCCAGAGGACCTTTAGATGGTGTGGTGGACGTGCTCATTCCTACGTTCGCTGAGAGCGTGAATCTGGTTCGCCTAACGGTGATTGCTGCCCAGCAGATGCGCGGAAATACGAGGGTTCACCTGCTAGATGACGGCGACCG
>JBLHSN010000423.1:0-4782 GCA_047626195.1 Myxococcota bacterium
CCCCTGAGCGCCTTGGTACGGGATGTGGAGTTCGTTGGTGACAATGCACAGCTTGACCGACTTTCCATACGAGGCGATTCGTGTATTGAGGCCGTCAGTGAACTGGCCGAAAGTAACGTCGATAGCTGGATATCGCCAGGTTTTCATCAGCCGTTTGGCAAGGTCGAATTGTCTGGTGTGCATCAAGCTCAAGACCTCATCGAGCGCTCCCTCGGATACGTTGAGAGCATCGTCGCTCGGCATCAGTGGGGTGACGAGGGCCTCGGCTGTCGACCACGCGCCCGTAATCTCGCGGATGACGCTAGGCAGGAACGCTGTGTCTTCGGCCAGCCGGTCCTCTTGGTAGTGACAGACTTCGGCCATTCGAAGCAGTCCTAGGGAAGCGCAGTTGCCCTTCAGGGTGTGCAGAATGCGCTGGGCGACGGGTAATGTGGCCTGTTCCAGATCATTAACCATGTGGCGAAGGTCGGAGAGCGCCGCGCGACATGCGACAGCATCCTTCGCCATGTGTTGGACAATGGCAACCAGCTCGCGACCCTCCTGTTCGGCGCGTTCCGATTGTACCAAGGCGGTAATGTCGCCGGCAGTGACGACAACACCGGCCATGCTTTCGCCTTTGATTCTCACTGGCGAGTAGTGAAGGGAAAGCGTGCGCCCCTCGGATGTCTGCATCCGTGATGGAAGCTGGTCAATGCAGACGTCGAAGGGCATCCAGCCCTCATTGAGCTGTAGCCAACCCATCTCAAAGAGAGCCGCCCGCCGTGGGTCGTAGGGGAACAAGGTCTCCCATATGGGCTGTCCCACATCGGCGGCGCCAAACCATGCGGCGGCCTTGTCGGAGCGCACCTCGGTAAGGGCGCCTGCTAAGTCGCAGACAATGAGCACGTCCCGCATGCTGTCCAGAATCATCTGAATTTTCTCTTCGCGCCCGACGGTAGCGGCCATTTCGTTGGCGACGAGAGACTCCAGCATGTGAAAGTTGTCGAACGTAGACCATAATGACGCGGCTTGGTCTGCGAAAGACTCGATTACTCCTCGTTCCTCTTCGGACAGCGTGGCGTGCTGAAGGACAAGGTTTGCGGTGCTGCCGTCGGGTCCGGTGATGGACCATCTCCACCAGTCCCTGTGCTGATGGACGGACTCGGCCCAGAGGTCATTGGGGGTGTCAGCTGGCGCGTCTGCCTGGCTCGTGCACCAGTGAATGGGACGGCTGAAGAGCTGAGTTAGACCCTGGGTGAGCGTATCTGTGAGGTCTTCGAGTGTGGTGCAACTGGCCAAGTCTCGACCGATGTCCACTACGAAAGCGAAGCGGCTCAGCACCGTTTTACTTCGAGCAATCATGCGGCCTTCACCAGAACCGCTGCTGTCAAAGCCGCCTTCACAGTGTGTCGGGCTGCCGCGCCCTGATATTCAGTGGAGGAAAAGCGGAGCAGTGGTGCCACACACCCGGGGCGGTGGCCGAACTCCAGCTCAAATCCGCATGGAAGCAGTAGGCGGTGCGCTGTGACAGTACCCCAGGTCTCTGCACAACGTCGTGGGGGGGCTTCGAAGAGTGCCGGTACGTCATCCGCAATGGATTCGGGAATCTCTTGCATGGTGTAGCGAGTGCGCATGCCGCGCTGGCAGCGCGCGTTGACTTCGGCGAAGAACGTGTTCATCGGCGTGCAACGATTTCGGTGAATCCATCACCCATCGCGAATGAGGCCGTTTGCTCGGGCTCGAAAGAGCCTTTGGACTCGAACACGCGGGTGTAGAAGTCGAGGTCCAGAGCGGGACGCGCTGCAATGTCGGCGCTGTAGAGGAGGCTCACGATGCCGGACGCTGCTCCCGCCGCCAAGTGGGGGATGGGGTGGGTGGCTTTGGCGTACATGTCGAGCCAGCCGCGGGACTCGTAGTGGTTGTAGATACGCGCACACAGCAGGTCATTGGACGGCTTGGTGATGAAGCCGTGAACCTGGTCCGTATACGCATGGAAGGCGTCGCGGTGGGCGGTGTCGGTACACAGCAGCTCGGCGGCGTCGCGCATGTCGAATGCGTCGGTCTTCGGAATGAACTCAAACGGTTGACAGCTGTAGAAGCTGGCGAAATGGCGAGTCAGTATGACCGCGAACCGGGGGAACAGACCGTCTTCGTTGCCGCACAGATTCAGCGTGGTGAGGGTTGCCGCAACAGAGGCTTCATCCACCTGGGTGTCGGGCCATGGCGGTGGGGGTGTGCCGGCATTGTGTGCTTGGTAGCCTACGCCTGGAAAGACAGAACCTACGTTGATTCTGTCGAGTTCAACGGTGACCGGACTGGCCCCGGTGGATGGATACTCCCCGATCTGTGCGGGGAAGCCAGTATGAGATGGTTCGTAAATGAATGCCGCGACGCCAGCGGCATATCCGGCATCGAACGGGGTGTGCGCTGTGGCGAAAGGCTGTCCAACGGCTTGGCGCAAGAAGGAGTCGTAGTGGGACACGGGAGCCCGAACGGTGGCACCTTGTGGAGCCGTTCGCGACAGGCCGATGGTTCCGATGCCCAGCTTCGTAGACCTATGGTGTGCGATATGGATATGTGCGTTGGACGTGTCGCTAGACAGGTCTCTAGCGGCTGAGGAGGGTATTTGCGCCGTGCTCTCGCTTGCTGCAGCCTGAATAGTCCCGTCCATTTCTAAGCCGGGGTCCAGCCGCAAGGTCTTGTGAAGTCTGTCGTTGTAGGGGGTGCAGTAGAGAGCCAGCGGTTCGCCATCGGTCGATACGGGATCGTGAATCCGTTCGTACAATGAGGGTAATGGCCAGGTCATTCCTTCCTCACTTGCTTCAGAGCGTCTTGGAGATGTGTGAGCAACTCGGGGCTGACGGGGTCACTTGGCTTGGCTCGCATCAGGTCTGGAAGGCGCAATGATATGGCCACACGTGTGAGTTCTACACGCCCCATCTTCCCAGGAAATAATTCTTCAATTGTCATTGAGGTCCCGACTGAGCTTAAGCCCTCATTACATCGGCCGGCTATGACTGGCCCTTAAGCGGAGTCTGCTGACTGTTTTTCCTCATCCTTCTGAAATACTATTGGATGTAAGAAATATATATTTGGTGAATTTTGTGTTATGCATCTTTGGTATTTCTAGATTTGCCGGCCTTGCGAAACACCCATACGGGACTTTTCTAGTCGAACGTCGCGCAGGCCGCATTGCGCCAAGACTGGCCACTACGGATCGGCCACTAGGCTGCAGGCAGAGGCACTGCCCGCCCATAACTGCGCTTGAGAACGGACCGATCTTTGTGTGTCGATTTGTTCCGTTGTCTACAACCTTCCAGGGGTGGGGGCGACGGGGACCCAGATTGAACACTCTCAACTCTCGCTGTTCTGCAAGGGCAGACTCGGTGCTAGGCAGCCCGGTACATCGACACAGCCTCTTGTGGCGACGTAGGCGGCCGGTAACGCATGTCAGCTGCATACCGTTGGTCAGCGTGTAGCGTTCAGCAACCCCGGTCATGCCCTGCCCTTCACGCTCGGGCGATACTGCTCGTTCGCGGCCTCACAGCGGGGTCGGAGCTCGTTCTAGCACCGCGTGCGCGCATCGGGGCATCGGATAACGAAGCGTCGCCCAAACAGCATTGTCGATGACGGGGCTCAGAGGGTGGGCTTCGTGCCTGGCCGTTGAGTGGGTCTAGGCAGACGGAAGCGAAGCCCGTCGTACCCTGATGCGATGTAGGAGCTCCGTGGCTGCCGGCATTTCGACGCCATGTTCAGCGGCGCTCTTCAGGTGTGCGTCGGCTAGAAACAAAGTCTGGTCGGCGACTTTTGTGTAGTGGTACTGAAAGAATCGTTCCAGCGGGAAAGGAACGGCCCATCGGGAGACCGTTAAGACTCGCCGCATGGATATGGGGCGAACAAAACCGAGTCCAAATGGACGCTTCTGACTGTGGACGGTCTCGGCCAGTGCCCATGATTCATGCATGGACGCGACCGCTAGGGGCAGCAGTTCTCGGTCCCGTCGCAGGGTGCTGAAAGACCAATCGGCACACTCCAGCGCATGGATGGTCTGGGTGAGGATGGGACTGGCGAAGGCAGCGTCCACACGCACGTTCTCCACACGTTTGACCGGCAAGCCACCACGAGACAACGTGTCCAGCACCGGCGTCATCACCGCATCTGGACCGGACATGGCAATCCTCGAAAACGGTGGCAGCCAGTAAGCGATACCCGGCTCCACATCCGCTTCGCCGGGTAGTGGAGCAGTGAAGCTGATGATGGCGAGCATGGCCCAGGCGATGTCCGCACCGGAGCAGTATTTCGCGATAAGGTCGGCATCTGTCACAGAGCCCGACAGACCTAGGATGCCGGCTTGACCACGGTCGCTTCCTAAGCGCGCCAGCCAGTCGCCCTTGCGCAGTGCGGTCGACGAGACCGCCAGGGCAATGAGATCGAACGGCGTCTTTAGAGCGCTGTCCTGGTCCACGTGAACCGTCAGCTTCAACTTGTCTGGTGTAGTTCGGTACTGCTTGTCGTTGAGCGGGTACAGCGGCAGTCCGGCTTGTGCCATCGCTTGCTGACGTGGCCGGACCAGCAGATGAACCTCGGCCCCGCCCAGATGGAAGTGTCGAGCGAATACCTGGCCGATTGCACCAGCGCCAATGATGAGAATTCGCATAGAGAGTGCATAACGCGGCGATCTACCACAGCGCTTTATTACTTCGCGTATAGTGGTAGATGGTCGGAGAACCCAAGTACATAACGTCGTGTTGTTGAGTCTAATGTGTGCGTGTTCGTCGCAGGAACGAGAAGCACCAATTGTAC
>JBLHSN010000424.1:0-4762 GCA_047626195.1 Myxococcota bacterium
TTGCACGAGCGGTATGTGGTGCGTCTATTGCCGTTCTTGGGCGTCATCGTGGGTTCCTGTGCTGGAGCGGCTGCCCAGCGCGACGAGGTCTACACCCATCAGCGTAGGAAGATGGGGTAGTCGTAGTGTATGCCCAGCGAGTCTGTGGACTGCCTCCTAGACGTTCAGCGCGGCGTTGGCTGCGTCGCACGGGCAGAATCGAAGCGAAACCGTGGCATTGACCGCAGCCCCGTCGGCGTCGAGCAACCGGCCTTGATGTCCGAACTCCATGGGCACGGCCTGGGCAACGGACCCAATGGCAGCAGTAAAAAAGGAGCGCATGACTCTTTCACAGCGTGGCCTATTCTCCGCTGACTTCGGCACTTCTAAGTCGGGTCACTCGGCCATTTGACCCAGCGCTTAACCACTTGGAGTGGGGCTGATTTAGCAGTGGACCTACGCGACGAAAGGTTGGATTACGCTGCAGTTGGTGTACTGTATCGGGCATCGAACCGGAGAGACCATGTGCACTACCTTGCTGTTGGCCCTACTTGCACTGAGCACAGCTACTGCCGCGCCGTTGGCCACGCAAGGTCAACTTGTCGACCCCGCAGGCGGTCCTATCAACGGAACGCACTCGCTGACGGTCCAGTTCTTCGACCGCGCAACCGGTGGCTCCGAGGTGTGGGCCAAGCCCTATGATGACCTGGTCATTGAGGATGGCTACTACAGCTTGATGCTCGACGGCGCTGATGATGCTGGCCGGAACTTGGAGGGGGTCATGAACTCTGACGCGTGGATGGTCATCTCCGTCGACGGCTCACCCCTATTGCCTCGCCAGCCCGTTCAGGGTGTTCCTCAAGCCATTCGAGCTCAGTCCTCGGTGACGGCTGAGAGCGCGGACCGCGCCAGAACTGCGGACGAGGCCGACTACGCGTCGAGCGCAGGTAGGGCGGATGAGGCGACCTACGCAGACCTCGCTGGTGAGGCTGACCATGCGACTACGGCAGACAGCGCACTCTTGGCGGACGAGGCTATCCTCGCTCAGCTGGCATCCGAGGCAGACCACGCCGCCACCGCGGATGAAGCTATCCTCGCTCAGCTGGCATCCGAGGCAGACCACGCCGCGACGGCCGATGAAGCGGTGCTCGCCGAACGTGCATCCGAAGCCGAGCATGCAGCAACAGCGGACAGCGCCGCAGTTGCAGGGGCGGTTCCGATCATCAACGCGACGGCCGCATGCAGCACTCCGGGAGCCATCGGGTACGACGCCAGCCTAGCCAGCGGCGCGATCTGTGATGGGTCGGCGTGGCAGGTCCTTGAGAGTGCAACGGCAGCGCAAGGTCAGAGACGGTTGCTCGTAGCCGACCGACTGCGGAGTGACTCGAACCGCGCGGGATCGAGCGCGTGGCAGTACTACACCTTGCCGCAGAGCTACACCATCCAAACGAATGGTGGAAACGTCCGAGTCTACTTTAAGGCGATGACGTACCTGCACGCGACGACTGGCGTTGGCAGCGCCCAACAGGCCGGCCTCATCATCCATCCTATCATCGACGGAGTCCGGCAGGACTACTGCGACTACCTCTACGTCCGTGGCTGGGGCACCAACGATGACCTCCACGGACCCGTCGTGTGCGACACCACATTCGAGCTGTCTGCTGGTGAACACACCATCGGATTCGAGCATCGCTACTACGGCTTTCGCTCCCAGTTGTACGGCGGTCCGCGCCGGTCGACCATCCTCATCGAAGAGCTGCCCACCGCCATTGATTACCAGGGTGACTGGTAGTGGCCGAAGCGATGACGCCTGCCTAGGGTGCTCTTGGGTTGCCCACATGTTCGCATGACGATTTCATGTCGGACAGTCCCGTTCGACAGAGGCGGCGGTGTCGAAGCGGTCGGGCAAGCGGCTGCGGCGCTCTCGTTGCCTCGCTCATTGGTCCTACAAGGCGGCTAGACCGAGCTCCCACGCCAAAGGGTCCAGGTATTGCGCCGTGCCGAAGAACGAACCCTTTGGGAGCGAACCCAGCGCGGATTCCAAGACGTCATTCCGCCAGTATCCGACGCGGTCTGGGCCGATGTTCCGGCCGACCTGGTTGTGGGTGTAGGCACGTCGAGCGCGTTCGTTCCGTGATGGTGTTGCTCCGGTGAGTCCGGCGTCGGTTGATCGTGCGAGTGGAAAGAATCCCCCAAAGAAACAATCAGTAGTGACGGTTTTCCCCAGAGCTGATAAACAGTCAGCCATGACGGATTCAACGAAGCCACTTCAAGCGCGTGCCGAAGAGACTCGCGCAGACCTGCTCGAGGCAACCCTCGAGACGCTTATGGAGCTGGGCTACGCGGGGACCTCTACGGCTGCCGTTTGTCGGCGGGCCGGAGTTGCGCGGGGCACCCTGCTCTATCACTTCCGCACCCGAGACAAGATGCTGGTCGCGGCCCTGGAGCATGTCCTTGAAGCGCGGGTCGAGGCGTTTGTTCAGGCACGTCGGGGGAGGGCACTTCCGGCGGTCGACGTCTTGCTGTTGGAGCTGTGGGAGCAGTGGCAAGGCCCGCCGTTTATTGCCTGGCTGGAGCTCGCCGTGGCCTCGCGCACGACTGCGTCACTACGGGCGGCGATGCAGCCCATGATGGAGCGCTTTGATGCGCGGGTGCTACAGGCCTTCGACGAGCTCAACCCGGTGTCCGGCGTGCCTGACGAGTTTAAGTCCGGCGTGCCGTTCTTCGTGTTCTCGGTGTTCAATGGTCTGGCGGTGGGCCAATGCTATGGCGAATCCGGCCAGTCCGAGCCGGTGTTGAGCATGCTCTCCACACTTGCTGGGGCTTGGGGACTGTCGGGGGCCGAACATGTCTGAGGGCCAGCTTCTCTCCATCGGATTTGTGCTGTTCGCGGTGCTCATTGGCCTTGAGTTCGCCTGGTCTCGCAAGCGCAGAGACGGCGGATACGGGCTGTCGCAGGTCGTGGCAAATATCGGTCATGGCGCCCTGTTTCAGGTCTTCGATGGCTTCACCAAGGCGCTGGTCATCATTCCGTTCCTGGCGGTGGCAAGCCTGACGCCCGCGACCCTGCCTGTGGACTCGCCGTGGACCTGGTTGGTGGGCCTCATGGCGTACGACTTCCAGAGCTATTGGCGGCACCGCCACCACCACCAAGTGGGGGTTCTTTGGGCCATTCACGCGGTACACCACGCCGCCTCCGAGTTCAACTTCGCTGCTGCCCTGCGTCAGGCCCTGTTTCAGAACTTGGTGGCGTGGATCTGGGCTCTTCCTCTCGCACTCTTCCTGCCGCTTGAAGTGATTTTGGGCATTGTGGTGTTCGACCTGCTGTACCAGTTCCTCCAGCACACTCGGTACGTGCCCAAGCTCGGCCCGCTGGAGTGGATATTCAATACGCCGTCGCACCACCGGGTACACCATGGCACCCAGCCGAAGTATTTGGACCGCAACTACGGCGGTATCTTCATCATCTGGGATCGGCTCTTCGGTACCTTCCAGGTCGAAGAAGAGGAGCCGATCGTGGGCCTCACCACGCCCTTTCAAGACGTCAATCCGCTTTGGGATAACCTTGTTTTCTGGCGCGACCTGTCTCGAGCAGCCGCTCTGGCACCATCGTGGCGGCATCGTCTGCAGGTTCTGGTGGGCCCGCCTATCCATGCCGAGCGCCTACTTGCGCCCACTCGGCCTGCACAGCCTCAGGTCGCCAAGGACAACGCGGGCGTTCGGGCGTCGCGGTCTGGCTTCGCGGCCTTGATCTTCGCTCCGGTCCCTTTATTGCTCGCGGCTCTGGCATGGGTATCGCCGGAAGCAGTGACCACTCGTGTGGCGCTGGGGCTGCTCATTCTTGGATTGGCGGTGGCGTCGGCGGCTCTGCTCCCTAGATGAAGCGATGACCGAGGTCGGTGGCTTCCACGTGTAAGGACCCCACTTGTTGCGGATGTCGGACGGGTCGGCCCTGGCACGACCTGCGGGAGAGTCCGACCTGCTGCCCACGTACCCCTTCGCCTCGGGGCAGCATGTTCGGGGTCTGTATGCGGCGTGTGTGTTCCCGAGTGACCCTGCCCGGTGGTGTGGAGATGGCCTTCCGAGGCATCCCGGGGGGTACGTTTGAGATGGGCGGTAAGACAAGCCGTGTGACAGGTGCTGGAATGGACGAACGACGGGTCGAATTCGGCTCCTACGCGGACGGTACAATACGGGATGTGGGCGCGCCCTATTGGCTGTGCGTCTAGCCTCGCTGTGTGGCGTTGGTACCGCGGCGGTAGTCATGCTGACCAGCCGGACATTGGGCGAATCATGGGCTGCGGAGGGGCCGAACCGTTCTTTCGGCACAAAGACATCGGCGTTCGCCTTTGCCGGTCCGCGCCCTGACCCTCTGACCCTCGGGCTCCGGTTCATGGGGAGCGCAACCGGACTTGGCTCACCGAAGTTGCGAAGAGATGTGACATCGCGCCCATGACCCAACCAAACGCAGACCCGCTGTGCGAGGTTACCCACTCCATCTGGAGGATAGATCGATGTCTGAACTTTCAAAGCGCGTGTGTGAACCCTGTCGTGGCGGCGCGTTGCCTCTGAAGGGCAGCGGCATCACCGAGCTGCTCACCCAACTCGATTCCGGCTGGGAAGTAGTGGACGAGCACCACCTGTCGCGGGCGTACGGCTTCTCGAACTTCGCCAAGGCCTTGGCCTTCGTCAACGCCATCGGTGAGCTCGCAGAGGCGGCAGGCCATCACCCCGACCTCACGCTGAAGTGGGGCCACGTGGGCGTCGAGATTCACACCCACGA
>JBLHSN010000425.1:0-4738 GCA_047626195.1 Myxococcota bacterium
CCGCTCTCATCCTGACCGGAGAGCTTCTCAAGCTCTCCTTGGTCGAGCAAGACGCTTCCGCAGTCGTCGCACACCTCGATCTCTACGCCACGAAATGGCTTGGTGTGCATCGCACCGCCACAATGACCGCACCGGTGGAAATGTAGATCCTTTAAATTATCCAGCTCTTCGCCCATCTTGTCGGCGAGCGCTGACGCGCGGAGCTTGGCCAACTTCGCGGCGTCTTGGCGGGCGAAGTACTCGTCTTCTTGCTTACGGTCGGACATGGTGTGCTCCTCTTCGGCGGCGCCGGGGTAACCCAAGGGGTCGAATTAGTCGCAGGTGAGTTCGAGACGACTCAGGATTCCACGAGCCTCGGCGGCTGTGCTCCCACTGGCGTTGTCACGAGCTGAGCACAAGTACCGCACCGCTTGGCTGGCGCGCCCCTGTTCAACAAGCACGTAGCCATAGCCGAGATTAGCTTCACCACTGCCGGGTCGGGCGACGAGAGCTGCCTGAAACTCGGCGGCGGCACCCAAGAGATTACCTCCATCGACTTTCGACCATCCAACATCGATCATGGTGCTCACTGAGCGCACCGCCGGCGCCGGGCGTGGCGTCAAAGGAGCAGACATCGGCTCCGCAACCACAGGTTCGGGAGTAGCGACAACCGGCTCTGGGGTCGGCTCTACGGCAGCAACCGAGACGTCCGCTCCTTCAGCAGCTATCTGGGCTGCTGAATCATTTTCTACGCCGCTGCCGACATCACTGTCGACTTCCGGCGAACCACTGTCTACGTCTGAGTCGTTGTCAGTCCCAAGGTCCATCCCCCCATCTGGAACGACTGCAAGTTCGGGTGCCGTCGTCAGGGCGCTTCCAAGCTCCACATCGTCTGTTGGGCCGACAGCGTTGTTGGACCACACCCACCAGCCAACAGCCAGAAGGGCAATCAGGGTGACTCCAACCGCCACGACCAGCCGCCACGGGGACGCCGGCTTCGGCTCCAACCACTCGTCGCCGCTATACGGCGCCGGCTCAGCTGTTTGCTTAGAATCAAAATCGGCGAAAAGCTCTTCATCGTCCAAGGTACTGACGTCCTGCGACGGATCGCCGAACGGGTCATCGATTGACTCCTCCTTGGGTGATGGCTCCTCGGTGAGCAGCTCATCCATTGGCGTCTCATCGAGCATCAATTCTTCTGTGAGGCCCTGATCGCCGAGCTCGTCGTCATCGATGTTCTCTTCGAAAATCTCGTCACCGGCGACGCTAAGTACGTCGAGCTCGTCTTGAAAGTCGTTAGGCGTATTTTCCCCAGACACGTCTTCTGGAGCAGGCGCTGCTTCCGACGCAGTCGCGCCAAGGTCTACTGCACCCAGTACGGGAAGTGGCGGCAGGCCGGTCGGGACACCACCAAATCGGTTGTCGTTCCGGGCAGGTGCGTCTGTCATGGACGCCAGTTCTGGTGCTGGGCCCGGGGTGGCATCAAACGGAAGTGCATCTGCGTCGACCGGTACAACAGGCCCAACTTCAGAAGCGAACAGATGGGCAACTTCAGGACGTTCATTCACATGCTCCCAGCGGACACCACCTTCCGAGATGAGGTCCTCAGGCCCTATGCGTGATTCTTCAATCCATTGGGACAGCGTCTGCCATCCTTGGACGAGGTACACCTTTCCATCTTGCTTTAGATAAATGGAGCCTTCGGATTCCGACGAAGGTTCTTCCACCGATACCGGACCGTCACTCGATGGTGCTGCGACCATCTGCGAGTGCCCGCATGTTGAACAGCGGAAGCGGAAGGCCCGCCCTGATGACGAGACCCATTCGGGCGGTTCCATGACGTGCTCGGTGGCACAGCTCTCACAGGTCAATGTCACGATCTACCCCTGCAGTCCGGCAAAGGCGCCCTGTCTGTACAAGATCAGCGCAATCACCGCCAGTACAACCAAAACAAGCAAAACCATTGGAATCATGGAACGCTTCTCGGGCTCTTGGGCTTTCAGTGTAGGAGTCACCGGAGGCGCAGCAGACTGAGCCGACTCGGGTGGGGCATCCACCGCTTCCGTCTCTGGGTCTTCGGCTTGCTGGTCAAACAAGGCCGCCGCCGGGGGGGGTGGCTCGTCCTCTTCATCAGGATCGAAGTCCAAGTTCAACGATGACGCGCGCACGATCATGGTCGGCGCATCCTCGTCGCCTTCATCGTCTCCAATCACCAGAGGTGATTTGGTGCGCTGGGCAATCACCTCGCCAGCATCCAAGCGGGCCCGAAGCCCGGTCAACCGCGTTTCCAGCGTTGCGGTGTCTGTGATGGCCAACCACAGGATCCCGTTGGTAGAAAGTTCGTCCGAATAGTCAACGCTACCGTCACGCAGGGCTTCTTTGACCTCTGCGAAGGTATGGAACTCCTGGTCGATCAGGCCTTGCCGAACTCGCAGGATGACCCCGCGAGTGCTGAAATCGTAGGTCTCAAGTTCCACGTGGCCGTCCCCTGGGTTTGTGACCAATGCTGCCGGGTCTTCGGCGGATTCATCGCCCAGCCAACTATCCTTGACGGTCACAGAATCCACCTGAGGCTGTCGTACCACGTACAGATGACCACAACTCGGACAGGTGATTTTGCCACCCTGACCCCCAAGCCGAGTATCCTCTAACTTGTAGCGCGAAGAACAAGCTGGACAGGTAACGGTCATGGGTTGGGCACGAATCCTTGGCAGGCCACACGCTAGCAGGGCATCGCACCCGAAGCCAGCGCAGGACCGACAATGCGAGTCGCCGGCGGACCTCCGCAGATGGGAACCCTTCTAGTCAATCACCAGCTGAAGGCTAGGGTCGCCAAGGCGAACAGACTTTGTTCGGCCCCCAGAGAACGCGACAAATACCTGCGCTACTGGGCCTCGACCACGGAGCATACGGACTGTACCCACACCAAATCGGGGATGGTGCACTCGAACACCCGCCGAGATTTGGTCCATCGACTCCACTTCCATCAGCCGTAGGTCCTCGGGCTCTTCCGCCTCGACCGCAGCGTTCTCTTTCTGACGCTCAATGAACGCTTGTAGCTTTTGGTCGTGGAGGGTCTTCTTGCGAATGACCTGCGCTTGTACTTGTGCCGCGTGGGGCTCCACATCAGGCAAGTCACCGTCCAAGCACTCACCAGGCAGTCCGAAGAGGAACCGTGACGGTTCTGCCGGGTCTGATGGTCCCCCCCGACTGGCGTAATCGAAGGACGGGCCTGTTAGGTTGTACGTGATGATGAGCTGCTGTTTGGCTCGGGTAAACGCCACATAGGCCAGCCGCCGCTCTTCCTCTACTCCCCCCTCCTCATCCAATGAACGTGCATGAGGAAACTGTTTTTCCATCATATGAACCACGAACACGATGGGGTACTCGAGTCCCTTGGAGTTGTGCACGGTCATGAGCGTCAACAACCCGCCGTCGGGAATCTGCTCATCTTGCCCAGTGAGGGCCACCGAGTCGAGCCAGCCAGCCAAGGTCTCGAAGTCGTTGGCATGTGGGTCTGGGTGCTCAAAGTCCGCAGCATCGATGCACAACTGATTAAGATTCTCCAGCCGGCCCTCTGACTCACGTGTCTTCTCCGCCGACAACATGGCTTGGTAGCCAGACTCCTTGATGACCTTCGCCACCAGTTCCGCTGGGGTCAGCTCGTGCGACCACTTAGTCAGCGACTCGATGAGTTCAGCATAGGCGCCAATCGCTTTTCGCGACCGCGCAGACCCCGAGGTCATGCCTTTGGCAACTCCCAAGAGAGGCTCGCCTCGCGTACTCGCCTCTTTTCGAAGGTCGCCAAGACCTTTCGAGCCAATGCCACGCGTCGGGACATTGCACACCCGCAAGAACGCGGCATCATCTGCGGGATTGGTCAGCTGGCGCAAATAGCAAAGGATGTCCCGGACTTCCCGCCGTGCGTAGAACTTGCGCCCACCTACAATCCGATAGGGAATGCCACGCCGTTGCATGGCTTGCTCAAACACACGAGACGTTGCGTTTGTCCTGTAGATAACAGCGATGTCTTCCCACTCAGCACCGCGACGCTGCATCAACTGGGCGGCATCTGCTACCCATTCAGCCTCGTCCCTCGCGTTCGCCCGACGGACCATACGCACTTTGCTACCCGGATCTCCCTCGGTCCAAAGACGCTTCTCCATCCGCCCCTTGTTTTTGGCGACCAGAGCGTTGCTGACCGCCAGAATATTGGGAGTCGAGCGATAGTTCCGCTCCAATCGAATGACGTTTGCTTCTTGGTAATCCTTCTCGAACGAAAGAATGTTCGTGATATCCGCACCACGAAAGCCATAAATCGACTGGTCGTCGTCCCCCACAACCGCAATGTTTTGCTGCGGCTCAGCCAACACTCGAAGCAGCGCATACTGCAGCCGGTTGGTGTCCTGGTATTCGTCAACCAATACATACTTGAAGCGCTCCTGCCACTTCTCACGCACCTCGGCATGGTCACGGAACAGGATGACCACCTTACCGATAAGGTCGTTGAAATCAAGCGCATCAGCGGCAAGCAGAGACTCTTCGTACCGGCGCCACACCCGAAGAAGGGTCTGAACATCGTGTCCGCGATGTTCCTTCAACACCTCGTCTGGCCCGCGTCCTCGGTTCTTGTGGAAGTCAATTTGCGACAGGAAGGACTTTGGCGGATGCGCCTTCCGGTCGATGTTCAGCTCGTCGAGCAGACCCCTGACAATACGCTTCTGGTCGTCGTCGTCGTAGATCGAGAACCGCTGCGTGT
>JBLHSN010000426.1:0-4737 GCA_047626195.1 Myxococcota bacterium
AATCATGCCGCTCGTAGATCCAGAGCAGGCGGTTAGGGCCGCGACTAATAGAGGTGCAACAACGCGCATTGAGCTTGAAAATTTCATGAAATATCCCAGTTATGGAGTCGTATTTACTTTTCGATGGCACACTTTCCGACACATTTTTTGACATGTGGTATACCAATCGACCTGACCACGTATCCTGCATTTCATCAGATCGACTGCCCTTTTTCGATTTACAGTGTGATAAGCGGCGAGGAACCTGTCGCCGGGCAGCCTGTCGCTGAGCAGCCGTCATCAACTACAATCCATGAAAGACTGTCCCCGGAGGTGAACCTTGCGCATTCTCACCATTACGCACGGGCTACCTACGCTGCTCGCCTATGACCCGACCTCCAACATGGATACCGGTACCGACTCGGACTCCGCGGACGCAGGCACCTGGTACACTGCCTGCGGCGACCCAGTCTGCCAGAGCTATACCGGCCCGTTAACGGATGTGGCCACCTGCTTTGACGAGGTCGTGGGCGACGCCTGCGCCGAGCTGGACGCCTCCTGCGACTCTGAGAGTGAGCGCAATGCGCTGGTGGTCTGCACTACCGAGGACCCGACCGCCCAGCCCAACGGCTGCCCCATCTCTCGCGCTGCACACAAGACGGACATCACCTATCTAAGCGCCGAAGAGCACGGCAAAGCGGTCGACTGGCTCAAGCAGACGCGTCTAGCGACGTGGCACTACCAGGACCAAGACGCCACTGAGCGTCTTCACCTGGGCTTGCTCATCGACGACCCGCCGACCTCCCCCGCCGTGCGGCCCGGTGGCGAGCACATCGACTTGTACGGGTACACCAGCCTGGCCGTCGCAGCCCTGCACGTTCAGCAATAGAAGATTGAGCACCTCCGCGGTGAGCTACAGGGGTGAGCATCGGTCTTGATCTCGAACCCGACGCTTAGGCGTGCCCAGTTCGGCCGCCACCTTCCTAGTAGTAACCAGTTACAACGTCGTCAGTTGGCGGCCGCCCTGAACGCACCCTAGCGCCGGTTTCTTCCATCAATCCCATCGCTCACCCCTGTAGAGAGCCTGCGCGCGGAGGTTCAGGCGATGCGCACCGGCTCCGAGTGAGCGCCCATGCGGATGGCGCCCCCAGAGGGGTACTCATCCACCTGAGTACGGGGACCAGGCCTCCGTTCAGAACGGTTAGCAGGAGGTATCGACCGCCGGCGCTACCGCAATAAAGGCGCCTGCATCTGTGTAAAACCGCATTGAAGGAGGTCGTAGACGGAAGGAGCGCTGACGATACACCGGTCGGTAGAGTCGCCGAACAGCCGTTCTATAAACCCACACTTCCAGCACTTCGGACGCAGCACTGCACGCACCAAGAGTCTGCATTCCGCCGTCCGCGCCCTGCGCTGCAGACAACTGTCTACACAGGCACGCCAACTCTACGTCTTTACAAGCCTCTTGCCATGTCTACTACCTGGGCGTCCCGATTTTCCAATCGGTGTCTTGTACAGACGATGACACAACAAAAGGAATGCAAAAATGTCTATTCGCATCGACGATATTGCTCCAGACTTCACCGTATATTCCACCGCTGGACAGATCAGTCTTCACGATTGGATTGGCGATAAATACGCTATACTTTTCTCACATCCAAAAGACTTTACACCAGTATGCACCACCGAATTCGGTGCTGTTGCACGACTTTTACCCGAATTTTCCAAGCGCAATACCAAGGTCATGGGGGTCTCGGTAGACAGCGTGGACGAACACAACAAGTGGAAGCGCGACATCGAGTCCTTCGCCGGTGCTCCTGCAGACTTCCCGATTATTGATGATACGTCCTTAGAGATCTCTAAACTGTACGACATGTTGCCGGCCGGCGCCTATCTTGCCGAGAATCGTACGGCTGCGAACAGCGCCACGGTGAGGACTGTGTTCATCATCGGTCCGGACAAAAAGGTTCGCCTGACTATGTCGTATCCCATGTCCGTGGGTCGCAACTTCGCGGAGATTCTTCGCGTCTTGGATGCCATCCAACTCACCGATGGCGCCCCTGTGGCAACGCCTGCTAACTGGGTCCCCGGCCAGGACGTCATCGTGGGGATGAGCCTGAACAATGACCAAGCCAAAGAGCGTTTCGGAGAACTGGATATCAAGCTTCCCTACCTCCGATTCGCAAAAGCACAGAACGACTAGCGACCTGTACACGAACGCGGTTCATCTGGCGTACAGGGGTGACCGATAGAGGCCCAAGAGCAATCTATCGCCGCTCCAGACGGTCCCCATCGTTCCGGTCTGCCCCCCTTGCGAGCCGTTACGATGTACGGCAAAGCCAACCCCCAGGTCGACGAAGGAACTGGGGCAGAACTCACACCACTCTTTTCAAGCCCACCACAAGGAGCACCCCATGTCCGAACGAGCCATCATCTACCGTACCCGTGGACACGGCCACGGCCCGATTACCCGCCTAGTCAGCCCACACAATCTGGGCGAGCAACTCAAGCCGTTCGTATTCCTCGACCTGTTCCGATCCGAGCAGACGTTCGTGGCCACCATGCCGATTCACCCTCATTCCGGCATCGCGACGGTGACCGTTCTCACCCAGGGCGACATGACCTTTGTGGGACCTGCTGAAGGTGCGGGCACGCTCGCGTATGGCGGGGTCGAGTGGATGCGCGCGAGCGGAGGCGTCTGGCATGGCGATGAGATGGCGCGCGGCACCCAACCCCACATCGTAGGCTTCCAGCTATGGGTCGCACTGCCTCCCGAGACCGAAAGCGCCGAGGTCGACCGCCAGTACCTCGACGCATCGCACACACCCACGGTCGGACCGGCACGACTGATCCTCGGCAGCTACCAGGCCGCGACCAGTCCTGTACGCGCGCCGGCGGGCATGAACTACCTGCTTGTCACACTGGCAGACGGCGCATCCTGGACCTACGAGCCGCCTCCCGGCCATCGCGTCGGCTGGCTCGCTGTCAGTCATGGGATGCTGGAGACTGGTGAGCCCGTCCAGGCCGGAGAGCTCGCGGTGTTTACCGACGACGGCGCTCCCATCCACGTCGTCGCGCGGGGTGAGACGCGCTTCGTAATCGCCTCGGCGGTCCCACACCCGCATCCTCTCATCACGGGTGACTACTCCGTGCATACTAGCTCCGACGCCCTGATCCACGGAGAGCGCCGCATCGCCGAGCTCCGCCCCAATGCGCTGTCGACGGCGGCGGGTCGGCGGGTGGCCGAGATCGGCTGATTCCGAACCTCGGGGGTCCGCAACGTGGTTGATGGTCAGGCGTCCTGCACACGCAATCAGCACAAGCGGCAGGCCCGGTACGTCGGGGATGGCAATGGCGACGGGGAGCAGCAGGTTGGCAGTAGCGATGTTGCTCATGACGGTCGATAGTGTCACCGCGACGACCGCCATCAGGACCAGCACGAGGGTTGTGCCGAGGCCACCGATGGGGAGTATGCCGAGTATCCAGGTGTCCAGGTTGCTCTCGGAGACGATGACACTCAGGCACAGCCCTCCGCCCCCGACACCAAGCACGTCCCAAGGTAGACGGCGGAAGGCAACGGGCGGGAGCAGCCCGGAGCCAAAGGCAACCACAACGAGTAGCAGGCCGACCGTGCCGGCGCTGAGCGGGTGTAGCCCCCCTGTCACCCACAGCAAGACCGTACCGCCAGCGACAGCGGCCGAGGCCACCAAAGCGCGTTCCCACACCTGAACATGCTGCGGTAGCGAGACCTCTCTCTGCACCGGGGGATGCCAGCGCACAATCAGGCGCCAAGCGAACCAAAGCGACACAAGTGCGACCGGGCCGCGAGCAGCACTCACATGCCGAAGGTCGGTGCCGCGCCAGTTCGCTCCAGGCTCGCGATGGCCACAGCATTGGGGGGTGAGCCGATGGGAGTGCGCATTCCACCCAGGTTCGCTCCGGCAGCCACCGCGAACACGAGCCCTCGCCGAAGCGGGTCATCAAGAGCGACCTTGGCGAGAAGCGCCCCGAGCAAGGCGGGCATCATCGCCGTGGCCGCCGTGTTGCTCATCCACATGGACAGCCCGGCGGACGCCAGGAGCACCCCTCCAACGACCCGCTCTGAAGAGGAGCCCGTTCGATGAAGCACCCAACCCGCGAGAAGGCGGTCGAGGCCGTGCGCACGTAGAACGTCGGAGAGCACGAAGCCGCCGAGGAACAGCAGGCTCACATCGGACGCAAAGAGCGTGACGAAGGTCGCGCTAGGTACGCCCAGCCAGGGCGCGAGAACAGCGGCGCCCACCAACGCGACAAGACCGCCGGTGACGAAGAGCGGAACAGCCTCGGCCACCCACGGGACGAGGGCGACGAGCACGATGCCTAGCGCCGGCCACTTGCCGGACTCAAGCCCGAGCCCCCCGTCCAGCACGCTGCTGGACGGCAGCACGAAAACCAACACGGCACTGGCCAGCGCCACAACACGGTGCCTTGCGTTGGGAACTGAAGGTGCGGCTGGTGCTGTATCTGTGGCCATTCAGGGCTTTTGCGACGCGCCTAGCGCGAGCCCCAGCAGCGAGCGCAAAGGCTCAGCCGTGGACCCGTCCGCAGCCGGTTATCGAGCCCGGTGCTGACGCTGTAATTGCGGCGACTTCACCCACGTCATGCCCCGTTCGTTGCGCAGCGGAATTTGGCTGAAGCAACGCAGGTAGTGGGGTCGCCGAGCGAGCCGCACTGGAGTGACCGCCGCGCCACGGCCGGTTCGCTCCACTCTTGGCTCAC
>JBLHSN010000427.1:0-4730 GCA_047626195.1 Myxococcota bacterium
TCCTCTGCCGTGGAAGCGCCCCGGCCTGCCTGGTTTCCTGATGTGAGATTTCCGTCAGACTGGCATGCCACTAGTGCGGCGAAGCCAATAGAAATCATGAAAACGGACAATTTGGAAGGGGTCATGGGATTCTCCAGTCGCTCGGCATGAGCTGTCAGAGGAACGGGACAGCCCACAAAACTGGGGCGCCTTTCTTTCCGATTATTTCCCGAAGCCACGAACAGCCTCCCAGCCAACCATGCCTTCCATGGCTCGAAGACACGCAAGAAACTCGCCCCAAATCTGGCGGCCACACCGTTGTACAAAGCGGAGGTTCTATGATTCGCTTTCTGTCGGTTGTCTGCCTGCTCACTGCTTGTGAACCCGCGTTCAACCCGCCCAGCACGCCTGCCCATGACCGGTCCGAGGACGGGTTCATGCACGCGCGGGGACACGACAACCCATTTCTTTGCTTCAACCCGGTCACTTTTGACCAGGAAGTCTGTCCTTCTTACCGACCGGAAAAAGAAAACCTGTCCTGCGACGCTGCAGGTTGCCATGGCGACAACGACTACGTGGACGGCCCAACGGTGGCACGCAGTCTGAATGGCTCGGACGGACCTAGTTGCTGGACGTGTCACAACCAAGAGTGGTCCGGCCGAGTTGATTGAGGGTCGCGTTCACCGATACCGTGGTTCACACTATCGGATCCAGAGGTGACCATCTCCACTGCTCTTGAGGTCGTTCCTGCAGCCCGCGTTGTTTCCCTGCTCAGGATGCCGCTGGTAGGCCATGGACCACGAGTAGGTGGGGTCGTGATGGTGGCCCAAACCCCGCGTTCCCGTGTTGGGAGCGAGCTGAACTAGCGCCCCATCAAGAGACCCCGTGCATCGGGAACACTCGCTTGTGTTTACCGAGTTCACCGCATTGAACGCGCACGAAGAGCTACAGAACATGGTGGCGGCATTCCCGGTGCCGTCCCAACAGCTCATGCGGTACGCGGTTGTTCCCGTATAGGTACTACCCAGACGAATGGCGTTGATGCGCGAGTCGGCAAACTTCTGCGTGCTCGTGCTGTTGACGGAAACGGCAGTGGTACCCGTCACACCGACCGTACCGGTGTTCCAGTGCGCTTGATTCCCGGCAACAGTCATGCGGGCAACCAAGGTCCAGCCCCCAGCGTCCATGTCGCAGTAGGCCTCAAACGAGCCTGTGTTGTTTGGGTCGAGCCAGTACGTGCCATTGGCGGCTCCCGCGTCCACCGTCTTGATATGGAAGCACGATAAGGCCGGCGTTGTGACGGACAAACCCAGCTTCACCGGCGTAAAGGGAAGCCAACCCGACGCTGTACACCCCTCAAAGTCCGTACCCGTAAATCGAACCAGCCCCACATCGGCTGCCACCGAGCCATCACACGCGGCGGCGCTCGCCGAAAAGCGCGCGGTTTCAACAGAGCGTCCAGACATGGGTACGCTGGTGAGCAGTGTACGAACGCCCATCGTCGAGCCGTCCACCGTCACGTCCATCCACACCTCTTCATTCGAGAAGATGCCGCTGTCGAGCACCGTTCCGGTACCGAGCGTGAGCGCAAAGAAGCCACTTTCCGGCGCAACCGTGGAGAAGCTCTCGACGTGCAGACGGTCATTGGTCTCGTCTATTGTGGTGGAGGAGGTCCACATCTCGACGACGACAGAGTGTGAGCCCCCGTCAATGGGAACGCCAGCGCCATCGAGCGCGCGGCCCTGCCAAGACATGGTCATCGGAGCGGCCGAGGCCACCGATGCCGAACAGACCAGACCGAGCACAACTGTACGCATAATAACCCCCGCAATCGACAGTCTATACAATAGTAGACCCCGTGGGCAACCCCAAGAGTGGCGGTGAAATCCCCGTGATGAGGAAGTAGGCCCAACAACAACGCCCCAGGTAATCAGCGTATCGTTGGTGGTGGGTTTAACGAAAGAGTGGCTCGCAAGATCCCACCCACGTCACCCGCGGCTTTTACCCCTTGCGGCGCTGCCGGATATCTTTAGAGGCGTGCCACCCCTAGGAGCTCTCCATGATTCTTGCCCACAACGGCATCACCGTTCCCCGACTCGGCCTCGGAACCTGGCAGCTAACCGAAGAAGACTGCCTCAACAGCGTTCCCATGGCGCTGGACATCGGCTACCGGCACATCGATACTGCGCAGATCTACGGAAATGAGGCCGAGGTCGGCAAGGCCATGGCAAAATCGACCGTCAGCCGCGGCGATATCTTTCTCACCACCAAGGTCTGGCGTGACCGCGTCGGGGCCACGTTCGAAGACAGCGTGAATACGTCGCTGAACAAGCTTGGTACCGACTACGTAGACCTGCTGCTCATCCACTGGCCGGTTGCAGAGGTGCCGCTAGACGAACAGCTCCACGCGCTTCACGCTGTGCAGAAGGCGGGCAAGGCGCGGCTCATCGGTGTCAGCAACTACACGGTCGAGTGGCTGAACCGGGCGCTTGAGATGGGCATCTCGCTCGCCACCAATCAAGTCGAGTACCACGCACAGCTATCGCAGAAGCCGGTCCTGGAGACGCTTCGAGAGAACAACATGTTCCTCACCGCCTACAGTCCACTCGGACGTGGTCGTCTTCTGAAAAACGAGGTTTTGGGCGCTATTGCCTCGGCCCACAACACGGCTCCTGCCGCCGTTCTACTCGCTTGGTTGCTGGCCCAAGACGATGTTGTGGCGATTCCGAAGTCCACGAGCAGAAGTCACTTGGAAGCCAACTTCGCTGCCCAACATGTGACGCTGTCAGCAGACGATATCGCCCAATTGGACACGCTGACTAAGCCCGACGGTCGCATGATTAATCCCGGCTTCAGCGCTAAATGGGACACAGGTGTTGGCCAGCCTGTAGTTTAGCGTGCACTCGTAGAAAGGGGCCAACGTACGTTTCCCGACGCGTATCAGTCAACTGCCACATGCATGCGCGGCAAGTACGCCTGAAATGCAGCGGGGTCGTTAACGTCCGGTTCGACAATACCGGAAACCCCACCCGCGCGGCGTTCACGAGTAACTTGCGCAGCCCGCCGTCAATCCGACCATGTCGCAGATGCTCCAGCTCGGAACCGGTCACCCACACCGGGTGGCCCTCTTGTCCATCATCCCCGACGGGGACCGCGCTGTATAGCGGGTCCATCCGTGCGACAATGATGTGTTCGGCTGTCGGGGGAACGACAGCTGGAGTGACTAAACCAGGGGGAACGTTCGGATATGCGGCAAGGACCCAGCGCATCGAATCCGATGGATAGATGCTCGCTCAATCCATGTCGAGCACCGTGGACGTGGCTGGAATCGCTCGCTGGACCGCCTGCGCCTGGTGTCCAACGACCACAACGACCGGACACCCAGATAGCGCTAGGACATGCCTTGCAACTGACAGGGCACCATTGACTGCAAGCAACGCTTTCGACTCGCCCGTGCGTGACGAGCCTCCCGCAGCAAGAACACTGGCAAAGGATGGCGACCTGTCCTCTTCCCTACCCGATACGCTACGGGGTGTCGCGAGGTGATGATACGCGAGCTTGTTCGCTGGTTGCTGGTTGCGTGTAGCAAACCGATTCCGTTACCCGAGGGCGAAGCGCCCCGGCACAACTCCACCGCGTTGGCGTCTCCCGCGGACTTCGAGTCCGTAGACGACAGAACTGAGCACTCCCCAGCCCTGTTCACTGAGATGGGCAAGGGGCTCAAACACCCACACTGCGCCAACTGTCGTCCGCGCGACAATCGTTCATGCCAAGGCATGCAGCAGGGGATTCATGAGCCGCCCGTGTGGCGAGGACCCGACGACCAAGGCGTGACGGGCATGAAATGCCGCACCTGCCACCAAGACGCAAACCAAGACCATGCCCGGCTTGCAGGCGCTCCACATTGGCAGTTGGCACCCATTGAGATGGCGTGATTGCGATGACCTCGCCGCCGCCGCAGACGTGTCGCCACCAGACATGCTCAAGCGAATCATCGGCCCCGCCCCCGCCCTGATATCTGAAGAGACCGACGCTCCGATTGCAAACTACCGACAGCCCCTTGAGGAGCCCCTGTCGACGTGGGCCGGTGGCAACGGGTCGTTGACCGTGTTCGCGAGTTGTTGGGCTACGACGCGCATACCGAAAATGCATCAGCAATAGGCTCCGCCGCACTTGCCGGCTTCAATACCTGCGTGGCCATTGTTTTACGCGTGAGCAAAGACCCCCGTGGCGGTCCCCAATTGGAAGAAGCTCGGATTGTGGCAAATCTCGGCCGAGTCATCAACCGATGACCGCGTCATCGCCTTGCTCGAAGCAGGCCGTTTCTTTAGCGCCACGACTGCCCTATACGGCAACGTGACCTTGAAGAATGGCGCTGTGGAACAGACCCGCTTTCGCGACTACCGCCTGCTGCGCATGCCCAAGTGCCCGCGGCACATCCACACCGAGATCATGACCGAAGGCGACGCACCACGACCTAGCAGTCGACCAGGTCACAGGCGCTAGTTCAGCGCTTGAACCACGAGAGAACCTGCGGGTATGGAGCCCACCGCTCCGGCGTTCACTGGCCAGGTCGAGCGAATCTCCCAGTCATTCTCCGCCGACGTACCGGACACATACACGCCGCCATCTACCGTGCGAAACGTGAAGGTCTCATTTCCGGTGGTGTAGATGACCGCCTTGGGCCCACCCGAGTAGGTGTAGTTGCCGCCAGCATGAGGTGAACCCACAATCTCAAAAGACGCCGACGC
>JBLHSN010000428.1:0-4723 GCA_047626195.1 Myxococcota bacterium
CCGCCAACATGCCGGTATTACCGAAGGTCACCAAGTCGTAGATGATGTCGGTGATGCGAGACGTGCCCACCACCACCGGCTCAGCGGGGTCGGACACGCTCACGCCAATGATGTCGCCATCGGCGTCTGCAACGATGACCGCACCGTCTACCGGGAACAACGACACGATGTCTTGGGCGATGCTCGGGACTCTGCCACTCGAGCGAAACACGCCATCATCCACAGTAAAGAGCTGAAGCTCACCGGCTGCAGTGCCCACAATTACCACCCGACCGGCACGCGCGACTCGGGTAGCCGCCCCGCGCATGGGCAGGGCTTGTACGAGCGCTCCGGTGGGGTCGACACGAAGCAGTCCGGCGAACCCGCCTGCACACAGTACCTCGCCGGCGGTAACATCCACGCCTAGGCAGCGGACATCCGACAGATGAAGTGCATCTTCCGAGTAAATAGCCAGTCTATCGTCTGACAGACGCACCGCTGTGACCCCGCTCGACGTATCGAGCTCCACTCCTGCTGACGGCAACTCCACCGTCTGCTCAGCAGTCGACGCCCCCAAGCGCTTTAGAATCAACCCAAAGGTCGGGCCCAGTGGAAGTGTCGACAAAATGAGGGCGAACAGCGCGACAACAGGCGCCCATAGAGAAAGTGCCTTCACGGCCGACCCACCGCCCGTGCGGCGTTCTTGCGGCTACGTTCCATCAATCGGCTCCACTGTCGGGCCCACCGCTCCTCTTCAGTGAACGGAAAGACCTCGTTGGCGAACGTCTGCTCGACCAGCAGCAGGTCGCTGTACGCTTGCATAATCTGGCGAACGTCACCGTCGGCTTCGCGCTGCCGCTCAATCTCCCCTTCTGCCGCAGCCATGGCCAACGTCGCCGCTCCCTGTTGGGTCTCAGCATCCCACTCGAGCATCGCTTGATGGAGCGGCGCAAAGCGGTCGTCCGTCATGGCGTCAATCGGCGCTTGTTCATCGGGGTCGGCAACGAGGTCGTAGCCCACAAGCTCGTCGCCGTCGGCTCGTCCCCAACGCATCAGCTTTAACGAGTCTGAGCGCACCGCCGTTACCCGAGCACGCATCTCGTCGAGCGGCGTTGCCCAGCCTTTGTAGGTGGTCTGCGCAAACGAATACGGCCGCGGCCCTTCGGTGGTCTCACCGCGCATCAGCGGCAGCAGCGACACTCCCTGCATGGGCAGAACCAGGTCATCGGTCGGGATGTTCAGCAGCTCGGTCAGCGTAGGCATCAAGTCCAATTGCTGAACCGGAGCGTCAATACGGCCGGTCATGGCGGCATCTGGGACGATGACAATAAACGGAATGTGCCAGCTCTCGTCAAACAGCTTGCCGTCCCACGACGTACTCGCATGCCCAAGCCAGCCGTGCTCAAACTGCTCTTCACCGTGGTCGGCACTGATAATGAGGATGGTTCGGTCCAACAGGCCCGTGGCATTCAGCTTCTCGTACATCGCGCCAATGCGCGCGTCTGCATGAGCGACCGCCGAATCGTACAGACCACGAACCACCTGTTGGTCGTCTTCGGTGAACTCGAAGTCCTGCTGGCCCCTATAAATAGTGACGTTGTCGAGCACCGTCTGGACCGCAACGGTCGGCTCGCCGGCAGCTCCCCACAACCGCCGATGGTAGGAATCGCCCTTGTTGTACGGCAGGTGTACGTCTTTAAAGTGCATCCAGGCGAAGAATGGCTTGTTGATGAGCGACGGCAAGGCGCGGTTGTCGATGACGTCGAGCTCATCTGCGTACGGGTTGGTCTCGTACTGCCAACCGATATTGGCGTAAGTCGGACCTCGGTTGCTGTACCCGGCCGTTCGATAGCCGGCGTCTATGAACAGCTTTACCGCACTCGGAAGTGTGGGATCCCACCAGTCAAAGTGGCCGTTCTGCCCGTGGGTCGGCGGCCAGTAGCCGGTGAAGAAGGAGTTCATTCCCGGAGAGGTCCACGCCGACGTCGACCAGGCGTTTTCGAAGATGAGCGACCGGTCTGCGACGGACGACAAAAACGGGGTTGTATCTCGCTCATAGCCGTACACACCCATGTTCGCCGGGCGCAGGTTGTCCACGGTGATGAGCATCACATTGAGCTGCGGCGGTTCGGCCTCTTGGGCCACCGCCGTACCCGCCATCATCACGCCTACTGCCAACCAACCCCACATAAACCCTCCTCGAATGACACGGAGTGTATCGGAACGCGTACATCCATCACCTAGCTTGGTATGAACCCGGCAAGTTCATTACCTGGATTCACCATGCGCACTCTTCTACTTCTCACTTTCCTCGCCGCATGTGGCGCGCCCGCACCTGCGACAGAAACACCCGCAGCGACTGAGCCAGTCGCCGCAACCGACCCCATGGCGGCTGCCCTCACCCATGCGGCACGCACCGAAGACGACGCGGCCCGCGATGACCAGCGTCACCCGGCCGAGACCTTGGCCTTCTTCGCGATTGAGCCGACCGACCACGTCCTAGAGCTGTGGGCCGGTGGTGGTTGGTACAGCCGAATCCTCGCGCCATACCTTGAAGATG
Organism: Myxococcota bacterium; assembly: GCA_047626195.1. Classification (GTDB taxonomy): domain Bacteria; phylum Myxococcota_A; class UBA796; order UBA796; genus CAJXTB01. The sequence goes on from JBLHSN010000428.1 coordinate 2,540, forward strand.
CCGGACACCTACACGTCACTCACTACGCCCAAGATGCCGAGCCGAGCTACCGCGGAGAGCATGCCCAGGGCTGGGAAGCGTACCGGACCGAGCACGGGCTCGAGTCGTCGACCAGCACCATCACCGTGATAGCGGACAACCCGCAGCTCGGCGTGACAGAAGCAGTCGACGTCGTCCTGACCTTCCGCAACGTGCACAACTGGGTCAAGGCAGACACCGACACCTCGATCTACACACAGTCTTTCGCCGCCCTCAAGCCAGGCGGAACCTATGGAATCGTTGAGCACCGTGCGCCTGGCATGACCCGTGAGCAGAGTGCCGAGAGTGGCTACATGGACCCACAAGCGGTCATTGACGCAGTCGTAGCCGTTGGATTCGTGTTTGAAGAGGCCAGCGAGATCAACGCCAACCCGAATGACACGCACGACCACCCCGAAGGCGTGTGGACCTTGCCGCCGAGCTTTGCCTTGGACGATGTCGACCGTGAAGAGTACGCAGCTATCGGCGAGAGCGACAGGATGACCCTACGTTTCCGTAAGCCGACAGAGTAGCGAGACCCCTACCCAACTGGCCGGTCCTGGCGGCACCAAGCGGACCACGACCCGACATACAGCGCCGGCAACTCACGCCCTAGCCGGTCGAGCTGAAGCAGGGTGTGGCACGCTGTGACTCCCGAGCCACACGACACAATCGTGTGATCGGGACGCACTCCTGCAAGCAGTTCATCGGCACGCGAGCGGAAGGTGTTGAGGTCAGTGTGGGCCGCCCACGGCAGATTTACCGCGCCGGGAATGTGCCCAGCGACGGGGTCCAAGGGCTCAACCACACCCGAGAACCGTTCCGCCGCGCGTGCGTCAACCACACGCCACATCGGGTCATTTCTGACTCTCTCTACAAGGTCGGACGTGGCTATGGGCAGCTGCCAAGACGCACAGGGATAGGGCGGCTCACTCGCGCACGCCTGACCACTCAGCCTAGCGGCGTCTTGAACGGACACGACCGTCACACGCTGGTGGCCGATAGCGCGAAGCATCCACCAGCACCTCGCTGCGGCCAGTCCTCCGTGTTGCGCGTCAAACACAACAACGTCCGTGTTTGGCGATATGCCCCAGCGGCCGACCGTCGTACACCACTCGTCCAACGCTGGAAGTGGATGACGCCCGTAAGCAGCGGTGTCCCCAGGTGCGGAGAGATCACACTCGAGGTCTGCTACGACGGAGCCCTCAATCACCGACTCGCGAGGCCCAACCCGCGCATCGACAAGGACCATGTGCTCACCCCTCGCCAGAGGTCGCCACAAACGTCTGAAACGAAGCCAGCTCCGCTTGGGCATGTTCCAGCAGCTCGGTTCCGCCGGCGACTGTCCCGAGCAGGCCGACCACCTCGCGCAGCGCCGGTAGGACTCGGACCATGTGTCCCATGGCCCCAAGCACACTGCAGTGATGCAGCTTGGCCTCCAGCGCCAAGACCGTTTGCCCCGCTTCCTGTGCGCTGCGTTCGGCATCTTGGAGCATGACCAAGGCCTGAGCCAGGGCACCAGAACGAGCGGTCATCGCCCCCAACTCCATCTGCGCACGAGACCGTTCAGAAGGGGTAGCGGCCTGCGCCTGAGCGGTCTGAAGCAAACGAAGCGCTGCGTCAAAATCACCCATCTCAGCCAATTGCTCGGCATGTTCTACGAATGCGTCTACCGTACCCAAATCTAACTCCGGTCTGGCAGATGAGGTAAGCTCCCACATGGCTAGACACAACCGCTGGGCGTACTTAGGACGCCCGGAACACACACTTCCCAACAGCGACTGCCCGGAATGCACGGAGCCGAGCAAGACCTTTCACAGAGGTGCGCGGACCAAAGAGGGGGTCACCACCAAGCGATATGGTTGCGAAAACGACCACGAGTGGCGAGTCACCGAGTCTGAAGACGACCCGACAGACTAGTCACTGCGCCTTTGACGCCTCCAAGACCGACCGGTCAAACCACGCATCTTCGGCGGGCGTAGAAGCGGCACCAAGCGCCATGGCCGAGGGGCGGCGACCACGACTTGGGCCTGCTGAAGTCACGAACTCTGAGATCACGTACGCCTCTTCCCGCTGATCCCCAGTGTACGACTGGACCACGCGCGGCTGCCAGCTGTCGGTGGACAAAGACACCACATCAGCGAGCGGCAGAGACACGTTGTCGGG
>JBLHSN010000429.1:0-4649 GCA_047626195.1 Myxococcota bacterium
CTGCCGCCCCTTCTGCCGTAGCAAGGTCTCCCGCTGCTGCCCGTAGGCGTGCGTTGGGAACGTGCTCGCGTAGCAACTCCATGGCGGTCTCGACCCGCGCGAGCGACCGTCCATGCACGATCACTTCAGCGCCTTCTCGCGCGAACTGTGTTGCGGCGGCAAAGCCGATTCCTGCCGTCGATCCCGTGACGAGCACTACTTTGTCGTGAAGTCCCAAGTCCATCATGCACCTCTGTGTTGTGTTGGCGATGTATGACTGCATGAATTTCACGAACAGGCACGTCAATCATGCATAGGATGCACGAATGAGTCAGAAGACCCATCTTGTCAGCGATCTGGAGGTCTTTGTAGCGATAGCCTCCGTAGGGAGTCTCGCTGCTGCCGCCCCTATTCTTCAGCGTTCTCCCTCAACTCTGAGCCGGCAACTCGCTCGTCTGGAGGTCACCTATGGCACTACGCTGATTCGGCGGACCACGCGGTCTGCTTCGTTGACGGAGGATGGGGTGGCACTGTTGGAGCGCGCTCACACCGTCTTGAAGCAGCTCGATCAGATGGGTGAGGGGCTAAGTCAGGTGAATTCGGTCCCGTCTGGACGGGTCCGTCTGTCTGCACCCACAACTCTCGGCCGGGTCGTGGTGGCGCCGGTCGTACGAGCATTGCTGCAACAACACGCGGGTCTGGAGGTGTCCCTCGACCTGTCCAATCGCTTTGTGGACCTGGTGGGGGAGCGCTTTGACGTCGTTATCCGAATCACCGCGAATTTAGTCGACAGCGGGCTGCGGGCTCGGAAGTTGGGCGAGCACCCCAGTCATCTGTACCGCAAACCCGGCCCCGAACCACTGGCCGCTCCGCTCGACCTTCAGCACTTGGATGCCGTGGTGCTTGGACATGGTCCCAATCGGCGTACGTGGACATTGATGGATGGTAAACGGACCCTTCAGATTAGGCCTCGCGCGCGACTGTCCTCGTCTAGCCTTGACGTCTTGGTCGACGCTGCGACAGAAGGACTCGGTGTGGCGGCGATTCCGGAGTATCTAGCTCGGCCTTTGGTCGCTGCTGGTCGGCTGGAGCGAGTGCTTCCAGCCTGGACGTTGCCCATTGAGTCGGTATGGCTTCTACACGCAGGAAGCCGATCGGCGGCCATTGATGGCATCGCCGACGGCGTACGCGAGCGTATTCAAGGGGATAAATTCGCTGTGGCTACCAGCCTCTGACCCAATCACAGGGGAAGCTGAAGCCGCAGCCGTTTCCCAGTGCGTTCGCTACTCCGCGACCTTCGTATGCTCTGCGACCTTCTTCTCGAGGTCGCCATTTTGGTACAGCTCCCAGACGATGTCTGAGCCACCCTGGAACTCGCCGTCGATGTACAGCTGTGGGATGGTCGGCCAGTTGGCGTACTCTTTGATGCCTTGACGGACTTCGTTGTCTGCTAGGACGTTGAGAGTCTCGTAGTTAACGCCGAGTGCGTTGACGATATTCACGGCGCGCATGGAGAAGCCACACTGCGGAAAATCGCGGTCACCCTTCATGAACAGCATGACGCGGTTGTCGGTGACGAGCTGCTTGATTCGTTCTTGAACGTCGGCCATTTGGGCCTCCCTGTGGGCTATTCGCCAGTCCAATCGGACGGCTTGAATGTCTTGAGAGCGAGAGCGTGGATGTCAGACTTCATGTGGTCGCCAAGGGCACCGTACACGAGCTGGTGCTGAGCGACGAGCGACTTACCGTCGAAGGCCGTTGAGACGACCCGCGCTGTGAAGTGCTCATTGTCGCCCACATCGTCAATGACGATGGCGATACATTCCGGCAGTTTTTCTTCGAGAATGGCTTTAATGCGCTCGGCGTAAAACACAGGGACTCCACGTTGGCCGTCGAGCGTATCGGAGACGGTGGAGTGCGTCGAGGTGTGGCATGTCACGATGAATGACGCAGTCGCCAGTAAACCCTTGCATCTACTCCGGAGCGCTAGCGAAATCCAGCACCGTCAACCGGTTGCTGCCTTCCGTCTTGAGGGCGTACCGACCGCTAGGAACGGCGTTGAATGGCACAATATACGCCGCTCGATCTCCGTCCTCGTGCTGCCGAACTTTGCTGACGTCAATCATGGCCGCTTGGCGAGTGAAGTCGTGGTCCGATGCGAAGCGGACGCCCAGGTACCACCAATCTTGCATGGTGATGGTGTCGTCATTGCGCAACAAGCGACGTGGGGTGGATTTCACCATGGGAATGAGCCGTGAGCCGTGTGCCGCTTCGGGTCCAGTCAGAACCAACCACGTCTGGGCGCCGATGAGCGGGATGTCGCTTTCGGCTGGAATACTACTGGGAAACTCAACGATTTCTTGCGTTCCAAGGATGGTGGCTCGCTTGATATCTCCGTGTGTAGACAGCGGGGTCAGTGTCTCCCCATGCAGGATGTACGAGCCCGTGCCCTCGGGGCCCCGCAAAACCTCAATGGCGGTCACACCGTCACTGCTCTGCGCAACAATGTTTCCATTGATGAACCAAAGCGCCGAGTTCACCGGGGAGATGCTGTAGGCGGATGACTTTAAACAGGGGCCAGCGACGGTGACTGTTCCGGCAGCGTCTGTTGTGCCGTCGAACACTTGGCACGAGAATGAGACTTCGCCTTGTGCTCGAATGATGACTGCCGTTCCACTCAAAGGCCCACCGGATATTCCGTCCGTGAGAGTGGCAGTGATGGTTCCGGTTGTGCAGGCCGATAGGAACAGCACGGCTGTAGCGAGAACTCGCATCATCTTGGCTCCAAAGGCAGAGACTGCTAGTCTCGACGCTGGCCGGAAAAGATGCAAGCTCTTGTATTATAGCTTTGAAGCGAAGGTCGCGGCCAGTCGTTGGGCACGGACACGTACGGCATCCTGCCAGTTTGTTTCGGACGCAACATGGTCACCGTACAGAACCCCACGCGCACTGACGACCAGTGCGCCGAGGCCATCCGAGCGAAACAGCGGGTCTGCAGTGGTGGCTGTTCCACCTTGGGCGCCGAATCCTGGGACGAGCAGCCAGGCATTGGGCATGGCGTCTCGCCAGTGAGCGGCTTCTTCGGGAACGGTGGCACCTACAACGGCTCCGACATCACCGAGAGCATCCGCACCCATTGTTGCGACAGCTTGAGCTTGTACCCACTCGGCGACAGCCTCGGCAGTACCGGTATCGGTCTGCCACAGCGAGGCACCTGGGTTGGAGGTGCGCACGAGGACGAACAGTCCTTTCCCAGGGTGTTCTTGGAATGGCGTGAGTGATTCTGGACCTAGGTAGGGCGATACCGTGACGGCGTCTGCCGTGTTGAGCGTAGCCTCTGCATAGGCTTTGGCGGTTGAGCCAATGTCTCCGCGTTTAGCGTCCAAGATGACCATCAGCCCGGCGTCTGTAGCGTGCTGAACCACCTGTTCTAGCGCGCGAACTCCGCGCCAGCCCATGCGCTCAAAGAAGGCAACTTGCGGCTTCACAGCGGGTACAACGTCGTGCACAACATCAATGACGCCACGGCAGAAGTCGAGTGCGCTGTCGGGGCCGTCTCCGGTAGGAACGCGCCCGGGATGAGGGTCTAGACCCACACATACAGGGCTACCAATACGGCGTACGGCGGATGCCAAACGCTGTCCAAAGGGCTCGGGGGTTCGCTGCATCATGCCAGCGAGGGTAACCTCTCCGCGGAGGTTCCATGCGCTGGGTTTGTTTGATGGGTCTGTTGATGGCCGGATGCGACGATAGCTTTGCGCCGGTACCTCCCGATCCATCAGTCTCTGACGGCGGCGGGTGCCCGGAGGGGTTGTCGGCGGCGTCGGATGCGTCATTCATCACCACCCAGTTCACCGTCAACGGCGCGGGATCGGTCACCGATTTTGTTCAACTGGGCGTTTATGATGGCGTACCTTCTGCCTGTATGTCGGAAGATGGCCGCTCGCTTCAGCTCATCTTCGAGGTGGCGGGCGTTGGCTTCGGTCAGGTCGCGATGACACACAGTGGTCCCGGCGCCTACGAACCGAACGACACGGCGGCGAGCTTTCGGTTGGACCTGTTCGGTGCCGACCCCCCGGCTGTCTATGGAGCGGGGGATTGGCAGTCCGGCAGTTGGAATGTGGACGAGGACCAAGGGGCTGTGATCTCAGACTTCTTTGGCACCGGCTTTGTCGACGACCAGAGCACCGGAATTTCCTTTCAGTTGGCGGTGACTCCATGATCTGGCTGCTCGCGACCCTTGCCTTTGCGGATGATGCGTCTGACCTCTTGGCGCGTGTTGATGCTGCGAGCTCTCCAACAAGCGACGCACACTTGGTCCTCGACATCACCTCGACAGACGACCGTGGCCGAACGTCCGAGCGGACCCTCGAGCTTTGGCAAAAGGGCGATGACAAGCGCCTAGCGACCTTCACGGCCCCTGCTCGAGTGTCAGGGGTTGCGCTGCTTGTACCCGATGGCGAGACGGTCTATTTGTATTTGCCAAGCTACGGACGTCCGCGCCGAGTCGTGGGCAAATCGCGCGGAGATGCCTTCTTCGGGACCAACTTTGCCATGGAGGACCTGTCGCGCATTTCGTGGGCGGAAGAGTTCACCGCGGTGCTCGCTGCGCCGCTGCATCTCACGCTGACTCCAACGTCGGATAGTGCGGCGTCAGCCAGGGTGGAGCT
>JBLHSN010000430.1:0-4610 GCA_047626195.1 Myxococcota bacterium
CGTCGTGCTTCTTCTTGGTGAGCTGGGGGCCGCGGTAAATCCAGCCGGGTCCGCCCGTCCATTTGGCGAGTTCTTTGAGCTTGCCGTCGCCGAGGACGCGCCGCTTGTTTTGCGACGAGAGCTTCTGCGTAAGCCGACCGACCACTGTGAAACCGAGCGTGTCGCAGAGCCTCTCAAGCTCGTCGAGCGATGCCGACAATTCGGACTCACTTTGGTTTCGGGTCTGAATGCCTACAAGAACTGCACGGGAAGTGCTCATGGATGCCTCTGTCGTTGCCCCCAGCGTGTATGCGTTCCCCACCGGTTCGTCGCCTCAATTGCTGTCGCGTGATGAAACCGGAGTAGGCGTTTTCCCACCCATTCGGCGGACCTATCGTTTGTCCCGGACCCTACCGAGGACTGTGAGGGGAATGGGGTGTCGACCCCTCTCTATTTCACCGCTAACCGCTGCGAGGGTCCTGGTGCAAACCACCAGCCATCCTCGGTAACTACGGCATCGATGGGTTGGTCATGCGCTTCGGTGGGCACCATTGGGACGCGTTGGCAGGCGAAGACGACTGCGACTCGAAGTCCTGCTCGACCGCTGAGAGCGCGGTCATAAAACCCACCGCCTTGACCCAGACGCATGCCGCGGTTGTCGACGCCGACGGCCGGAATGAGCCACAGGTCCACCGGACCGTCGTGTTCGAGGGCACCGGCGGCGGGTTCCCGGATGCCGTAGCTGCCGGTCGCCTGTGGAAGTGTGTGGGTCGGGTGCCAATGCAGGCGTTGCCCGTCGACGCGTGGAAGGAGCAGCGTTGGCGACGACGCCGGCCAGAGGGCGTCGAGACAGACTTCTCTGCGCAGACTGGCGTAGGCGGTCACGGTCGTGGCGTGCTTGAACAGCGAGGAAGCGATGATGTGGCCAACAATGGCGTTGGAGGCGTCTGCACGCTGAGAGGGGGGCATACCGGCGCGTAGCTGACGCAGGCGGCGCCGGAGACGTTGCTTGTCGGTGTCGGCCATGAGATAGAGTAACGCCTACCGGAGGCAACATGTCGTGGGCGTCGCGATGGGTGGGTCCACATGACCGCGCCATCGCTCAGATGGCGCTGCCTGCGCTCGCAACGCTCGCAGCGGACCCTCTAGTATCACTGGTAGATACGGCCATTGTCGCGCGTTTGGGTACCGCTGAACTCGGTGCTTTGGGGGTCAACGCAGGGGTGTTTGGCTTTGCCTTCGTTGTGTTCAACTTCCTGGCCTACGGAACCACGCCCCTCGTTGCGACTGCGGTAGCACAGGGCAAACGTCGAGACGCCGGACGACTAGTGGTGTCCTCGTTGGCTCTCGGCCTGTGCATTGGACTGATAGGTTCTGTGGTCTTGGTTGGCGCCGCGACACCGATTGCAACGCTAATGGGGGCCGACGCCGAGCTGATTGGGCCTACCGTTGAGTACCTTCGTATTCGCGCGTTGGCGGCTCCGGCAGTTCTTGCGATTACTGCTGGAAATGGCGCTTTTCGAGGGTACTCCGACACTCGAACGCCACTCTGGCTGACGCTCGGGTTGTCTCTCGTAAACCTAATCGGGGACATCGTGTTGGTGCTGGGCTTCGGTTGGGGCATTGCCGGTGCGGCTTGGGCAACGGTGTTTGCTCAATACCTGGGCGCTGCCGGGTTCTTGGTCGCTTTGCTGGGACACCGCCGACACGCTCTCGGACTGGTTCTGGAGTGGCCTCAGTGGGTGTCCATGCGTCGCTTGATCGGGGTTGGCTCGGTCATGAGCATCCGAACCTTCGCGTTGGTTGGCACCCTGACCTTCGGCACGTCGCTCGCCACGCGAATGGGGCCTGTGACGATTGCCGCGCACCAGATTGCGACCCAGCTATGGCTGCTGTTTGCGCTGTTTATCGATGCACTAGCATTGTCTGGACAGATCTTGGTTGCTGACCACATGGGGCGTCACCGACCGGACCTCGCCCGCGCCGTGTCGTCGCGGTTGCTGGTTTTTGGCAGTCTATTTGGCGTCATCTTCGCCGGGGTGGTGTTGGTCGGAGGTCCCTTTTGGCCGTGGTTCTTTGATCTTGAACCCGACGTGACGCTGGCTCTTGGGTCTGTGCTTTGGATTGTGGCGCTGATGCAGCCGCTGAATGCGGCGGTGTTTGTCGGCGATGGCGTGTTCATGGGAGCCCGTGCCTTTGGGTGGTTGGCCGGGGTCATGGTGTTCACCGCGGTGTGTACGGGGACGGCCTTCGCGGTGACCTGGGTAGGCGAGTATGGCTTGGTCGGCCTGTGGTGGAGCATGGTGGTGATGATTCTGGCACGTGCGTTGGGGCTTGGAGCGCGCTGGTGGGGGCCGTGGGCCATCCTGACGGACTCGCCGCCACGGGACTCAGCGGGATAGGCGACGGCATGCGTATTCTTACTCTGACCAGTCCGGATATGGTCCCCGGTGCCGACAGCACTCGTGAAGATATTTGGGAGCTTGAAGCCCATCTTGCAGAGTTGGAGCCTGAAGCAAAGCGTCGTGGATACTCGCTAGACTTGCGGGTGTGGAGCGACCCCACGCTGTGCGCCGACGAGTACGATGCGGTTGTTGTAGGCACACCCTGGGACTACGCCCATCACGTCGACCACTTCCTACGCGTCATCGACCGGTTGGCGAGCCAGACACTCGTGTTCAACAGTCCAGCCGTGATTCGTTGGAATTCCGACAAGACGTACCTCCAGCAGCTCGGCAATGCGGGTGTCCCGACTATTCCTACGCTCTGGCTGAAGGACATTGGCAAACCGGACATTCGTTTGGCGCACGCGCATTTTGGCGCAGCTGGCGTGGTCATCAAGCGCGTTGTGGGAGCCGGTGCGAAGGGTCAAGTGATGTGGACGGGAGAGGGGCCGATTCCTGCGCCGTCAACGGGCCGCGTGATGGTACAGCCGTTTCTTCCTGCGGCTCAGACAGAGGGGGAGCTCTCACTCATTTACTTCGATGGCGCGTTTTCTCATGCTGCGCAGAAGCGTCCGAAGGCCGGAGACTACAGGGTGCAGTCGATTTATGGGGGAACGGACACGGTCTACTCGCCGGATACGGATGCACTAGCCGTCGCTAATCAAGCGCTAGATGCCGTCAAATGGGACCTGCTGTACGCGCGGGTCGACCTCATGCGCCATGAGGGGAGACTGTGTCTGATGGAGCTAGAGGTGATCGAGCCGTACCTGTACGCAGTGCAGGGGCCAGGAATGGGGGCCCACTTCTTTGACGCCCTAGAGCGGCTTGTTCGGCGGTCTTGCGCTTAGGGAACGGGCGGAACTATGGAATTGTCTCGCCGAACCGTGTCGAGTATCGTATAGTGCAAGTGAAACTCCTCTCATTATAAGGGATTCGACCATGCCTCAAAGTCGCCTCCAACGCTCCGGCGAATCAGCTACCTCGGCCTCTACAGCTGTCTCCAACGAGACGGCCAACGAGACCGGGCCCGACAACTCGGTCCTCGCCAACCTTCTGAACGGCTCGACCAAGCTTGATGGCAATGCCCAAGACTGGTTCGACCAGGGCATCACCATCCAACGTGGAATGAAGGGCAAGGTCGTTGAAGAGATGCAGAAGCTGATTGGGACAGGGGCAGACGGCGACTACGGCCCGGGTACTGAACGTGCTGTGCTGCGCTGGCAGAAGAAGAACGGCAAGCAGGAGACCGGGCATGTAGATGATGTGCAGTGGGACTTGATGAAGATGAACAGTAAGTCGTTCAGCAAGCCTCAGGGTGACGCAGCGTTCAACGATATGTGGGAAGCACATCCCCACAATTACCTGCAGGATTCGTCGGAGAACACCGCGAGTGGCGACCTCAATGAAGAGCTCGGCTTTGGTCGCGACCAGTGGGAGAACACCTGTGCCGTACGTATGAGCACCATGCTCAACCGTATGGGCGGCGAGTACGCCATTACCCCCGAGAAGGCGATTGCGGCTGGTCTTGGAGAGATGCGCGGCGGCGGTCTGTACCTTCCCAGAGCGAAGGACCCTGAGACCGAGTCTACCTCCGACCGCATCATTGTCAGCGCACGTGAGATGATCGCTTACCTCGACCACCACATGGGAGAGCCCGACCGGGCGTTTCCGGATGAGGGGCGTAATGTCAGGCGCACAGATGCCGAAGCGGCCACGCCAGACGTCGAATCGGCACTCGCCGGTCGCAAAGGATTTATCTGCTTTGACAAGATGAAGCTGCAAGACGCTGACGGTTCTTGGAGTGGCTACGGCGGTTCGGGACACGTTGATATCTTCGATGGCAAGCAGCTATCGGACGGTAGTGTCTACGCTGCCCAGCGCGTCCTCATCTGGTATGTGAAGTAGGCGAGGGTCAGAGTAAGGGGGTTGCGCTCGCACGTTGAGCGCACACGTACCGAACATGAACGACCGAGGAGGTCTCATGTTTCGTCCGGTGCAAAACCCCTATGTTGACCCGTCCCAGCACTCTGGCGTGCCTCGAGAGGCCGTCGAGCGGCTCATTGAGGAGCGTGACGCTCTGGCCCAGGACCGTCAGACTCTCATTGCAGAGGTCCAACGGCTTCGTCATGCTCTCGTGGCGGCGCAAACGGCTCCCCGTCTCCAGGTTGTTGCGCCTGAGGTTCTTCA
>JBLHSN010000431.1:0-4606 GCA_047626195.1 Myxococcota bacterium
ACGCACTCGTGTCACCGGTAGATGGCCGCTGTGCGGCTGTCGGAAAGACCCAAAACGGCTGCATCGATCTCGCGCCCGGACGGCAGCTCGACATCGCCAAGCTCATCGGTCAGCAGTTTGACGATGAGCTGGATGTCGCTGTGCTCTATTTGTCTCCCAAGGACTACCACCGAGTACACATCGCCCGAGAAGGCGAGATTGTTCGCTGGCGCTACGTGCCCGGCACCCTGTGGCCGGTGTTCCCTGCTGCTGTGCGTAAAGTCGACGGCTTGTTCAGTCGCAACGAGCGCGTGGTCGTCGAGCAGGACACCACCGAAGGGCCACTATGGTCGGTGCTTATCGGTGCGTTCGGCGTCGGGCGCATCACGTTGTCCGCGTGCGATATCGTCACCAACGCCGGGCGTGATGCGACCGAAGCGAACTTGGCGCCCGCTATGAGCGTGGACCGTGGCGAGGAATTGGGTGTGTTTCATCTGGGCTCCACCGTGGTGCTCGCGGCTCCACGAGGTCGTTGGCGTCTCACTGTTCAGCCCGGCGAAGTCGTGCGAGTGGGACGAACCATCGGCACCGTGACGCCTCAACTGACAGGACCTGTGTGATGGACCTCGACCAAGCCACTCTCGACGCACTCGACTGGACCCCGCTTCTACACGCGCTGTCCGAACAATCGCGCACGTCACTCGGAGCGCGTGCCTGTTTAACCATGGTACCCATGCGCACCGTGGCCCCAATCGAAGCCGCCTTCGACGTGACCGACGAGGTCCTCGAGCTGTGGCGTGAAGGCATGGACCTGCCGATTGGGGAAGTCGCTGACATTCGGGCCGTGCTGGTGGGCGCGACCAAGGGCGAAGTGCTCGACATCACCGCGCTGCGCCAGGTGCGAGACACCGCCGAAGGGTTGGACAGGTTGCGAAGCGCCTGCGCCATGGGCATGGACGACCGCCCGCTCCTGGCCGAGATGGCGACTGGGATCTACGTCGATCCCATGCTGCAAGACGAGCTTCTCGCCGCATTCGACAACCTCGGTCAGCTCTCCGCACACCGCTGGCCAGAGCTCGGCGACCTGCGCGAAGCTATCAGTGGTCTACACGCAAGCATCCGCAAGACCCTCGACAACATCCTCAAAGACGACAGCTTCGCCGATCTACTTCAAGACAGCTTCGTCACCCAACGGCGCGACCGCTACGTGGTTCCCATCAAAGCGCACGCCAAGCGCTGGGACCTGGGCATCGTTCACGGCACGAGCAACTCGGGTGCTACCGCGTTCATCGAGCCCAACGCGGTGGTCGAGGCGAACAACCGTCTTAAAATCGCGGAAGGACAGCTCGAGGCACTGGAAAGGCGCATCATGGCCGAGTTGTCGCGCATGGTAGCGACGGAGGCACCCAACCTCGAACGTGGCCTTCAAGCCGCAACCGCCATTGATGTCGTCTTTGCGCGTGCCGGTCTGTCGCGTCGTCTCAATATGAATCGACCCGCAGTGACCGACCAAGGGGCCATTCGACTAAAAAATGCGCGACACCCGGTGTTGGCGCTGCGCAATGTACCCGTCGTACCCAACGACCTCTCGGTTGGAGACGGCGCCCCAGTGCTCGTCCTGTCCGGACCCAATGCTGGCGGCAAGACCGTTGCCCTAAAGACGCTCGGCTTGTGTGCGCTGCTCATTCGCTGGGGCTGCTACGTGCCTGCGGACGAAGGCAGCCGGGTAGACGTGTTTCACGACGTCCTCGCCGACATTGGCGACTCCCAGACCATCGACGAAGACTTGTCGTCGTTCACCGGTCAGCTCGCCGTCCTCAACGCCATGTTGGGACGTGCCAGCGCTGGAAGCCTGCTGCTCCTCGATGAGATTGCGACGGGAACGGACCCCACACAAGGAGCTGCCCTCGCGGCTGCCGTCGTCGAAGCTCTGTGCGACAAAGGGGCGACCGTCGTTGCGACGACTCACTACGCCCAGCTCAAGGGACTGGCGGCGACGGACAAGCGCTTCAGTATCGCCGCGGTCGAACACGGCGGAGGCCTGCCCACCTACAAGGTCGTTGCTGGCGCTACCGGCGAGTCCCACGGTCTAGAGGTCGCGGGCCGTGTGGGAATGGACCCTGCTGTGCTCGCCCGCGCACGCCACCACATGGGTGACTCGGAAGCCGCCTTTACGCGAGCCCTCGAGGAACTCGACAACCAGCGCGACCGACTGCGCTCATCTACGGCGGAGCTGGATAACCAGAGGCTGACCTTGGCCAAGCGTGAGAAGACACTCGCTGCACGCGAAGCAACGGTCTCAGCCAATGCCAAGCGTCTGGAAGAACAGGCTGCCAGCGGCTATCGCTCCCGTCTCGCGAATGCCGAAGATGCGATTTCATCGGTTGTCGCCGAGCTCCAGAGAGCGCCCGACCATGCCGCAGTTGCCAAAGCAAGAGCGACTCTCGCAGCCCTCAAGGGCTTGGCACCGCAGCCCCACAGCGACAAGCCTGAGGATGTGGAGGTCGACGTCGGCGACCATGTCCGCTTGCGTGGCGGGGCAAAGTCGGGGGAAGTGCTCGATATTCGTGGCAACAAGCTGACCATCCGAATGGGTGGAATGACGCTTCGGGTGAACCGCAATGAGGTGGAGCGGACCGTGGCACCTGTTCCGCCCAAGCTGAAGAAAGCCAAAAAGTCGAAGAAGGCACCGGTCACCGACAAAGCCGCCCGTCGCGTCCCGTCAGACCAAGCCGTCCGCATGCTCGGCAACACTCTCGACCTTCGTGGAGAACGAGTCGACGAAGCCCTTGAGCTGGTCGACCGTTTCCTCGACGATGCTTCGCGCGCTAGGTACGACGCCGTCTTTGTCCTCCACGGTCATGGAACCGGTGCCATGAAGCGGGCTGTTCGCCAGCACCTTCGTGGTAATCCGTACATCCAGTCCTCATCGCCAGCCAATGCAGACCAAGGCGGAGACGCCTACACCGTCGGCATTCTCAACTAGGAGACCCATGGGCAGTCAGTTCGGCACCCTGTTTCGAGTGACCACCTTTGGCGAGAGCCACGGCGGAGGGCTTGGTGCTGTCGTCGAGGGGTGCCCACCCGGATTGACCCTTGATTGGCGGGCCGTTCAGGCCGAACTCGAGAGACGTCGTCCAGGCCAGTCCGACCTGACCACGCAGCGCAAGGAAGGCGACCTCGTCGAAGTCCTCTCTGGGATGTTCGAGGGAAAGACGCTCGGCACCTCCATTGGACTGATGATTCGCAACAAGGACGCCAAGTCCGCGTCTTACGAGCCCTTCCGCGACCGCTACCGCCCATCACATGCCGATTACACGTACGACGCCAAGTACGGCCACCGCGCCTGGGCAGGAGGCGGACGTGCCAGCGCCCGCGAGACTGCCGCGCGCGTTGCTGCCGGGGCCATCGCACGACAGGTGCTCCAAGACCTCGGCGGGGTCGAGGTCGTCGCCTGGGTAGACCGCGTACAGAACGAAACCAGCGTCGTCGATTCGGCCAGGGTCACTCTCGCTGACGTCGACAGCAACATTGTACGCTGTCCAGACGCCGACGCCGCTGCGCGCATGGAATCCGTCATCCGGAAGGCCCGGAAAGCCGGCGATACCGTGGGTGGCGTCGTTCGTTGTGTCGCTCGCAATGTCCCGGCAGGACTCGGGGCTCCAGTGTTCGACAAGCTCGAAGCCGACCTGGCCAAGGCGATGTTGTCGCTACCTGCCGCCAAAGGTTTCGAGTCAGGCTCTGGATACGCCGGCACCTACCAAACAGGCCTACAGCACAACGACCCGTTCATTCCAGATGGCAAGGGCGGCATTGCCACCCGCACCAACAACAGTGGCGGCATTCAAGGCGGCATCAGTAATGGCATGCCCATTGAAGTGAGCATTGCCTTTAAGCCTGTAGCCACCGTGTTCCGTGAGCAAGATACCGTCGATACCCAAGGGAATGCCACCACCGTCATTCCACGTGGACGGCATGACCCATGTGTGCTGCCTCGCGCCGTTCCGATGGTCGAAGCCATGATGTGCCTGACGCTTGTGGACCATTGGCTGCGCTGGCGTGGCCAGGTTGGCGCCCGCTAACGAACCGCGTCTTCATGAGGCGTGCCACGTGAGACCAATTCGATGGCAGCCGTCGCCTTTGCCTCAGCAGTCTGGCGGCCGGGGCGGACGTTGTCCAGCAGGCACTCCCCGCGAATCACATCGCCCGTGATGAGTGTCAGCACCATGTTGGCTTGATCTGCGGGAACTACAAGCTCCACTCGCCAGTTTCCGCGAGTCAGCACACCATTCACCTGCAAATCACCGGTTGTAATTCCGATAGACGTCTCGGCCTGGGTGATGCTGCGCACCTCAATGTCGAAAGTGTACGGCGGTATCCGGAGGTGTTGAATCGTGAGCGCCTGCTGTTGCGAGCTCTGTCGGGCAAGGCGTCGCATGGCCATATACAGGGCTTCGGGACGACGACGAACATCGGGCGGGACAGGCCGGCTCGGCTCGGTTGCGGTACTTGAAGCCTCGTCACTTGGCGAACGTTCAGGAAAGACCGGTGGAGAGCCATCGATCCGAGGGATGCTCATCTCAATCGCAGCAGCAACGGCGGTCATGGCCTCAAGCGTTCGGTCGAG
>JBLHSN010000432.1:0-4587 GCA_047626195.1 Myxococcota bacterium
ACGGTGGAAGGGTGTGACGCCGGCGGGCTGGCGGCAAGCGCGCGAGGCTCCGCACCGCTAACAACCCGTCATTCGTCCCGTCGGTGAACGCTTTTTTGCAAGAGACCAGAGGGTAGGCGAATGCGGGCCTTTCACCTCTCGTGCGCCCGATGACCGCATCAAGGAGATAGGGCTGCGAGACCGGGGCCCTGTCTTAGCTGGCCGCCGAGGGGGGCCATGGCATCCGAACGCCAGGTGAGCGATAAGCCCTTCGCGCCAAGCTGCACCCAGTGTGGGAACGCCTGTGAGACGTCGCATTACGACCCCATCCCACTCAAGTGCCCACGCGGTCATCGCTTTGAAGGCAGCTGGCCCACCCACGGTGAGAGTCGCTCGACCGTCTTGTCGTGGCGCTCGCTGTTGCGTGGCGACTGGCGCGCTGTGTGGCTGGCGCGTGGTGAGGGCGGCCCAATGGTGGTCGATGCCTGCCCAAAATGCGAGCGACCGGTCACTCTTGACGCCGACACCGAGCTGTCGTACAGGCTGTACACACTGTGGAAAGCGCTCGACGATTGCCGCGGGCCAGGGCGTTCTCGACCTTCTGCCGGAATCGACACTGCGAAAGCCGATGTGGAGCTTTTTCAACAGCGGAGTGACCCTACAGGGGTGGGCCTCCACGTTGATGTCGAACCCGACGCTTTGGCACGCCCAGTTTCGCCGCAAACTTCCTAGTAGTAACAAGTTACAACGTCGTCAGTTGGCGACGCCCCTGAACGCACCCTAGCGCCGGTTTCTTCCATCAACGACATCGGCCACCCCTGTAGGGCCGCTCTTGCACCGCGGCGCGGCGGCGTCTGTCTCGAGCCCGTCGTGCGGCTCCCCGGTGGCCTCTGTCGATGGTCGGGGGGAGTGCGACAACTGCCACACCACGCTCCTCGCTCTCACCAGCTGTGGCCAGCGCTTCGTTTCCGGAGTCCGCATTACAGGTGTTCATGAGGGCACGCCGCTTAACGGCTGGATGCCTGTGTCCGAGGGGCTCGACTACTTCGAGCGCTATCGACGGTACGTGCGCCGGTCTCCGCTCGCCACACTCGGTGTACCTGCTTCGGTGTTGGTGTTGGTCATCTGTGCGCCGTTGTGGATTGTGGTGTTCGTGGTGGGCGGGCTTGGTGCGCAGTTCTTCGACACGCTCGCCCGGTTCACTGGCTCCGAGTTCTTGCACAGTGTGTCGGTGGCCTGGATTGCAGGCAGCTTTGCGGGTTGGGCGACTGGATTTGTCTGCGTCGGCGTTACTGGGATTGGCATCACCGCGCTGCCCATTCTCTTCAACGTCATCCTCCGGCGCCGGCTCGGAATGCACCGCCCGCCGAAGGTGCACAAGCTGCCAAGCGGACGAGGTCATCTACTTCTGCACCTTGGTTGCCCAGAGGAGCCCTCGTTCTGCCGTAGTCGGTCTGATCACACCTGTCGGCGACACTAGCCGAGCTACATTAGCCGCCAAGAGCGGAGGAAAGATGCTCTACATCGCAGTCGGAGTTGCTGTCATCCTAAGTGCGGTCCTAATGTGGACATAGCGTGGTGCACGGACGCATTCGTCACCGAGCCTCCTTGCATCTGACCCAGTACCCAACGCTCCCGGCGAGTCCGTCGACCCACCAACATCCACCGAGCTGGAAGATGGCAACCCCACCGATCTACGACGGCTGCGCCATGACAGTGCTCGCCTAGAAGAGTTGACTGGCTATCGCTTGGCGCTGCAGTCTGATGAGACCCCGTGGGGTGACCCCAGCTAGCTTACCTCCGGAGACCTCGCCGATGCCGAGATCGTCGCGAACGTCTCCGCCATGACTCAGGTCCTGACGCTCATCATGTTCGTCGCAGTCCATGAGGACGGGCATTACCTCGGCTACTGGCATGGTCCCATCGGGCGGGAGCTAAGCGAGTCTCCGGTCATCCGCCTGGACAGCGAAGGCCAGTTCTCGTTGGTCGGAAGTAGCCTTGCGGACACTCTATTGACCGACATCTACGATGACGAAGAGCGGTTCGATGAGCGGGACGCGGGGTTCAAGGAGCTAGAACTGACTCCGTCGATCGAAGAGATTCCTGACCACAATCTACCGGCCGCGATGCACCACTGACTGGCCGAGCGAACCGTCGCGCCAGCACCGCGCGGTGGCGTTCCCCATCGGTTCTCCATCAGACTCGCGGCCGCGTCGGCGACCCAGAACCGCCGCATTTGACCGCCTACCACAGCTATTTTGAGGCACTCGGCTCGTTCGAGGTGACACGGACGCTGGGCCTTGGGGGAGGGGTTAGATCAGCGCACGTTCGTTGTCAAAATAGGAGGGTGGTGCTCCTATCTGCTCCTGGACGACCGACTGAATGTTCTTGAGGACAGTGACGTCGTCGATGGAGATGCCATCGCACGGCTACTTCTCGTGCGTGAGCGCGGCGACGGACTGACGCTTGGGCTCGACGGCGACGGCATGGCCCGAATCTGGCATGACCGTGGTGACGACGAGTGCATCCCCCTCCTGTTGGTTGAGTTTGTGTAGCAAGATCGCGTTGAACTAAAATAGGAGGATTGGGATGTAGGGGTTCGTCCACGCGATTAGGGCTCTCTCCGGGGTAGCTATGCACGTGCCAGCAACCGTTTCCGCCGCAGCCCGCGACGCCGCTCGCGACCTCTCCGGAGGCCGACGATTCAGCGTTCCTCGCATGGTGCTAGACGCGGCGCTCATCGCTGCTCTGGTGGCCGTTGGCGAGTGGAGCGACTCCCTTGTCGCACAAGTGTTCCTCGCCGGGATGATTGGCGTTTTTCCCATGCACGATCTGCTGGTTCACGGACACGAAGCCATCCATGGCAACGCCAGCCGCAGCCCTCGCCTCAATGGACTCATGCTCTGGCTTCCCCACGCAATTGTCGGAATCTCGGGACGAGCTCACCGGGCCTTCCACCTAGACCACCACCGCGAGATTGGCACCGACGGAGACCCCGAAGCGACCGTTCATGGCGCCTCCGCGACTCGATTGCCCGGAATCGGGGTTCTGCGCATCACCGCGCTGTCTCACCTGTACGTCAACGGCCATCCGTGGCGTGGCGGTCGCACCCGCATCTCCAAGACTGCGGTGCTCATTGACGTGGGCGCTGCTGCTGTGCTGCATTCCGCCATTGTCGCCGTTTTCGGCCCGCGAATGTGGCTCTTATACCTAGTCGTACCTGCAACTATCGGTCTCTCGGTAGTCTCGGCCGCGCGCGCGCTCGCCGAACACCTGGGTGAGCGGCAGCTTGGCTTGGCTCACTCTCGCCCCTACGCTGCCCGGCGCATGGGCCAGCTCGGCTGGTCAAACATCGACCACCACCTGGAGCACCACCTGTGCCCGCAAGTGCCGTGGCACAAGCTCCCCATCCTGCGGCGCCGACTCCTGCCTGTGTATGCGTCGCACGGCCTCACTGTTGAACACGGATTGTTCCATACGGCAGTTCGCACAGTGATGGAGAGTCACTCGTGAGCATGTGGGTCGCTGTAGCTCTTTCCATCGGGAACGCCGTTCGGGCTCTGCCAATGGCCCGCACGACGGCGTGAAAATTCCTGATGATTGTCAGTAAGGTTGACAGAAGTGCATGCGGCACTTATGTCAATAAGACTGACAATGGAGAGGGTATGGAGCGCGTAGTAATCGCAGGAGCCACTGGCTACCTTGGACGGTATTTGGTCTTAGAATTTAAACGTCGTGGCATCGCCGTTCGCGCCATCGTGCGGCCTGGTAAAACGGTGGAGGGCGCCGATGAAATCGTGGAAGCTGAAGTGACTCAAGCGGGGAGCCTAATAGGCGTTTGTGACGGCGCGGACGCGGTGTTTTCTGCATTGGGTATCACCCGCCAAACCGATAAAGTTACCTACGAGGACGTAGAGTATACGGCCAATAAGCAGCTTCTCGATGAAGCGCTTCGCTCTGGGGTCCAGCACTTCGGGGTCATCTCTGTGGTCAATCCTGCCGCCTTCTCGGGCTTGTCCATCACGACCTCTCGGGAGCGTTTCGTGGCGGAGCTGCAGGCGGCTTCAATCGTTAGTTCTGTCGTGCGTTCCACCGGCTTTTTCTGCGACATGAAAGAGGTCTTCGACATGGCTGCCAAGGGCCGCGTCTGGCTGATTGGTGACGGTCGTACACAGGCCAACCCTATCCACGGAGCCGACCTCGCAACCGTCTGCGTGGACGCGATGCTAGGCCAAGTCGCTGAGTTGGCGGTAGGCGGCCCGGACACCATGACGTGGAATGGCATCGCACAGGTCGCCTTTGAGGCGTTGGAGCGAAGGCCACGTGTGACGCACGTTCCCGCGTGGTTGCCACGGCTCCTACTGCCCTTTGTAGGCTTCTTCAATCGGCGCGCCTATGATGTAGGCAGCTTCATTGTGCGGGGTTCCACGCTCAACACAGTGGCACCAGCTTCGGGCGGCGAAAGCCTGCGGAGCTTCTATGAGGAACTTGCTCTTGCCCATTCATCCTGATCTCGCCTGGTTGCTCACGGACCAAATCGGCCATGCCCACTCGGTGTTTCTGGAAATGGCTGGCGAAGCGCTTCGACCCTTGGACACGAGTGTTAGC
>JBLHSN010000433.1:0-4570 GCA_047626195.1 Myxococcota bacterium
CGTGGTGAGCAAGGCATGCCCGCAGCCGCGAAGTAGGGCCGGGCCGCGACCGGAGACTTTGGTCGTGAGCGAATGCGGCGCTCACCGGCGTAGTGCGGCATGGCGGTGTTGCTGTCGACAGGCGCTTCTACGAGGGGGCACACCGGAATGCCGATAGTGTACTGCGGGCAGCTCGCAGTGGCGAAGCGGTAGGCCACGCCGAACATCACTGGATTGCCGCAACTATCGACAGGGTTGCCAAGCGGGCTGCTGTGACGTCCGACCCGTGCCCCAAACACAAAAAGGTACGACTGACTTGGACATCAGGAACCTCAGGGGGTCGAATGGCGAGGATGCAGCTGAGCAGGGTGTCGAAGGCGTCCTACCCGGTCGTGGCGTCGTGTGAATGCCGTCTGGGCACAGATCTGGGGCGCCTTTCTGTAGCTTCGTCCCGACACTCGGTTGACTCAGACCGACAAGACGCCGGCGTAGGCCTCCATCATGCGCAACCGTCGCTGAGTGACTGCCGAAGACCCATCCAGCAGGGCATCCGTCTCCGCCAGCATGTGTCGGAAGGGAAAGCGCCAGACACTGGGGTCCCGAGTGGCTATCCCCTCATCGCAATTCCACGGCTGCCATGAGACCATCTGGGCCGTTTCTCCCGCAAGTAGGCCCTGGACTGCCGCTACTGAGAGACGCCCTGCCACCATTCGGTCTTGGTAGGAGGGGCTTCCGCCACGCACCACATGGCCGAGGATGGTCGCGCGAATGTCGACGCCGTAGCCGTGCTGATCGGAATGCTCTTGAAGCCGCCTGACCAGCGTGTCCGTAGACAGCTCCACTCCCTCTGCCTTGATGACCAGGATGCTCTTCTTGTCCCGGTCCGGGTGGAAGCCTCGGTCGATGATGCGCCCGATCTCTGCCACGATGGTCTCTTCGTCCTTTCCCTGCTCGCGAAACAGACAGGCATCCGCGTTGGCGGCGATAGCGCTCGCCATGGCTAGGTACCCGCAGCGTCGGCCCATCACCTCGACCACGAAGGCACGTCGGTGGGCCCGCGCCGTGTCTGTGATGCGCTGGCAGGCCTCGACGATGGTGTTGAGGGCGGTGTCCACACCGATGGCGGTTGCGGTGCAGGCAATGTCATTGTCGATGGAGGCTGGCAGTCCGATCACCTGGGTACCGGTCTCCTCGGCCAGCAAGGTCGCACCCAACAGAGACCCATTACCGCCGATAACGATCAGTCCCTGATGGCCAACGAGGTGTTCGGCCGCTTTGGCGCGTCCCTCCTTGGTCATGAAGTCCATGCTGCGGGCAGAGCCAAGGATGGTGCCCCCCAAACCAGCAATGTGATCGACGTCCCAGGGCTTCAGCGGGCGAAAGTCTCCCCCAATGAGGCCGTCATAGCCCTGGCTGACCCCCACCACGTCGACGCCATGCCGAGCGCAGATCTTGACGATGGCGTGGATACAAGCGTTCATGCCCGGGGCATCTCCCCCCGAGGTCAGCACCGCGATGGCCATGTTTCCTCCTCCGGTCTCGTAAAAAGCAGAAGTCTACCATGTATCCGAACCCTGACGGTCGTCCGCGCTCCTCTGGTAGCCGGGAGGGAGAAACGTCGCGCTTGGATGCCACCGGGCATAGGTGAACAGAATCCAGGGTCCCGCCCCGCGCCTCCCGTCTAAGCTGGACAGAGTCGTGCGACCGCCGTGGATGCGTCAGCTCCGGCGTTTCGACGGGATACTTGGTGAGCTTGGCGGCAAGAGTGGCACCACGAGGGTCACCGCCGTCACTTGTTGTAGGGCACCCATTGGATGCTGAAGCTGTAAGGGTCGGCGAATAGACAGGGAGTCTGCCAGGTATCAGGGAATCCATCGAAGAAGAGGGTGTATTGACCGTTGTTAGGTGCTTGAGACGTGCCCTGGGCATTCGTCAGGGAAAAAGATGGGATCAAGACAATCCGTATCGGTGTGCCCACAGGTGTGATGCCCGGTCGCTTGGTCCGTGGTGAGCAAGGGATGCGCGCAGCCGCGAAGCAGTGGCGGATGGGGTATTGCTCGGCGGATTGGTCCCGAAATGAGAGGATGGTGGCGTCGCAGAACCACCCTTCAGGGGTGGACCACCCTGTTGATGTCGAACCGGCGTTCAGCGACAGCGAAATAGCGGAGATTCTTGTGTTCAGTCGTCTCCTAAGCATGACTGCGGTCGAGCGAGTCTGGACGTGCCTCGAGTCGAAGTAGGGGCTGTAGACAGCTTCTCATCGCGCAGCGGTGTTGCTCACAGGCGTCGACGTCGCTGTGGTCGATTGGGTAGCAGCGTAGGCCTTCTCATCGGTCATCGCTGTTCTCGGCAGCCAAGGTGACCGTGACACGCTGACCTGAAAACGCCGCGTTTCCGGTGAGAGGGTCTATGATCTGGTCATCCTGCACATCGTTTATGCTCACCCCGGCATGTTGAATGGCCACGTTGAGGTCGGTCCCCCGGCGGTGGTGTCCGTAGCCATGGGGAATGCTGACTACTCCAGGCATGAGCGCATCGCTGACTTCGAGGGGGAGTACAATGGCGCCTACACGGGAGCGCACAGTGACGTCGTCGCCGTTGCGCAGCGCCAAGCGCTTGGCGTCGACCGGATTCATCTGAAGCGTACACCGGGTTTTTCCGCGCATCAGTCGGTCGGTATTGTGCATCCACGAGTTGTTGTCTCGCAGGTCGCGTCGGCCGATCAGGGCCAAGGTACCCGGAGCGTGAACAGGCTCGTTCAGTCCCGACACCACCTCGGCCAAGCGCTGCACAAAGACGTCTGGTGCCACGTTGACCGTCTGGTCGCGTGTTCGAAGAACGCCCGGCAGGCGAGGGGTGAGTGGGCCCAGATCCACGCCGTGTGCGGCTTGCTTGAGTCGCCGAAGCGTGAGGCCGTTCGTTGGATTCTTGGAGGCGCCGTAGGGTCCGAGCATCAGGCCGAGGTTGATCAGCCGCTGTGGCGTTGACCACGCGGCTGTAGCGCGGCGAATGGAAGCGTTGAGACGTGGGCGGATGCCACGCGCACGCGGCGTCATTCGGCGGGCGAGCTCCTTGAAGATTTGGTAGTCGTGGCGCGCGTCTTTGGCCGGTTTCAGAGTGGCCGGTGAGTACTTGGCGACGTTTCGGACCGCGAAGGCGTTGAACACGAGGTCGTAGTGGTCGGTCTCCAGCCCAGCGGTCGGTGGCAGGATGATGTTGGCGTGGCGCGTGGTCTCGTTCACGTAGATGTCGATGGCGACGTAGAAGTCGAGTCCGTCGAGTGCCCGTTCGAGCTGTGTGCCGTTCGGAGTGGAGAGCACTGGGTTTCCGGCATTTGTGATGAGTGCGCGGATCTGCTTGGGCCCCGTCGTCAGCATGTCTTCTGCCATGGCGGACACGGGTAGCTCGCCTTCAAACTCGGGTAGCTGTCGTACAGCGGAGTGCCAGCGCCCGCTCTTTCCCAGGGTCCCGCGCTTGGAGACAATGGGCACGGCGGGGTCGGGGAACATCTGACCGCCGGGCCGGTCCAGGTTGCCGGTGACGATGTTGAGGGCGTTGATCAGCCAGTGACACAGCCCGCCATTCGCCTGTGTGGACACCCCCATCCGGCCGTAAACGACTGCGCTGGTTGCCTGTACCAGAGCCATAGCGGTGCGTCGGGTAGTCTCGGCGGGCACACCCGTGTGCGTGGCGGTGAGTGTGGGAGTCAAGGTGGCGACGCTGCTCTTGAGGGCGGCAACATTCTTGAAGAGTGGGCCTAGGGTGTGGGAGACGTCTTTCGTTTCCAACACAACGTGCAGGAGCGCTGCTAGGAAGAGTGCGTCCGTACCTGGGCGAATGGTGATGTGCTCGTCCGCAAGTGCCGCCGTTTGAGTGCGCTTGGGGTCGACCACCACGACCTGTCCGCCGCGTTGCTGGATAGCCTTGAGCCGCCGTTTTACGCCGGGTGCCGTCATCAGACTGCCGTTCGAGACGACTGGGTTTGCTCCCAAGATCAGCATGACCTGCGTACGGTCAATGTCCGGCACGGGGATGCACAGGCCATGACCGAACATGTGGTGGGAGGCGAAGTGGTGGGGGAGCTGGTCGACAGACGTTGCTGAGAAGCGGTTCTTGGTGCGCAGGGCCTTCAGAAGCGGCGGCGCAAAGAGCATGGCACCGTAGTTGTGGACGGTAGGGTTGCCCAAGTACATGGCCACGGCATCGTTCCCGTGGGTGCTGCGGACTCTCCACAGCTCGCGTTCGATGTGGTCGTAAGCGTCGTCCCAGGAGATGGGAACGAAGCCCGAGTCGGTGCGCAGAACCGGGGTGCGCAGACGGTCTGGGTCTGTGTAGAGGTCCTGTAGTGCGACCGCTTTGGGGCAGATGTAGCCCTGACTGAGCGGGTCTTCGGGGTCTCCGCGGATAGCGAAGACGGTGGTATCGTCGTGGTCAATGGTCAGGCCACAGATGGCCTCGCACAGGTTGCACGAGCGGTATGTGGTGCGTCTATTGCCGTTCTTGGGCGTCATCGTGGGTTCCTGTGCTGGAGCGGCTGCCCAGCGCGACGAGGTCTACACCCATCAGCGTAGGAAGATGGGGTAGTCGTAGT
>JBLHSN010000434.1:0-4552 GCA_047626195.1 Myxococcota bacterium
GCCCGACGAGATCGGTCCGCTCGCCATTGGCACGCTCGAAGACGAAGTCTCGGGTGACACCGACCTACCGCTGCAGGTGTGGTACCCGACTCTGACCACCGGCCAGCCTCGCTTTGTATTCGCAGCTAGCGCTGAGCTTGGCACCGCCCAAGCAGATGTCGCGCCAATTTGCGAAACACCGCGGCCCGTGGTGATGTTCAGTCACGGCAACGGCGGCGTGCGCTACCAGTCGGTATTTCTGATGGAGCACCTGGCCAGCAACGGCTTTATCGTGGCGGCCCCAGACCACGTGGGCAACACCCTGTTCGACGGAGAGGGCTCGCCTCGAGGTGAAATCGCGGTGCGCCGTCCGCAAGACATCACGCGCAGCTTCGACCGCCTAGTGGCTCGGTCAGCAGATGAGGCGGACCCCCTCGCAGGCTGCGTTGACACGGATGCGGGCTACGCCATGGTCGGCCACTCCTTCGGCGGATGGACAACGCTGGTGCTGTCGGGTGCCGAGCCGGACCTAGATGCCTTGGCCACTCACTGCGAGACGGATGGCGACTTCTTATGCGCCTTGACCGACGCTTGGGATGGGCCCACTAACGCTGCCGCTGACTCTCGAATATGGGCCGCAATACCCATCGCTCCCGTCGGATTTACGTCGCTCGGAGTTGGCCTACAGGCCGTGGCGGTGCCGACTCTCGTGATTGGCGGCTTTGAGGACACGCTCACCGAGTGGGATGTTGAAGTCGGTCCCATCTACGACAGACTCACCACCGAGCCGCGCGGTCTGGCTGGCCTAGAGCGCACGGGACATTACGCGTTCACCAACTTCTGCTTCGACGGCCTGTTCCCCAACTGTGGTGGCGACATCCTGCCACTCACGGATGTGTACCGAATCACCAACGGGCTGGCCCTGTCCTGGCTACGTCAGGTGCTCGCCGTTGACGGCGTGGTGCTGCCGCCGGCAGATGCCGAGGTGACGTGGACGGAAGTTCCGTAGACCAGCATAGCAACGAGCGTACCTGCGGTTCACGATTCGTAGACGCCCACTCCGGTTCGGCGACAGGGTCTGGGCTCCACAGCCTAGCGGACCCAGAGGCGGCCATGACTGCCAGGCGAGTTGGTCTGGTTGTTGCCGCAGCCGGTGTTAGAGCTGCGGGGCTCGGTGAGTGCAAACGCGGCAATCTCGGCGTCCGTCTTACGGCAGGCCGTATGCCAGCCGTAGCTGGAGCGGGTATTGGTGTTCGCATGGCCGCCAACGCCACAGTCGTTGGTATCGGCATAGCCCGTGTTGTAGGACGCGCTCGTCGCTGATGGAGCCCAGTTGTGGCACGGGTGAGTGTAATTGGCGCTGTTGTTCGAAGGGATGATGGGATTGCTTCCATCGAACATGCAGCTCGACGAGAAGTATTGGTCCGACAACGCGCCATCGCACTGGAACCAGAACGCGTTGGTGAACGAGCCGATGGGGGCTGTATTGGTGCGCAAGGCGTTGATACGGACGTCCGACAGCTTCCCGACGTTCACCCCGTCTGGCATCGGCGTCACGCCGAGATCTACGCGACTCACGTGCCGTCGGGAGTCTTGTCGAATGCGAGCGACGAGCGTCCAGCCACCGCCATTGGTGACCATGTCGCACCAGGCCTGGAACTTGGGTTCCGCGCCGGCACCATCCACATCGAGCCAGTACAAGGCGCTCGGCGGGTTGGTTAGGTCCTGGCGAATTTGTTTGC
Organism: Myxococcota bacterium; assembly: GCA_047626195.1. GTDB lineage: Bacteria > Myxococcota_A > UBA796 > UBA796 > CAJXTB01. Next base: position 1,722 of record JBLHSN010000434.1, read on the forward strand.
AGGATGCGCCTGGCGCAGACTCTGTGCCGATAGGTTGGTATTCGCCGGTCAGAATCGTTGCGGCCGTGTTTGTACCTGTTCCGGCCGCGGTGGCCGTACCGGTGCGAGCGCCGGTCGTTCCAGATCCGGTAAGCGCGAAGGTCACCAAGCATGTACTGCTACCCGCAATGGAGCCTGCACACGTGTCGCTGATATGGGTGAATCCAGATGGCGCGGTGAACCCAAGGTCCGCCACCGTCGCCGTACCCAGGTTGGCAACAGTAATCGACGCTGTGGCGTCCGCTGTGTTGTCCGACGTGCCGATAGTCAGTGAGCCAGGGACGAAGGCCAGAACAGCGGCACCGATCCCACCTGCGCCGGTCTTCGGGCTGCTAGTGATAGGGCTGCGCGGCGTCAGCTCGTTGCCGGTATCGATGGTGACGCCAACCCACACATTGCCCTCGAACACAGCACTGTCCAGTGCCGGCGTTCCAGCGCCCAAGATGACGCTGACATAGCCGTCCGACACGGTTGCGTTGAACGTCTCCGAGTGCAGGTCGTTGACGCCGACCCCCGCGCCCGTGGGGTCGTTCCACAGCGTGATGGTGACATCGTGGTTGCCTTCGATGGGCGCTCCTGCTGTGTCCGTCAGCCGCCCTTGCCAGGTCGTCTCGATGTCAGCCGCGAGTGCGGCAGTTGGAAGGAGACACACCAGTGCTAGGCGTCGCATATAGAACCCGAGTTGAACCGACGTTATCATGGATGGCGAGGCGGTCCAACCTCAACCTGCCCTGTCCTTTTTGAAGCATCGACGTGGAGTGTGCGTGGGACGCGAGTACGGACAAGCCTGTGTTCTATGAGGCATCATGGCTCACCGATACGCTCGGTTATCGCTCCTGCCCAGGATGTTGCGACGAGACACGAACGGCCTGCGACGAAGGACGTCGTAGGCCGCATGCTCAGCGGAGTGAAGGTCCGATTATTCGCAGGTGTAGCTGACGTGGTTCACGGCATCGGCGACCACTGTGAATGAACCCGTTGCGATATCGCCGGGGTACAGGGTGCACGTCTCGGTGCCTGATGGGGTGAGAGTCGCGGTGACCTCGCCTGCCGGCACGTCGATAAACACGATCCAGCCGTTGGAGTCGGCCAGCGTGGTTGCGCCGGCGGAGAAGCCGATGTCGGCAGCCGAGTCGGCGGCAAGGCTCACGCGACTCGTGGTGTCGAGGGCCACGCCCACGCCGGGGGCAGAACCGTTTGCGGCGGTACCGAAGACGGAGACCACGACCACACCCTTGGTTGTATCCAGAGGACCACCGACCGCATTGGCAATGGCGCCAGCCCCGATGTCACTGACGAGCACGGTGTAGAGGCTGACGGTCGCGCCGTCATTGAAAAATGTCCAGTAGCTATCCAGATAGTCGTCGAGGCTAGCGGTTGCCTGGAATGTTCCGTCGGGGGCGTTGAACATGACGACGCCGTCGGCGTCGGTCGTGAAATCCGTTCCGTTGATATCGAAGGTGACATCAGCGGTTGGCAGTCCGGACAGAAAGTCGGCTGCTGTGATGGTGGAGTCGAAGACCTCTGCGGTGTCGGTATCCGAGTCGGAATCCATGTCGGTGTCGGTGTTATCTCCGCCATCGCAGGCGGTGAAGAGAGCCAAAAAGGCGAGTGCGGATAGCTTATGCAGAGACATGTGTGCTCCAGGGGGTGTCGCGCAGGGGCGCGTGGCGCGCGCACCATACACGGAAAAGAAATACTCATTGTTCTCTTGCAATGCGGAAGATTTTGGGAAAGGCTGACTGGGGCTACACATGTCGAGCCTACGCGGCTCTTGACCAGTCAACGTGGTAGCGAGGTTCTCGGTACACCTTCGGGTCCCGCGTACTTGGGCGCGGCGCACCGGACGTCGACCGCTTTGCTCGGGCCCTTCTCCCGAATTGGGAAAGGCGACGCTGCTTCTTCTGCCGCGAGCCATAGGATGACACCCATGGACCTCCTGCGTGTGAGTCCTCGGGTCATCTGAATAAACCCTGATTACTTTGGGCGTTGGCACATTGACGGCAGGCTAATTCCGGTGGCCGATCCGCGTCCTCGGGCGAAATCTCAGAACAGTCACTGCTTGCCTGCAGGATTCCAATATCCGCCTCTTGAACATCTGATGCCTCTTACAGGGGTGGACTTCTACGTTGATGTCGAATCCGACGCGTTGGCACGCTCGGTTCTGCCGTCAGATATCGAGTAGTCACTGGTTGAACAGCCGTTAATTGCCGATACCCTGGGACGCACTTTAGCGCTGATTTCTTCCGTTAACCACGTCGGCCAACGCTCTACAGGGGTGGACCTCCACGTTGATGTCGAACCCGACGCTTTGGCACGCCCAGTTTCGCCGCCAACTTCCTAGTAGTAACAAGTTACAACGTCGTCAGTTGGCGACGCCCCTGAACGCAACCTAGCGCCGATTTCTTCCATCAACGACATCGGCCACCCCTGTATCCTCTCGTTTGCTTAACGAAGTGTGGGGAAATTAGGTATACTTGGCATCAGACAAATACAAAATCAACGAAATTACTACTGGAAGAATCATGCGCGCACGACGCTCTCCCGAGTCTGCTGAATCTACGCCTGAGTCAACCAGCCGAGTCACATCGCCAGATTCGGCGGACTTCGTCAGTAATCAGTCGGTCATTGACACGATGAAGTCCGAGCAGGTGGTGGGTGTGGAGTCCCAGCTCACCGTAGAGGTAGGTGGTACTGGACTCGACCCGGGCGAGCCCACCGGTAATCTCTTTCTCAGTTTCCTCAGCGAAGCTCCGGAGGGGGCGGCGATTGCGGACCTGGATGCGGGCGAC
>JBLHSN010000435.1:0-4545 GCA_047626195.1 Myxococcota bacterium
AAGCGCCTGTCGACAGCAACACCGCCATGCCGCACTACGCCGGTGAGCGCCGCATTCGCTCACGACCAAAGTCTCCGGTCGCGGCCCGGCCCTACTTCGCGGCTGCGGGCATGCCTTGCTCACCACGGACCAACCGACCGGGCATCACACCTGTGGGCACGCCGTTGCTCATGGTCTGCTGTCCGGCCACGAAGGTGGCTACGTAGCCGGTCGCACGCTGAATCAGACGGCGTCCACCAGCCGGAAGGTCGAAGGCCATCTTCGGCTTTCCGAGCCGCAGGTTGTCGTAGTCAATGATGTTCAGGTCAGCGCGGTAGCCGGGCTTGAGCAGACCACGGTCGTTCAAGCCGTAGAAGGCAGCGGTTTCCTGGGTCTGGCGTTTGATGATGTACTCGACGCCCAGCTTGGGGCCGCGCGTCCGGTCACGAGCCCAGAAGGTCAGCATGAACGTGGGCATGCCGCCGTCGCAGATGGCACCACAGTGGGCGCCGCCATCCGACAGTCCCATGCGTACTTGCGGGTGGGTGTGCATGCGATGGAGCAGGTCGAGGTTCCCGTCGCTGTAGTTGAACAGCGGGAAGTAGATGAATCCGGTGCCATCCTCATCCATCATCATGTCGTAGGCAATCTCCCTGGGACTCTTGCCCAGCGCCTTGGCTTGTGCGGCGATGGACAGCTCCGGAGCGGGCTCGTAGTTGCACTCGCCCAACGGAAACATCTTGTTCCACGACTGGGTGATGTAGGCCTCAAAGACCGTGGGGTCTTCGGGCTCTTCAACGAGCAATGCTGCGCGCGTCTCCGCCGTCTTGAGCGAGACCAGCGCCTCTTCCCAAGGGAGCTCTGCCAAGCGCTTCCACGTGTTCGTGAGCAAGAAGGGATGCGCTGTGCCGCGCCAGGTCATCAGAATGCCAATGGCACGACCTGCTGACTGGGCAAACACCGGAACGCCACGCTTGGCCGCCGACTCAATACCCTCGAGGCCCTGCTCCCACACGTCAGAGGCAAAGTCGGTCTGCGACAGGTTGAACACTACCGGACGCCCCGTAGAGGAGGCGATGTCTTCTAGCCAGGACAAGTCTCGCGGCACCGCCATGTGCTCATCTGCGAGCTCAAAGACGCCCGTATTCGCTTCACCCAACGCCTCGGTGATGCCCTTGAGCTCGCTCACCTCCGCGAAGGTACCGGCAACGAAGACCCCCTCGGCAGTGCGGTGCAGAGCGGTGCGCGACGTCGTAAATCCGAGCGCGCCAGCATCCAACGAATCGCGCAGATGCTGCTTCATCTCGCCAACCTGGGCATCCGTGGCCTGCTCGGTCTCGCTCTCGTGGGTGCCCATGACGTAGCCGCGCAGTGCCGAGTGCGGAACCTGAACCGCGAAGTCGATGGAGTGCGGATGCTTATCGATGGCATCCATGTACTCGGGGAAAGTCTCCCAGTCCCACTTAATACCCTCGGAAAGTGCGCTACCGGGAATGTCTTCAACGCCTTCCATGACGTTGATCAACCAGTCTCGGTCTTCGACGCGACAGGGGGCAAAGCCCACGCCGCAGTTGCCCATGACGACCGTGGTGACGCCGTGCCAGCCAGACGGGGTGAAGTGAGCGTCCCAGGTGACCTGTCCGTCATAGTGGGTGTGCATGTCGACAAAGCCCGGAGTAACCATCTTTCCGGTTGCATCGACTTCGGTCTTGCCCGGTGCGAGGTTCGGCCCAACCGCTGCGATGACGCCGCCCACAAAGGCAACATCCCCGATGAACGCTGGCTCTCCCGTTCCATCGACAATCGTTCCACCGCGAATAACGACATCAAACATGCAGACCTTCCTTGACCAAAAAGCGAAACTGATTCATATTGCGAATATGATTCACTCTTCTACTACACCACCGACCGGCCGAAGGCAACGCAATCGTGAGCGAAAGCACACCGCGTACCTCGACCACGCCCTGGCCATCGTCACCGAAGGCGGCCTAGATGCCCTCACCATGCCTGGGCTGGCTGAGCGATCCGACACCGCTGTGGGCTCGCTATACCGGTACTTCACCGGCAAAGAGGCCATCGTCGCCGCCCTTCAGGTCCGGGCGGTCAGCGCCTTCGTCACCCATCTGTTGGCCGAGGTCGGCGAGCGCAACGGCATCGACGCGGTGCAGCAGATCAGCGGCACCTGGGCCAGCTTCCGCACCGCCGAGCCCGCCCAGTTCGGCCTGGCGGACCGCTCTCTGTCCGACCCCAGGCAGCTGCTGGACGACACCCAAGAGGCTGCAGTCGCGGACGCGCTGAGTCCCGCCCTCAGCCGAGTTCACGGAGCTATCGCCGATGCCCAAGCGGACGGTACCCTGACCGCCGGTGACCCCACCCTGCGCACCCACGCCCTGTGGGCGGCGATGCATGGCGCGGAGCACTTTCGTAAGCGTGAACAGCGGTCTGGAATCAACGCGGAGACCCTTCGAGAGACTCTGATTGCGGCCATTCTGACAGGGTGGGGCATGCTGTCGTGAGTGACACCTCCCTCCCTATTGATGCGCTGAGACCAGCCTTTGACGCCCTGAAGGGTCCGGTTGTCATCACCGCACCCACCGGCAGCGGCAAGTCCAGTCGCGTGCCGACCTGGTGCGAAGCGCCGGTGCTCGTGGTGGAGCCGCGCCGTGTGGCAGCGCGCAGTCTGGCGACCTGGCTAGCAGGACCGAAGCTGGGCGAGGACGTCGGATACATCGTGCGTGGCGAACGACGCGCCGGACCGAAGACCTCGATTGTCTATGCGACCACTGGCGTGGCGCTGCGGATTCTGGCCGATACGGAGAGTCGCTTCCGAACGGTGATTCTGGACGAATTCCATGAGCGTAGTCTCGATCTGGACCTGCTCTTGGCGCTCGTTCCAGGACGAGCCCGCCTGGTGGTGCTGTCTGCGACCATCGAAGGAGACCGGGTCGCGGAGCACATTGGAGGGCGGCACCTGCTGGGCAAAGGCCGCACGTTTCCCGTGGACATTCGCTACACCAGCGAAGACCGCACACTTCCCGATGCCGATGGACTTGCAGCCCGGGTACGCAGGGCGCTGCTCACCGTCGCTGATGAGCCTGGAGACCGGCTCGTCTTCGTTCCTGGAAAGGCGGAAATCGAGCGCGTCTGTCGAGAGATTGGCGACCTGGCTGAGGTCCTGCCGCTGCATGGAGGCCTTCCCCTCGCCGAGCAGTCCAGGGTGTTCAAGACCACTGGTCCGCAGCGAATAGTGGTCGCGACCAATGTCGCCGAGACGTCGGTCACTCTGCCGCGAACCCGCGTGGTCATCGACACGGGATTGGTCCGCCGGACCCGGTACAAAAACGACCGGGGCTACCTAACGCTGCTCCCAATCGCCAAGGATTCCGCCGAGCAGCGAGCCGGACGCGCCGGACGTACGGCACCGGGAATCGCACTGCGACTGTGGGGACAGGCAGCGCCCTTGAGTGAACGAACGCCACCGGAGCTCCAACGGGAGAGCTTGGTGCCTCTCGTCCTGGCAGCGGCGGCGGCGGGCCACCCACTGCTAGACCTGCCGTTTCTGGACACCCCACCCGAGCACGCAGTGCAGACAGCTCGGGCGCATCTGTTGTCCCTCGACGCCATTGACACCTCGCACGCCATCACCGAGCGCGGTCGACGGCTGTTCGGCATGCCGCTGGATGCGAGCCATGGGCGGCTGCTCATTGAGGGTGAGAGTCGAAATATGGCCTCCCGAATGGTCGATCTAGTGGCGGTCCTGTCGATGGGGCGGGACCTGTTCGAGGCGGGCCCTAGGACGGACGACGACCTACGGGCGGCGGGCTGCGACGTGACCGCGCTTCTGCGCGCCATGGAGCTCGGCGACGCTACAACCCATGGACTTAACCGGTGGGTCCTTCGCGAAGCGCGCAAGTCAGCCAGGCGCCTGCGCAAGGCCCTCGATATTCCAGACGGATACCGCCCCCTCGACCGCAGAGCGCTGGCCGAGACGTTGATGGCAGCCTGGCCAGACTGCGTGCATGTCGTCCGCAGACGCAAGCGCAAGGTGGCCTGGTCGAACGGAGGCACGGAGATCGATCTGGGTCGACGCTCTGCGGTGAATGAAGACAAGGTCGACCTGGTAGCCGTCGTCGGCTCCATGGCCCTGGGTCACGGCAAAGACGTCGTGCTGATTGCCACCTGTGCCATGCCACTGGAGTCGAGCTGGGTGGTGGATGCCGGAATCGGCCGGGACCGTCTGGCCTCGGTAGCCATGGCGCGAGGTGCTGCGGTCGGATGCGTCGAACGGGTCCATGCCGGCTACTTACTAGACAGTCGAGAGATGTCGCTCTCAGGAGAGCTCGCCCGCGAAGCCGTATGCACCCTCTTTTTACGCGGGACCCTGTTTAAGCGCGGCGCCGCCGAAGCCCGGAGCCGCTTCGACGCCGCCGCACTCGCGGGCGCGCTAGACGGTGACCCCCTGCCGTGGCCGGACCTAGAGACCTGGGTCACCGCTCGGGTAGCCTCGCTCGGAATCGACAGCGGAGCCGATGTACAGCTGCTGTCGCGAGACGACTTGTTGCCCGA
>JBLHSN010000436.1:0-4501 GCA_047626195.1 Myxococcota bacterium
CCTATCGACGGCGTCGAAGGTAGTGGAATGGACCTGATTGAGCCGGCTCCGGGCATGCGCCGCCCGCCGACTCCGCGCCGCTAGTGCGCCGGATACTTCCCATTGTCCTCGGGATGTGCTGGGCTGGCGTTTCGTCCGCTGACTCACCACTCGACGGGGCTCCCGAGTGCCAGACGCTCCCGCCAGACGCCGAGTTCCGTCACTACACGGGCTACGGCGTTGCCGGGTCTGAGGTGGTTGCGGTTCAGACGGCGCGAGGCGATGCGTATGAGCAAGCGCGCACAGCCGTGTGTGCTGGGCGTCTCGGTAAACGCCGCTGTGAAGCCACCGTTGCCCACTTGGCCCAGCTCGATGAGCAGGCCCATTACATTCGTAAAGGCTACTCTCGGCGGGAACGCTGGCGGGCGTGCTTTACGCTTCAGATCGAGCGTAAGTACGTTGATCTAGGCCATCTCCAAGAGAATTTCCGTCGCGACCTTGGCCGTATGGCGGCGCAAGTATCGGCTCGCTTTGGTCGGGAGTCACTGCGCATCGAACCGCCTGTGTGGGCCGAGAGCCAGTGCAGTGTGGGGGGGGTCGGAGAGGTCCTTCTTGGCGAAGTTGCCGGCGCCTTCGCGAACCAACGCGTTCGCATCGATGACAGCAACTTCGAAGGACCGTCGATGCGAATGCAGCTGGCGCGAACCGGCGATGGTCTAAACTTGGTGCCCACCTACGTGAACGCTCTTGGAGTGACCACGCGCATGGCGCCCGTTGCCTTTCTCCCAGAGCTTTATGGTCTGGAAGACGCCGAAGAACCGTCGTGTCGCTGGGACAATGAACTCGGTCTGACCGAAGGGCATCGCAGCGGTGCGGATGGGCGTACTGTTCGCATGATCATCTCTGGAAACAGTGGTGAGTATTGCGAAGGCGACCGGATGGAGCCCATCGTGCTCGTGGACCGGCCATCCCGCGTGCGCGTGTACAGCGTGGAACGGGACGGCCGGGCGCTGGTCATCTGGCCCTATTCGCCCGACCAAGACGACTTGGTAGAGCGCAGCTTGTCTCTGGGAGAAGCGCAGGTGCAGCGACCAAAGCTCGGTGAAGAGCGGTTGGTTGCTGTGGCTGTTCCCGCAGAACAGGACTTTGGCGAACTCTCCGATTGGAGGGGTTGTTACTGGCCGACGACCTTTGGTGAGACTGCCATACCGCCTCACGCGGCGGTGGGTTCGGTTGGGTTTTTGGTAGCGCCGGAGGGAACCGAAGGATGTCCGATGGACGTCTCGCTGATTCCCTTTCCGATGTTGCCAACATGCGGCGGCTAACGCTGCCGTCTAGACATCTAGGCAGACTTTTGGGAGAGATGACATGCGCAAAGCGGTTGTAGCGCTTGGATTATGGTTGGTGACGTCGGCGGCAGCATTCGCCAATCCGGTGACGTGGCCCGATCTGTCCCAGGTCCCAGAAGGCCTGTCTGGTGGTGACAAAGACGCTGCCATTATTGTGGGTGTGGAGAACTACACCTACCTGCCAGACGTACCCGGAGCGGCGCAAAATGCGCTTGACTGGTACCGTTTCCTCAGTGCCCGCGGCGTGCCCAGCCACAAGATTCGCCTGCTCGTTGACCCGATTCGCGACAGAGATGGCCGCATGGCCACGGATGACCCGCAAGGAACCAACGACGGTATCTTGGCGGCCGTTCACCAAGCTGCTGCGGATGTGCAAGAGGGCGGAACCTTGTGGTTCATCTTCATCGGCCACGGCGCTCCAGGACGAGACGGCGACGACGGTATGCTGGTTGGCGTAGATGCCAGCGGAACGGCGCGCGGCATCTACAGCCGCAGCGTGTCCCGTGACAAGGTGCTGGCTACCTTGGCCGAAGGTTCGCAAGCTGAGACTGTTGCCATTCTCGATACCTGCTTTTCCGGTCGGACGCCGAGTGGAGATGCCCTGGTTGCAGACCTCCAGCCGGTCATTCCCATTGGCCTGTCGATCTCGACAGCCGCCACGGTTCTCACTGCAACGTCGTCCAACCAGTTTGCGGGTCCTCTCCCGATGGGCGGCCGTCCGGCGTTTAGCTACCTGACCTTGGGCGCGCTTCACGGTTGGGGTGACCTGAACCGGGACGGCCAAGTGACGGCGTCGGAAGCGGTGACCTACTCGCGCAACTCGCTCCTGTCGCTCATCACCGACCGCATTCAAGAACCTCAGCTGGAAGGTGGTAACGGCAACCTCGTGCTGAGCGAAGCTACTGGAACGGGGCCGGATATCGATGAGATGCGGCTGTCACTCATCAACAATCCGGGCGGCTCCACCATGGTCATTGACCCGTCTAATCCCTTGGGAAACTTCGTGATTGACGTCGATGTCAGCACAATGCTCGCCGAGCAACAGTGTGAGCGGTCGGCCACCGACCAGGCCGCAGCCATGCAGCGGGATACCCTGGCAACCCAACAGGAAGATGACGCCGAGCAAATCTTGGAGCAGTGGGAGACCCTGTCCCAGCAGGCTCCGGCGTGTGCTCAGTTGGATGACGCGCCGACTCGTCAGCGCTGTCATGAGCAGGTGACCGCGTTCGCAGACGCTCTCGAAGGGCGTCAGGTCGAGATCCCTGCACGGGTGGTCGCAGTGGATACCGACTGTGGTCAGCGCCAATCCGCGGTTGAGGGACTCTCGGCTCCTTCCGCTGCTGCTGTCGACGTGCTGATGCAGGTGGAAGCCGTGTTGTCTGGCTACACGGATGAACACCGTCTGGGGGGCGCTACCTCAACGCCTACCCCCTCTCCAGGTGGTGGAGGGCTTCCGGTAGGTCGTGGTGGCCAGGTACAAGAATCCCTTCGTGCGGGCTTCAGCGGCGACCCGCGTGTGATGGCCGTGCGCGCGGGGGGGACTGCCGAACAAACGGTGCGAACCACTGCCCTCAACCTTGGCCCCAACTGCGGCGGCTACGTGTCCACAGATGCTCCAGCTCTAACCTTTGAGTACCGTGCCGGTCGCAGTCCACTGCGCATCGCCGCGTGTTCAGATGCCGATACCACCTTGTTGGTTCGGGGACCGGGCGGGTCCTGGCAGTGTGACGACGACACTGTGGGTGTGAACCCAGAAGTACGCTTGAATACGCCTCGCACAGGCACCTACGAGGTCTTCGTTGGCAACGTTGCGCCGGAGATGGCCACGGTCGAACTCAAGCTGTCCGAGCTGACTAGTCGTGCGCTGTGCGAGGCCACCACCGCTCCCACACCGGCACCGGCGCCAACCACAGTCCGTACCAACCGCCTTCAGCACACTCAGTCTCCGCGCTACGGCACAGCGACTCTGCGTGCGGGATTCAGCGGTGATCCGCGTTGGGTTGCGGCACAGGCGGGTGGTTCGGGCTCCTCTGCCGTACAGGTCTCGACCCTTGGGTTGGGCGACGGGTGCGGTGGTGTCGTCGATGCCACTCGTCCCGACTACCTTATCGACTATGACCCAGGTCAATACACACTGCGGACTGGCTTTTGTTCGGACGGGGACACCAGCTTGGTGATTCGCTCACCGTCGGGTCGCTGGTCGTGTGACGACGACAGCGGCAGCGGCCGGAACCCCGAAGTCGCGTTCAACCGGCCCGAGAGCGGTCTGTACGGCGTGTGGATTGGCACCGTTGATGGTCCGCTACACAACGGCCATCTATGGATGTCTGAGCGCACCAGCGGCGACCCGTGTCGCAATGCTCCTAGCGCTCCCAGTCCGGTGGCCGAGTCTGCGGTGTCTGTGGGCGGACGCCCCAACTACTCGGGTACGCCTCGCTACGGTTCCATGGGCTTGCGCTCTGGATTCACCAATGACCCAACCACTGTCGATGTTGTTGCGGGTGGCCAGTCCAGCGTTCGAAGCATGAATCTCGACCCGGCCTGTACCGGCTTTATCGCCCCAGCCCAGCCGGACTACCGAGTGAACTTCGAGGCTGGTCGCTACAGCTTCCGCATTGCTGCTTGCTCGGATGCCGACACTACCCTTGTCATCAGTGACGCTCGTGGCAATTGGCGCTGTGCAGACGACTCCGAGGGGCGCAATCCCGTCGTTCAGTGGAACGACGCGCCCTCAGGCGCCTATGACGTTTGGGTGGGCCGCATCTCCCCTGGCGAAGCGGACGCGACCTTGGTCATGAGTGAGGCCGAAGGCCCGTACTGTCGGGATTGATACCGCACAGCGAAGATGACCTAGCGCTGTAGCCATGGGTAGCTGCTGCTGTTGCGAGACCACACATGGCGGCCACGAATCCACGTCTCGCGGGGGCGCGGAGCGTCATGATCGAACAGCAACCATGCCAGTGCGCCTTCGGCGTCGTCGACCCAGTCGGGAAGCTCATGGACGACCAGGTCGGCACGGAACCCTGCGGTGAGCTGTCCGCTATCGGATTGACCGAGGGCTTCGGCGCCCCCACGAGTCGCCCACCAAAACAGCTGCTCAGGCCGGACGGGGTGGCCGGCTGCTAGCGCATTATCGTAGGCAGAAGAGGCTTGGCGCGGGATTCGATAGCTGC
>JBLHSN010000437.1:0-4439 GCA_047626195.1 Myxococcota bacterium
TCGACGTATCCATTTACGCCGCGGCCTCCGAAGGGGTCCCGCTGTACACCGAGGCGTTCGACGGCATCGCTGTCGTCGGCGGCTACTTCAGCGTCGAGCTGGGGGCGAACGGAGCGGGCCTTCCATCTACGCTGTTCAACGGCGCCGACCGCTGGGTCGGCCTGTCCGTCGATGACGGAGACGAGTTCACGCGCACGCCAATCTCGGCGGTGCCGTACGCACTGCATGCGGCCAGCGCACAGCAGGTGGTGTCGTTTGCATCTGGAACCTGTGACACCGCCCACATGGGAGCCCTTGAGTACCGGGACGCCGAAGGCGGACTGTTTCTGTGTAGCGGCATCGAGTGGTTCCGCATCGGGACCGGGGCGCCTGTTGGACCCTGGGCCGACGACTCGTACGCATTCCGCAACACCCTCACCATCCAGGGCAGCACCGGTGCGGGAACGGGCTACGCCGTTCGGCTGCGCGTCGGCAGTCAGGCAGGTGGGGGAACCGTCGACCTGCACCTCAACGGCAATGCCGAAGCCTTCCCCACAGTGCAGGACGACGGCGGCGACCTTGCGTTCTACGACGCCGACGGCACCACCGCGTTGCCGTTTTGGGTTGAGAGTGTGAGCGGCGGTGTCGCGACGGTCTGGGTCAGAGTGGCCGAGAGTCTGGCGGCGGACCGCGATATTCAACTATACTACGGCAAGACCGGCGCGACGGACCTGTCCGATGGGAACGCAACCTTCCTGCTGTTCGACGACTTCGAGGGCGCGACCCTAGACCCGGCTGTGTGGACCGTCTCAGGCAACGCGTCCCTGTCGGGCGGGCAGCTGGTTGTGGGCGACGCAATAGCAGATCAGGACTTCGTTGACAGCGTCGCGACCTTTGGCGTTGGTACGCAGATGGTGTGGGCGGGACGCATCAATAACGAGGGCTATACCTTTGCAGGCGACGGTCTCGCAGGCGTCATCATGTTCTTGTCTGCTTGGAACCAGACCACCATCCGCACGTGGACCGAAGGCGACGTTCGGACCATCCCGGGCACGAGCAAAGGCAGCACCTACCACTACCAGGTCGCTCGTCCTCTGGACGGCACCGGACAGACGTGGCTCGATGGGGTCTTCTACGACGCTGGCCCCGTCGTCAACACGATTCCAGCCACAGCGCGCTGGCAGTCAGGAACCAACAGCGACTTAGTGCAGTACGTCCTAGTCTCACCTTTCGTCGACCCGCAGCCATCGGTCTCGGCCACTAGCGGGGAGACCGCGCGCTAGAGCATGCCACGGGACTGAACTGTGAACCGCATCGTCGAACCGCTGCTCATCGCCTGTTGGACCGAGGCGCCGCCCGTCGGTAGCCCTTGGCGCCGCTCTCTCGCTGCCCGAGGTCCCCTAGCATCGGGCTACCCGCAACTTACTCAAGCGACTATCACGTTAATCATCGAGGCCCGCGGCCACGCTATCGGTGAGGTGGGCGCCCATCAATTCCGCCAACTTTTCAGTCATCGTGGCGAGGACTTGTTCACTGTCAACCTTCGCGCCGCTTTCGATGGTTTGCATCAGTTCGGCCTGCAGGTTTTCCAGTATACGGGCATGGCCCGACTCGCCCATCAATAGTTCCGTGGCCAGTGCCGGCGAAATTCCTTCACCGATTACAAAGTGGTAGCCATCTGGACCTGCTGACTCACGCAGCTTCGCCAGGATTCGTCCAGGTGAGACGTCATTGGGTGATGCCATGTAGAACGGCTTTCCATCTCGGCCCAGGGTCACCTCAACACTCGTGTTGGGCGCAATGCCCGACCAGAAGTCGGCGTGTTTTTTCCATGTGGACCCACCCATGAATCCCCAGCGTGCGCCCCACTCCGAAGCGCTCTTCACAATGGCAAAGCCGACGGCAGCGTCGACTTCAATCTGGCCAGAATTTTGGCGCAGGTCCTCGAGCGCTTCAGGCCCGATGTCGCGAACGAAGGCGTCTTTGATTCCGCGGCAGCCAAGCTCGGCCATGAATCCGCCCAGCGCTAGGTCACCCCGGGATGAGGCACGGACCAAGCAGACACTCGCCATTCCGGTCTCTTTCCAGTTGGGATTGACGGAGCAGAAGACCGCAGGCCACCGGGAGGCGCGCTCGGTCAGCGTAGCGCGAGGTTTGCTCGACTGCTTCTTTCGGGTGTTCCGCTTCTTGGCCATTGGGTCGTCCACCTAGAACGTGCCATATATAAGTGTTGACCCGGTGTGCGTCTTCGCTGCGCGTGCGAAATTTGACCAACAGCGCCGCGGTGAGGCGGCATTGGCGGCCACACGAGCCGGGAGTCGCCGACGGAAGTAAGTGGGGGAGCTCGGCGATGACTGACGGGCCACCATCAGTCAACCGCAACCCTACGCAGTCGGCGCTGGAATCTCGCAGCGCGGTCGGGTTCGACATCATCGAGGACCAGAGTCTCTCTTGGCATGCTGGCGAGGAGGTTGGTTTGACCGTCCTCGGTCACGGAAGCTCGCCGGGTCACAACAGCCTGGTCGACTCCGTGTACAGCAACCGTCACTTCGACGATTCCCGCCGGGGCATCGAAGCACAAGAACTTGCCGAGCGGCAAACGGTCGACCTGACTGCCATTCATCTCAACGGAAATGCCCCATACTCTGGCGTTACTAGCCTAATACGTGCATATCTGGCCAGTAGGCCCTCCAGCCACCGGAAATGCAGCTGTGAACCGAGGCACAATCATCGACTCACAAATGCGCTCTTCGCGGCATCCAGCGCATCGACGACCTGCCGAATGCCGCATCCACGACGGTAGGTCATGAGTGCAATGAGCACGGCGAGCGGATGCACCCAGGCCCGACGGAGTCGCTGTACGTCCCCGAGCCGCTGTACGACGGTGTTGATCGCAGTACTGCCGGGGGCCAGCAAACCCACGCTACCGAGCTTTCCGAGGTTCCGGAGAAGTGCTGTGAACGGCATTCCACCACCGGCGGTGAGCAATGCCTGCCAGACCTCGGGGTTGCCAAGGAAGTGGGTAGGCACGGCCTCACGTGGGAGGCGGAATCGCTCACTCAAGTCGACCACCTGTTCGGCAGACTCAACACGCTTTGCACGCTCGAAGGCCCAGATTCGGTCCAGCGCCGGCTCTGGTGACGTCTCGGGCACCGCGTCCCAACCCTTCGTCATTTAACGAAAGACGGCGTCATGCTTGGGCGTTGGCGGACGCGGGTGAGCAAGACGCAGCACGTCCTGTCCCGTGAATCCCTCGCGACGCTGGTACTTCACGGCCTGAAACGAGATCTCGGCTGCATCCTTTTCGGTGTACTAGCTGGCAAGGGCCGCCCGAGTACCCCGGCCCCAGCCCCCAACATTTCAACGACGTGGGCGAGCTGAAACAAGTGTGTTCCGGTGCGACAGACCTTGGGTACAGCCTCACGGGCAGCGCGTCGGGTCTCGACATCGCCCGTCTTCAGGGCGAGGCCGAGGACCAGGATCAACGGCGCCATCTTTGCTGCGCGCCCGGAGACGGAAAACTCCACCACGCGACGGACCACACGCAGACCATCATCCGCAATGCAGCGTTGCGCAACGTCGACATTTTCCAGAGTCAGGGTGGACTCGCGAATGTAAAACGTCCCGCCTTCGGACCCCAAGACGAAGAACCGGCTGAGTTGAGCCCACTTATCCACGGCCTAGGCAAAGCCGTCGGCGTGCTTGGCAGTTTGGCAGGCCAGAGGTCTGGGGCGTACCTTCACCCCGGAGCCAGCGTGGGATTGTCTTCATCATGATGTACCTCCAGGTGGGCTCCACTCGGAGCCACCAAGACTGGCGGAATGGACGACCGCTCCCATATGGAGCAGTCCTCCGGCCCCCTCAAGACAGGTCTGTAGTGGACAAAAATAGCTGCCATGGATCTGGAGCTTCCATTCTCCGCAGCGCGAACCGAATCACGTCGTGGGGGCTTGGAGCTTTTGGAACCGTACGCAGTGTCATGCCGGCTTCAGACGGTGTTCGAGCCGCCTTACCGAAGTTGCAGGGCCAGCACGAAGCCACGACATTCTCCCAGCCGTGAACGGGCACAACGCGACCATTTGCAAGGCGAATGGTCCCGTCTTTTGCCTGTGCACGAGGCACGACATGGTCGAGAGTAAGCAACGACAGACCCGACTTCGCACCACAGTACTGACAGCGGTAGAAGTCCCGCGCGAACAGGTTGCATCGATTGAATGACGGCCGACCACGGAGCCTCGCGTAGCGGACAAGGTGGACAACCGCCGACCAATCCAGCGACACGCTCGGCGAGCGAATCTCAGCCCCGGGTAGGTCTCCACGAGACGAACCCGACGGTCGAGCAGTAAGCCGACGGCGCGCTCCCACGGGACAATTCCAACGGGTGCGAAGTCGGAGTTCAGTAGAAGCACGTCCCGTATTTGGGGCTCCAATACCGCGTAAATGACGATGAACGTGAGTTC
>JBLHSN010000438.1:0-4425 GCA_047626195.1 Myxococcota bacterium
AAGCTCAGACCTACGTCGCAGGTGCCCGACCACGCGGAGCTACCAATATTGAAGCCGCTTTGCGCAGCGCCCAAGCAATGAACCCAGACGTCATCTACTTCCTCACCGACGGCGCTCCAACTGCAGGCGCGATGCGCAAAGCCAACGACCTGACGGCTCTCGCACAGCAAGGTGGAGACACCATCCATGCCATCGCCTTTCTCACCGGCGACCATCGAGCCGACAACAAGGGTGCATCGCGAGAGCTAATGCGGGCCATGGCTGAGGCCACCGGTGGCGTGTACCGAGCCATCGAGTAGCGACTCAATAAGGAGGAGGCAGCCGACGTCGCTGCCTGCTCGTCGTGCTGAGCGGTTCAGACAGCAGGACCTTGGTTACCTTGAGCTACTGGAATGACCCTGCGCTTCTGGAATGACCCTGCGCTTCTTCTACACGCCCAGGCTTCCGTTCCGCACACCCTGGCAACACATCGGCCATCTCCAACAGACTGGAAGCCCAGCCGTCCATACAAGACGCCGGCAATGCAGCTTGGGCAAATGTCGCCGGTTCAAAACTCGCGTTCGCAGCCATGCTGCGTCGCCGTCCGCATCCAACAATGCCGCTGCCGCATCCAAACTCCACCGATTACCGCCGGCAATGTCGCCCCCATTCACAAGCGCACAAGCGGAGTCCGGCTAGCCCTTCAAGAGGCAAGGCCCTGTGTCTCAGTGCAGTTCGCTCCAACTGGTCGTTGAACCGCTCAAGATCATGCCCACGCCCCAAGCCATCTCAGCCACCCAGCAGGACGCATTCCGCTACCACCTTCTCGTGCGCCAGCGAGTCGTGCAGAACAACAGAGGGGCGTCGCTCGGACACATCCACAGGTCCGCACCCACACCGGCTGGTGTGAGTGTGGCCACCGTTGTCTGATGACGAACACCCAAAAGCCACCGGGCCCATTTCACAGGCCAAAGCCCCGCTATCAACAGGCGCGCACCTCCATAGACCCGATACTACCTCGATAATTCCAAGGTTAACGTCTCCACCGTCCTGTGCTAGGGACGTCGACCAGTGAGGTCGCCGTGTTCCCCAACCGCCTACCGATAACGCACGCTGCGTTGGCCCTAGTCTGCTGTCAGCCATGCCAGTCAGTTCATCTGCGACAGTCAGCCCCAACAAAGAAGGTGTAGCGCTGTGGTCCAGCAAGCCGCCATGGTGGCCCGTCGAGCTCGAGTTCCCAAAGCGTTGCCACGTCTGGCTTCGCTCTTGTGTGGGGCGAGTCCCAACCATCTGTACCGACGTGAGCGACGGGCGTAAGGTTCAGGCTCCGCCGAAGTCCGACTCTGTTCAAGACCGCTAGCCCCTCTACAGCCACCGACTGACGTCCATCGCCGGTAACTAACAGCGAATGGGCGACCGACTACGACACGCACGAACCGATCTGACAATCCCCATGGCGAACCTCATGGAACAGGTCGGTAGCCCTCACCTAGACCGCAACCGTTAACGCTCGGAGCGGTGCCGTCCTGACCAGCGAGCAAGGCAGCCCCATGCGTAGCCGAATGACGCTGACGCTCGAACCCAAGGTCAGTGATGTTCCACGTGGAACACTACTGCCCAAGTCAACGGTGCCAAATCACCCCTAGCATCCACTACAGCAGTGGGCTTACGGTTCAACATCTGACATCGCGACGAGTCACTCCAACTATTCAAGACCTTCAAGCCTTGTGCGAACGATTCCCGGAACGACCCAACCCGGTGTGTTCCACGTGGAACACTCCAATCCTCCACGCACCGGCAACCCGACCGACCGACGTTCCACGTGGAACAAACTCGCAATATAATGGGTGCAGGTTCCACGTGGAACAGTCGCCGCCTGTTTCGGTGAGAGCGCCACTGTCGAAGAGAGCTCCTCTCCGCCGTCTACGTTTCCCGCCTCATCCTGTGTGACGATACTGGCGCGACAATCACAGGATCGCTATTGTAGGCGCCCGCCCTTACTCAGGGCGCGCCTTCCTCCGCCTCACCGGCGGTCATGATTCCCGCCGCTCTCCCCGAAATCCGACTTCCAATCACGGACATAGCCCCATGGCACGCGTCATCGCGGTCTCCAACCAGAAGGGTGGGGTCGGCAAGACCACCACTACTATCAATCTCGCAGCCGGTCTGGCAGCGCGTAAGAAGCGCGTCTTGGTCATTGACCTAGACCCTCAAGGCAACGCATCTTCCGGCCTCGGTTACCCGCGCGAAGACGTCACTATGGGCGTCTACGACGTCATCATGGAGTTCCGCGACCTTGAATCGGTACGCATGCCAACGGCAATGGACGGCCTTGAACTCATTCCTGCGAACCGCGAGCTCGTCGGTGCAGAGGTCGAGCTGGTCAACGTCGAGAATCGGGAACGCAAGCTGCGCAAGATTCTCAACCGCGTGCGGGATGAGTACGACTTTGTCCTCATTGACTGCCCACCGAGTCTGAGTCTGCTCACCATCAACGCTCTCGTCGCGGCAGACTCCGTGCTGATCCCTGTACAAGCCGAATATTTCGCGCTTGAAGGTCTCGGCGAGCTGCTCCGAACGATTCAAGCCGTCAAGCGTCGCATGAATCCAGACCTGGTTCGCGAAGGCCTGGTCATCACCATGTCTGACGCGCGCAACAACCTATGCCGCGAAGTCGAAGCGCAGTCGCGTGAGCTGTTCAAGGGTGAAGTGTTCACGACCACCATTCCTCGCAACGTCCGCCTTGGCGAAGCGCCGTCCTACGGCAAGAGCATCATTGAGTACGACCCGCGTTCTACCGGCGCAAAAGCGTACATGGCCCTTGCAGATGAACTGCTAGCCAAGCACGCAGTCACCCACACTACTTCCGCCAAGGAGGCATCATGACCCGCCCCGCACGGAGCGGCCTCGGCCGCGGACTCGCTTCTCTCATTCCAGACAGCGCCTTTGGAGACGAAGAGCTCACCAAGCGTGAGCGCACCGATGTCCGGATGGTTCCGCTCGACGAGATTCAGCCGAACCCCGAGCAGCCGCGCGAAGTGTTCAAGGCCGAAGACATTGCCAGCCTGTCCGCTTCCATCGAACGCCACGGCATCCTCGCGCCCCTCGTGGTTCGCCGGGACAATGGCCGGTACGTTCTCATTGCTGGTGAGCGTCGCCTACGTGCTGCGACCATGGCTGGATTGAGCGAAGTGCCCGTTCTACTCAAGGACGTAGCAGACCCCAAAGACCAGCTAGAGATGGCGCTGGTCGAGAACCTGCAGCGCTCGGACCTAGACCCCATCGAGGCCGCCAAAGGCTACCAGCGGCTGATGGAAGTGTACAGCTACACCCAAGACCAAGTCGCGGAACGCGTCGGGAAGGAACGGCCCACAGTCGCCAATGCGCTGCGTCTGTTGCGCTTGCCGGACTACGTGCTCATCGCCATTCGGGACGGCCGCATCAGTGCCGGTCATGGTCGCTCACTTCTGCCGCTCGTCAACCCAGACGAGATGCGCAACGTTGTGGCCAAGGTCATCGCGCAGGGCCTGTCCGTGCGTGCCACCGAGAAGTTGGTCCGTCAGATCAGCCGCTTCGACCCCGTTCGCCGCAGCAATACTCAGCGCCGCCAAGAGAAGACGCTCGACTACGCGAACAAGATCTTGTCAGACGCACTGCACACCGCCGTCGCCATCAAGCCGCTCAAAAAGGGTGGGGGACGCATCGTTATCAACTATGCGAGTACTGAAGAGTTGGAGCGACTCATCACCGAGCTGCGCACGGCATGACCTTCATCCTCGGCATGGCCGGCGGCACCGCTTCGGGAAAGACAACCCTCGCGGCTGCGCTCGGCACCCTCCTCGGCTCGCGCGCGCTGCTCATCACCCATGACCAGTACTACAAGACCCTACCTGCAGAGTTCGGTCGCAATCCGATTGGCTACAACTTCGACCACCCCGATTCCCTAGATACCGCCCAGCTCATTTCAGATATCGACGCGTTGAAGCAGGGAGAGACAGTGGACCTGCCGCTGTTCGATTTTTCCAGCCATTCCCGATCGACCGAGACGCGAACCGTCGCACCGGCAGCCATTGTGATTGTCGAGGGCATCTTGGTGCTGGCAAACGCCGAACTTCGCAGCCGCTTCGACCACAGCGTGTACGTGCACACCCCAGACGACCTGCGGCTTGTCCGCCGCATTCGCCGCGACATTGAGAAGCGCGGTCGCGACGTTCACGGGGTCTTGGGCCAGTGGGAAGCCACGGTTCGCCCCATGCACGAAGAGTTCGTTGCACGCAGTCGCTCGCACGCCGACACGATTGTGCACGGGACAGACCCGGTTGGCGACCTGGTGGCGATGGTCACAGCCTTGCTGCCAACGGCGTAGACGAAGCCGACAGGCCGACAGGTCGATAGGTCGATAGGTGAACGCCGTACCCTCTGCCCCTGTCCTGAGCTGCTCATGCC
>JBLHSN010000439.1:0-4357 GCA_047626195.1 Myxococcota bacterium
ACGCAGTACCCGAGCCTGGTAGGCGACGATTTCACTCGCCAGCCAGTCGTCTCCGAAGCTTGCGATGGCGGCATCGTGGGCCAAGACGGCGTCCATGTCGCCCTGGGTCTTGAGTAGGATGACGCCGACGGTTGGGTAGTTGAAGCGCAGGTGGAACAGGGCGTCTTCGAGTTCACGGAAGGCTCGCATGGACCACGTCTGTGAGCCTTCTGCACGCAGGGCGTCGGCTGTCGTGGGGGCCGGCTTGTTCGGTGCGTTGATGGTGATGGTGGCCACGCGCTTGGCGTCGTTCATCGTTACAGAAACGGCGCTGTAAGAGCGGGAGTCGTCTTCGCCAGCGGTCCCATTGAGCGGTGACCACTGAATACCTTCGGTGGCTCGTGCGGGATTCAGCGCAGCCTTTTCCTTGGCCAGGGCTGCCACGCCGGCTTCCCACTTGGAGCGCGGGAAGGTGGTGTCGACCAAGCGAAACTTTTTGCTGTCCCGAGCGCGGAAACCTTCGGCCTTGGTGCAGAAGACATCGGCGATGTCTCGGCGAATCTTGCGCTTGTCGACGAGGCGGGTCAGGCCACCAGTACCCGGAAGAACTCCGAGTAGCGGAACTTCGGGCAATGACACCGCACTGGAGCCGTCGTCGATAAGAGCGATGGTCTCACAGGCCAACGCAAGCTCGTAGCCACCACCCGATGCCGTTCCGTTGAGGGCGGCGATGTAGTGCTGACCGGCGGTCGCTGTGGCGTCTTCGATGTGGCAGCGTGTCTCGTTGGTGTACCGGCAGAAGTTGACTTTGAAGCCATGGGTACTGCTAGCGAGCATCTTGATGTTGGCGCCGGCACAGAAGATACGGGGCTGATCGCTGGTGATTAGTACGGCACGAACCGCTGGGTGCTCGTAGCGAATGCGGTCGATGGCATCCTGAAGCTCGATGTCTACGCCCAAGTCGTAGCTGTTCATCTTGAGCTCGTAGTCGCCTGAACGGAGACCACCGTCTTCTGGGATGTTCAGTCCGAGTGTAGCGACATCACCGTCAACCCTGAGGTTCCAGTGCTTGTAGCGGTCGGGGTGCGTCTCGAAGCTCTCAACGCGTGTGATTTGGACTGCGGTACCCATGATGACCTCCGGCGGGAGGCGTCCTTAGCCTACTGCGCCGGAGGGTCTAGTCACTGGGCGCTACTCGGATTCAAACGTGACATCGAAGCCACTTGTGACGGCTCCGACATCGGCGTCTGCCTTGGCCTTGACGTGCTGATCGAGGAACTCGAGACTGATTTGGCCGGTGGCGGCAACAGCGTCGTCCTCGGACATGAAGGCGGGGTCGTCACACTGTGCTGCGACCGATGCGAGGAGGGCTTCCAGTCCCGGAATCTGACAGACAGTAGCGAAGACGTAGTGATTCGCGTCTTGCAGCGTGACGAGGCCCTTTGGCGATGGCATGTCGTCGTACATGGGGTTGGCATTAGTGGAGGCCGGAGTGACGTCGTCGCGGGTTCCGACGACGACCAATGAGGCCCCGCCCATGTCCAGGTTCGCCGAGAATAGCGGACTGTTGAGCGGCGCCATTGCGATGTTTGCCACCGGAGTCGGCATACCGGTGGGGGCTAGGCTTATGGTCGCGCCATCGGTGTCGTTGGCGATAGCGCAGGCCTGTCCAGACAGCTGGTTGCCCGCGCAAGCCGCCAACACGGTCGCCTTGTCCAGGGTGGCACCTGAGGCGAGGACCGCCGATGCCCCGCCGGTAGAGTGGCCGGCCAGAATCACCGTATCGACGTCTACGATGCCGCTGATTGGGCTACCTTCAACGTCAGATAGGGCCACAGCGGCTTGGTATGAAGCTCCGATATCCCCCGGGCGACGCATGTAGATGTCGATCCACTCGGCTTGTGAGGGGGTGTCTGTGTAGGTGTTTCCGATGTGGTCCATAGCGACGACAACGTAGCCGCCCTCTGCCCACTGCTCGAAGATAGTCGCCCCTGCGTGACGAGCGCCGCCGTTGCCGTGGGACATGACGATGATGGGGAAGGTTCCCTGTGCGGCGGGGGCGTTGGCGTAGGCGATGCCGTTCAGACCAAAAGCGTAGCTGGCTAGATCGTCAGATTCGGTGGGGTTGGCCGGGTACCAGATGGAGAGTGGGAGGGTCAGGCCGTCAGGGCCGTCCGCTTCCGACTCAAAGTGGCCGACGCCGGTGATCTCAGGCTCAATATTCGTGCCCTCTCCATTACAGGCAGCGAGGATGAGCAGCGGAGCGAACAGGGGGGCAAGACGCATAGGAACCTCTGGCGATTGCCTGCGGTACCCGTTTTGATGGGGTTGTGTCCGTCAAAATTATGACCGTGATGTGGTCTACGCGGCGAGACGGGCCTGCTGCGGCTGCATCAGAGCAGGTGGCAGCTCGCCGGCGGCATGTCGCACGACTTCGGTGAGGAGCTCGCGTGCTTGGCCGCTCTGTCCGAGCTCGAACAACGTGCGAGCGTAGGTGAGCGCCTCAGACGTAGTGAGGTCTTCGCAGACCAGCGGGATCAGCGTGTCCGAGCGGTAGCCGAAAGTAGCTTCCAAGATGTTGCCGACCACTTCCTCATCCGCTGTGCACAGCACCTCGAACAAGCCATCCATAAATGTTCCGTAGACCGTCGCCAAAGCACCCTCCATTCGCAGTCTCCACTGCATCGTCGCTTCCGATAAGAACTGTAGCAGCAATTCTGACCCGTGGGACGGTTTTTAGTATCACTGGATGTAACTGGGTTGCGATCCGTTCACCGATCGGCTTGCGACCGGCTTTTCTACTACGAGATAGTTTTCACCACCCGGAGGTAGATGTGGACGCCGCAGCTCTGATTGAACGACTTGCTCCTTTGACGAACACGATCGCTACGCTCGATCTGGCAGCCCCAGATGTCAGTGAACAATTGAACGCCGCCCATCCATTGTCGTCTCTTGGAGATGTCATCACGGCACTGCGCGAGGCACGGGATGCCGGCTGGCTGACACCCCGTCGGGGTACGGACAGTCTGACCTTCGGACGTCTCGCCAAGCCGGACGCTGCGGATGGGTTTGCCATCGACGTAGTCGATATGGAAGGGGAGGGCGCGGCTCATACGCACACCCTAGGAGAGGTCGACCTGTGCATCGCCGAGTCTGGCGACCCACGCTTCGACGGCGACCCGGAAGGTTGGGTGGTCAAGCCGCCCGGCAGCCGTCACATACCGACCGTCACCGGTGGACGTATGCTCATCGTTTATTGGCTGCCTAGCGGCGCCATTGCCTGGGGCTGAGTCGCCCACCATGCCAGAACACCGCTGGTTACCGCTTCAGCGAGTTCTCGCCTGACAGTGGGATCGACCAGTAGAGCGGCGTCTCTTGGATGGTCGTGAAATCCGAACTCCACGAGTACGGCGGGCGTTTCAGGGTTGATGGACTCGCTAATCTCAGCGAAGTCATTCTTCAGAGTGCCCCCGTCCCGCCAGTCGGGTTGGCGACTGGACATCACCGCGACTACTCGCTCGCGAACGGCGTCTGCGATGCGCGTGGAGTCTTGCGCGCGCGGCGTACAGTCCGGTCCAGCGAGGCACTTGTTCCGCACGAACACAACGGTTCCGCTGCCACCACCCGCATTCGTATGCAGCGACAACAAGATGGCTGGTTCAACCGGCTGATGGGACCACTTGACCCACCGAGCACGAGTGGTTGCATCGTAGGCCATCCCCGACCCCAGCGGTTCCCACACGAACCCGGGGGCGCCTTGACTCTGTAGGTAGTGCTTGCCGGCGAGGTCCCACAGGTCACGCTGAACGACTTCACGTCGTCGAATCGACCACAACGGGAAGGTGCCACCCCCTACGCGTACTTGGTCAGCAGACAAGCTACCGCTGCCGCTTCCGTGCAAAGTCACCGTGGCCAGTCGGCCTGCTGGAACGTTCATTAGCGGCATCCACTCGTCGCCATGGGTGCGTTGGTCCAGAGTGAAGCGGAGGGTCTCGCCGGCGACCGTCACGTCGTACATGGCTTCAGGGTCTGCGTTTGATGCGGCAATCCAGCGCACATAAAGTGGGTGGCTAGCATCTGACGGTGAGCTGACCGACCACTGGGCCGTGCCGCCGGGAAACAGTCTCGCGACCGGGGCCTCGCGGTCCCAGGTTCCAAACGGCATGGGCCACTCGTGATGGGAGACGCCCGAGACAGCGACTGGACCGGCTTGTTCGGCGTAGGGCGAGCGATCTCGTTCACGCGCAGTCCGCACAGTGGCACCCAGAGCGGTCAGCTGCGGAACGAGTAGGTCTGTGGCAAGTGTGCCAGTCCACACGTCTTCAATGATGCCTTCGCGGGCGACCGTGCGCTGGTAGCCGGTCGCATAGGCGTCGGC
>JBLHSN010000440.1:0-4313 GCA_047626195.1 Myxococcota bacterium
TATTTGCGTAGCTCGGCAGCGTGGGCCCTCACACGAAAGGGTGTAGCTATGACTCATGCAGAATTGGAGTGGCTCGGTCGCCTTCCAGTACCCACAGCTCCAGAAAGAGTTGTGGGGTTATGCCTAGAAGGGTACCAGCGTCCCGGTTCCCATCACGCCAAACTGACTGATTGCTTGCAGCGTTGCGCCGTTCGAGGGGATGACCGTCTCGGAAACTTTGTAGCGGTACATGCCAATAGCCACAAGTCCGTACGACGGGAAGTTGGACAGCATTCCGCCAGGCACCGTCATGAAGCCATTGTCGGGCCCATAACAGACGACTGAGCCGACCAGGGCGCTTCCGTCCGAGGCGTAAATATCGAGCTGAACCAAGAAGTTCCCGACGCCGCCGCTCGGCGACCAACTGAACCCTTGCCCTTGCTGCGACACGGATGCTGCGAAGGCCGCTTCGGGATTGACGTACAGCATTTCCTGGGGGCTGATTGAGTCAAAGCCTTCGGTACTTTCCATGCCGCCGTCAATGCGGAAGCTGCCGCCGATACCGCCGTCTGGAACGTTGACGTCGAAAGATGCGTTGCGCCTGTAGTCCGACTCTGTGAGCCCTGCGGCGTCGTAGAACAGTCCGCCTTGGCCAGTGGTGCGTCTCATGGGGATGGAGGCAGCGCCGCTCTCTAGGTAGACCCACTCACCGACGTCAACTCGGGGGGTCGTGGGGCCACCGCGAGTTGGGTTGATGGCGCAGCTGCCAGATGGCGGCAGCCACTGGGTCCAAGAGGTGGGGGAGGGGCCGTGAAAGGCTGCCGCTCCAGACACTTGCAGTCCGTTGGATTGGTTGAAGCACGCGGGACAGGCGACCTGCAGCATGGAGAGCTCTATGAGTCCGCCGGTCATGCCGGTTGCACTCACGTCTCCGCCGCCGTTCGTGTCGGGATCTGTGTCCGTACCGCCGTCTCCGCGGTCAGGAGCGCCACTGTTCGAGTACCAGAAGCCTTCTGGGTCTCGCGCCACACCCGCGCCAGTGGTGATCGTTAACTCCACGGGGCCTTCGACGACGCCCGGAGGAGTGGTGACGATGATGGACTCCGCGCTTTCTCGGAAGAAATCAAGATCGAGTCCTCCGACCACAACCGACTCAACGTCGGTGAACCCAACACCAGAAATCGTGATGAGTGTGCCACCAGCGACCGGGCCCCAGTACGGCGCGACATCGTCAATGACGACGTCTCCGCTGGGGATTGCGGTGTCCGCGGTGTCGGTACCCAGCTCGGTGAGCCCGGTTCCGCAGCCTGTCAGAATAATGAAGAGTAGAGCGCGCATTGTCAGGAGATACCGCGAGAACACGCAACCGTCGACAGGGTAATGGTGCAGACAACGTACCCAATCGACTGATTACAGGACACGGTTGATGGGCCCGGTCCAGGGGTTGGGTAGCCACTTGGTGTGCCATCACTCACTGCGCGGTTCGGCCTTGGGCTGAGTTGCGTCCGGAGGTACCCGTGCGACCCATTGCTTGGGGCAGTCTTTGGGTCGGACTTTTGGGTTGTGGCGCCGGCGACGCAGACGTCAGCGTAGCCGGGTCCGACTCGCCACAACCGGCGATGGCGTCCGGGCTGGAGTCGGTACAGTGTGGCTGATCGGCACCGTTCCGTGGTCACATGCAGTGCGGTATCAGCGGGTTCGGTCGGGCTTACGTTTGGATTGGAATGGAGGCTGATGGGGCCTTTTGTACCGGGACGTGCAGTACGAACAAGCGGGTGGCATCGTTACCGAAGACCGGACCGATACGAATGCCGACGCGTCCCAGAGCCGACTGGGTGGTGCTGGCGAGTGCGACCCGGCGTTCCTGTTCGTGGGAGCGCCTGGTATGAATACCGTGGGTGGCTTCTTTGCTTGGCGTCCTGCTTCGAGTGTACTTGAGCTCGACCCGGTGTTGGATGTCGAGCCCTGTTTCAGTACCGAGCGGTGTGCGTCGGTCCACCAGACTACAGAAATCATTGCTGGAACAACTATGACGTTGCTGTCGTTCGAAGCGGGTGGGTTTGACGACTCTGTCTTCGAGCCAATGTGTCCCGAAATCGGGAATGCTGAGCCCGGTACGCCTGCAATTTTCGCGGGTTCAACTCGGCTCTACTCAATCCCACACCGGCCGAGCTGGCGGTCCGCGATGGTCCGCATGCTCTCACTGAATCCAAGGCTACCACCGACCCAGTTCAGGTTGTTCTTGAACCCGAGCGACTCGCGAACCGACCTTCCCCAGCGCGCTTGGTAGGGGACGTTCAATCCGAGCAGAACGTCGCACGGAATGCGGTTGACCTCGTTCATAGTATCGATGGTTCCGCTGCCATTGCGGTCGAAATTGCTGAGCAGGATGTCTCGGGCGCGGGCATCCAACGAGTCGCTTGGATTGAGGCTGCGTAATTGTTCGGCAACGCTCGGGTAGCCTACGCCGGAGTCTTTGCCTTTGTCGCCGCCGCCGCGACTCCCAATGACCTCAAAGGCCGCCTTGTAGAAGTATTGGGTGCTGCCATCTGTGGTTTCGGTAGGACCGCCATACCAGCAGGCACCATTGGGGTTCATGGCCGCTGTGGTGGTCATGATGTCGCCAACGGAGAAGTTTCCGGCACCAGTCGTGTAGGCGTCTTCGGCGTGGATACCAAGTAGTCGTACCCGTGTGCCCGATGCGATGGCTCCGGTTGTGGCGGAAGGCGGGCAGCTGCTGGTGGCGCTGCGGCCGCTATTGCCTGCCGAGACCGCTACCTTGAAGAAGTATAGGTCTGCACCGAAAGCGGTGGTCGCAGCACCCGAAATCCAACACCCATCGCGAATGGTGGTGCCCTCGTCAAAGGTGACGGTCTGGCCGTTCGAGACCGTTGCGCTGCTAGAGTAAGCATCATCTGGGTGGAGGCCGAGGACGGTATAGGAGGTCCCCATCCTGGGTGTGGCGCGAATGGCATCGCTTGGGCAAACGGTAGTTGCTGTGGGCGCTTCGCTTGTTTTGCCACCCGAGGGAGCGTTGGTGACCACGGCTACTTTGTAGAAGTAGTAGGACTCGCCGCTTTCGCTGTTCACCGGCCCGCCGTACCAACACCCACCGTTGTTGGAGAGTTCTCCGGTGGTCGTACCGTCCATACCCACGATGTCGGCGTAGGAACTACTGTAGTAGGCGTCATCAGGGTGCAGGCTGAGCGCGCGGAATGACGTGCCGCTCGGGATGGTGGCTTGGGTGGCCGCTCCCGGTGGGCAGTCTTGTGCAGACGCGATTTGGCACAGGGCAACGGCGGTGACGATGACGAGGGATGCACGAAACATGGGGCTCCAGAGGCAATCTCCATGTGGGGAGGCTGCATAGTATGAGACACCGCAGCAGCGAGCACTAGCTATTGAGAGGCGATGAGAGAGGCCGAACCCGTGAGACCGCGCGGGTCGTCCCGGGTTCCACATCGACAACGAATCGCGTAGCAGCCAGTACATCGATGAACTCTTGGGCGGTCAGTCCGGACGCATGGGCCACGACGAAACGGTCGGTCCGCGTGCGTACAAGACGCAGATCCGCGGGGTGCACGTCTCGGTCCAGTGTTGCGCGAACGTGGTGCCGAACCGCCTGTTTAGCCGACAGCAGGGCGCAGGCGAAGGCTACACGGTCGTCGGCTTGTTGCCACGCGTCAATCTCTTCGCGTCTTCCCAACAAGCGAACCAAGGTGCCTTCAATCGGCTCCACCAAGTCGCCGGCAGCGACTACCCAGCCCGCATCAGACAGGTGGCCAATGTTGACGTCATCTGGCAGACGGTGCTTTGCAAAGCGGGCGATGGTCTCGGGGGCACAGCCTAGGACGGGACCGCCGTCTACCAGGGCCTCGGTCCAGCGGAAGGTTGTCCAGATTCCGGCCGAACCGGTCAGGGTGACGTCGAACACCAGGGTGTGGGCGTCTGCGTGGACGAGCACCAAGTGGGCGTTCACTTCGCCGCTTGGCCGGTCGCTGTAGAAGCGCAGGGTGTCGCAGGACACTGGGTAGGCGAGCTTTCCCGCCGGAATAGCACTGTTCCACAGCTCCGGGGAGCCCGAGAACATGGGGTGGGTGGCGGCGTCTAATAGCAGGGGGTCGAGGACGAAGTTGGGAGACGATGCCGGTAGTAGGTCGGCATCCGGGCGGGTGGCGAATGTCGCGGTGATGCCGCTCGGTCCGCTGTCGTGGAAGGCTTGAACCGCTTGCAGCACAGGGCCGTGGAAGGTCAGTCCGCCGGTGTAGTAGTCGGCTGCTGAGAGGTCGACAGCCACGGCGTCTTCGAGGGGTGCGGGCGCTGGCGGGGCGTCG
>JBLHSN010000441.1:0-4305 GCA_047626195.1 Myxococcota bacterium
CCACCACCGCGTCCAGCCGTTTCGCCGAGCACAACAATGCTCGAATTGGTGGCCATGGCGTCGCTGAGGGCGCCTCGTACGGCGTTGGCTAAGGGCGAGGCGCTCATGCCTGTTGTTCCCGTTGTTTCTGAATGAACTCGTTGATGAAGAACTCGCCAGCCTTGTACGATGACCGCACTAGGGGACCGCTCGCGACATACTTGAAGCCCATCGCCAGCCCTTCGATACGCCACGCCTCAAACATGTCTGGGTGGACGAATCCATCGACCTTGATGTGCTTCATGGTCGGTTGTAGGTACTGGCCAATGGTGAGGAAGTCGCAGTCCACTGCCCGTAGGTCGCGCATGCACTGAATGACTTCTTCGGTCGTTTCGCCGAGGCCCACCATGATGGATGACTTGGTGTACCGGCTCGGGTCCATGACCTTGATGTCGGTCAAAACCTTGAGAGACTGGTCATAGGTAGCCTTCTTGTCCCGAACCGGGTGGGTAAGGCGCCGCACGGTCTCGATGTTGTGGGCGATGACCTCTGGCCGGGCCTCGACCACCTTTCGCAGGTGATCAACGTTGCCACGGAAGTCGGGAATCAACACCTCGACCAACGTTTTGGGTGCTTTGTCACGTGTCTCGGTGATGCACTTGGCAAAGTGAGCCGCGCCGCCGTCCTCGACATCATCGCGGTCCACGCTGGTGACGACCACGTAGTCCAAGCCGAGTTCGGCAATGGCAATCGCCAAGTTCATAGGTTCCCACGGATCCAACGCTTGCGGATTCTTCGCGGTCTTCACCGAGCAGAAGCGACAACCGCGCGTGCAGGTGTCGCCCATCACCATGAAGGTGGCGGTTCCTCCACCCCAACATTCACCGATGTTTGGGCATCGCGCTTCTTCGCAGACGGTAGCCAGGCGTAGGTCTCGCGCACGAGATTTGATCTCGTGGTACCGAGGTGAGCCCGGCATGCGGACCTTCAGCCAAGGTGGCTTCGGCGTTCGTACGGCCATCAGTCTCTCCCTGTGGTCGGGCCCAGTAACACTGATTCAGCACGTGCGACTTAGTGACGGTGTTGCACCCGGTCAGGGCGGGTTTGGTGGTGCAGTGCACCGTCTCGTTCACGGGGAGAAAGCTCGCACCTCGCGCTGCGGAGGCCCGTCGCAAGTTCTGTATCGGCATAGAGAGCAGCGAACTCACATACCGAATCGCCAGGCGTCCACCGATAGATATCGTTTCGCGTATCGGTAAGTTCCTGCGGCACTTGCACCTGTCCGCCCACGACAACAACGCCGCGATCAGGGTCATTTACCCACCAGCGCATCTGCTCATCCAGCTCATCATCGAGGTCAAAGTCTGTATACGTGTACGGGCGGAGAGGTGGGCCGGACCGTGTGCCGTCGATGAGTGCGCCTGCGACTCTGGGGTCTTGTGAGTAGCCGCGCAGGTACGCGTGGCGAATCTGGCTCGGCGTGACCCAGTCTTTGTCCAGATCGTACTGGAAGCGCGTGTCGTTTGGCGGCGAGGCTGGCCATTGAGGTGGGGCTGTACGGGTATCTGCCGTGTACAGCACACTGTGCAGAACGAATGCGTTGTGGGCATTGATCCACTGACTCTTGCGAGATGCATCTGCCACCACAGGAGGCGAGTAGGCGAGCCAGGACAGGTACTCGTCGAGGTCCTCTCGATGGTGCCACAGTCGTTCGTAGTCCACGTACCCGTCTTCCGTGACCACCCGTTCAAGGACGAAGGACCAGCGATAGGTCGGATCGGTCTCTGGTAGGGCTTGACCGATACGGACAGTCTCGCGGCATGCGGCGGCCGACAAAATGAGCAGCGCGATGCCAGCGCGAGTCATTCGGCATCCATCTGCGCGGACACGGTAGGCGTGGCGCGTGGAGTCTCCGACAACCACCACACAATGCCGATTGCCGTCATACCAGCGATGATCAATACAGTAATGACGCGTCGAATCCACACCTCACCGGGATAGCTCGCTTGCGCTGTTGAGGCATGGAGAGCACATGGCAGAAGCCACGATTCGCGGAAATCAAACTATCGCCTACCATCTCTCGGGGCCTGATGACGCACCCGTCCTGTTGCTCATCACTGGCCTCGCGGGTCTGAAGGAAGGGTGGTTCCACCAAGTGGCCTACTTTCAGAAGCGATGTCGGGTGTTGACCTTCGACAACCGAGGCTTGGGCGGCAGTTCCTTGGTGAACGGCGAGGCATCCTTGAGGGATTTTGCCGAGGACGCTGTGCTCCTCATGGACCATCTAGACATTGACGCGGCACATGTGTGGGGTGTTTCGATGGGTGGAAAGGTCGCCCAGGAAATGGCACTCGGATGGCCCGAACGCGTGGACCATGTCGTCTTGGAAAATACGAGTGCCGGGGAAGCCCATCGGGTTGAAGGACTGCAGCCGTCTCCTCTGCGCGCGATGCAGGGAGCAGACTCCGACACCTGGCTCGATGAGATTGTCCCACTTCTGTTTGGCAAGGCGTACCGTGAGGCGAATGCTAAGGCGATGCGCGCATTTGCACGTAGCCGAGAGCGCCGTCCGCCGAATCCGGCAGCGGTGGATATTCAGTGGAACGCCTACGAGCGGTTTGATTCTTGGGAACGCTTGCCGCAGCTACGGAGTGCAGTCCTTTGCCTAGCCGGCGCTGAAGACTCGCTGTGCGACCCGAGGAACGCCGAACGGCTTGCCGAGCGGCTGCCCATGGCCGAGCTGTGCGTCATTGAGGGTGGGGGACACTCTGTGCACATCGAGATGCCGAAGCAAGTCAACGAGGCGGTCGCTGCGTTTTTGGGCGTCTGAAAGGACCGGCCGTGTAGCGGTTGCGCGTTAAAGGTGGATGTACACAAAAAAGGCCCCGCAGAGAAATCTGCGGGGCCTTTTCGTAGGGAGCTCTTGGCTTAGTTGTCAGGCGGGGAGAGCACGTAGATGGGGCCGGCCTGCAGTTGGTAGCAAGGGGGCTGACCGCCTCCGCCACAGGAGCCTGGGGGAGACTGGAGGGTCTCACAGACTGTCGAACCGCCGCTGTTGTAGCAGTACGGGCTCACGCCGATGGTGTCTGGGGCGGTGATGACGATGGCTTGTGCCGGAACGCCAGCGTCGCCAGCGTCGCATGCGCCGTTGCCGTCACGGTCGAGGCAGTAGCGGGTGATGCCGTCGACCACAGTCGGGATGCGACCGCAACCGTTTGTGCCGGGGTTGGCACAGACAATTCCGCCAGCTGCGGAGAAGAACGTGCCGCTGGGTTCCGCCGGAACGTTGTCGGCGATGCCATCAACGATTGCGCCGCGTGGGTAGTAGCCGTTGATGGCACATTCGATGCTCGGGTCGGGCGGGGTACCTTCGCAAGCAACGCCACCGGGAAGGACGGTCACGTCTGCGCGAAGACTGACGCCTGCGAGGACGTCGCTGTAGTCGCCGATGATGCTGTTACGGCCGATACGGACGTTACCCAAGATGACGGCCCACTTCCCAACCTCGACACCCCTGCGGATGCGGACCGGTCCGCCGCCGACAGTGCCGACTTCGGTGTAGGTGCCGACAGTCACTTCGGGACCGATGACGACGTTGTCACCGATGACGGCGAAGTTGCCAATAACCGAGCTACGAGCAAGGACGAAGTTGTCACCAACGGTGGCGCCCCAGCCGATTTCCGCAAGGTTTCCGACGATGACATTGTTGCCGATGACGGCCTGTGGCCCGATGACCGCAGCGTAGCCAAGTTGGACGCCGTCACCTAAGCGTGCGCCGAAACCGACTGTCGCACTGCGACCGAGTCCGAGAAGGTCGCCTGTGGTGACGTCACCTTCTCGTGCGGCCTGCGGAACGCTTGAGGGGTCATCACCGAGGGCCGCGTTGCGACCAATAACGCCAGAAGGAAAGACGGTTCCAAGCTCCGGGGTTGGCGCATCGGTCAGCCGAGCGCGAACGCCGACTGTGGCGGACTCGCCGGGCGTGCCACCGATGGTGGAGAAGTCACCGACGTACGAGCCGTCGAGGACGCGTGTGCCTTCGAGGAAAGCGACGCCCGTTCCGATGGTGGCGCCGGAGTAGACTTCAGCGCCCGAATGCGTGCAGGCAGCACCGGTCGGAAGCGGCGTTGCAGCGTCGTCAGCGTAAGCGACCGTGGTCTGGGCGTTATTCGTGCTGTTGGTCGAGGGGCATAAGTCTATCGCGTTGCTGATGCCGTCGCCGTCACAGTCAGAGGCCGGGTCTCCGGAGCAGGTAGCGGCAGATGCCTGTGATGCCATCAAAAGCACCGCTAATCCTGCACTAGCGTAGTGGTGTAGACTCATGTT
>JBLHSN010000442.1:0-4274 GCA_047626195.1 Myxococcota bacterium
CGGCGGCAACCCTGTTTCGAGCCAGACCGACAGCCTCACGCTCGAAGACGAGCCACTACTCGACTGTCCTCGGTGATGGGTCAGACCTGACCGGCGTGATCGATGGAACAAGTCTGTACGTGCAAGTAACAGTCGGCACCGAAGTCTCGCTGCCTCGTCAGATTCTGGTCGCGGTGCCGTATGCCGTGCGCGCCTACGAATCGGAGCGGATACTTCTCGATTCCGAGGCCCCCTGTGATGTCGAGCATGTGGGCATGCGGTGTTGGACCGGAAGCCAGCTCACCCTGTGTGTGGCGCCAGGCAACGACCAAGTGATCTCCCTGGCCTCTACGGACGATGGAACCTCGTTGGACCAAGCGGGAGCCAACTGCTTGAGCATTCTCAATGAGTTCCCTGCGACGAGTAGGCAGGACGGTCTGTACTGGACCGATCCGAACGGCGGCTTCACCTCAGATGCCCACCAAGCCTGGTGCGACATGAGCACGGACGGTGGGTGGACCTGAGTGATGCATGTGGCGCCGGCAGACGGAAACAGCGTCGGATTCAACAATCAATCATTCCAGACGTCTGATCTTCACTTTGACTTGATTGAAAATCGATTTTCGAACGACTTCAAGGGTCCTGCTGCGTACGGTCTATTGGCTTCGGAGCCGATGATACAGTCCGTACGTACCGGCAGCAGGGGTGCTGTTCGCGGCTGGCGGCGTTGGCCCATGACATCTATCCGCACCTTCGGTAGTTTTTTTGCAGCCGGCATTCCGGGTGTACATGCCACGGACGCGTGCGGGACCGGCTTCGCATCCGTCGTTTTTCTCGGAACGTCAGATTCCGCAGATGACATTCTGCGCCAAGGTTCCTGTCTATACGCCGACGTCAACCCGTCCTCGAGCGGCGCGGGCGACACCATCCGTCTGACCACCATCTTAGGAAACAACATGGACAACAAGATGTCCGGCTTTGCCAATTGCATTGACTGCGGCACCACTTGGCAGGGCTCTGGCAGAGCCGACATGGGCGTCGACCGCGCAACTTGTTCGAGGTCTATATGCGACCACACCAACCTTTGCCGCGTTGGGGCGGGGGCCGACTGTGTGGGCAACTCTCGCTTGTCGACCTACCTTGGAATAGCGCTTTCTACGTGGGATAGTCGCGATTAAACCAACGTCTGGTCCCCCTACGGGGTTGAGAGGGATGCCGCCCAGCGGGCCTTGCGTCAGTCTCCGCAGGTCGTCTCGGAACGGGCCAGGTAGCCGCTATTTGGAACGTCGACACCCGCGCAAGCGTCGGCGCGTAGTGTGACGTCTACCCCAAGGGTGACCGAGGCTTCCACAGTGCTGTCGCGCCCCAGTCGAGCATTATTACCCAGCGTGGCACCGGCGCCGACGGTCGCGTTCTTGCGGATGCGCAGCTGTCCCAGTCCGGTGACGTCGTCATGTACGTGAGCCTCGGGACCGACCACTCCAGGCCCAACAAGCTCAACCCGGTCGTTGAGGATGGCTCTTCGCGCAATGACGACGGTACCCGTCAGACCAATCTGGCCGTCGACACCTATCTGGACGAGGTTGCCCACGATGGCGAAGGGACCGAGCTGAGTTCCCCCACCGACTTGGGCGGCATACCCAACCAACACGTTGTCCTGCACAATGGCATCCGCCCCCACGACACATGCGCGAGACAGTATGGAGTCCGCACCGATGGACGCGCCTGCACCGACCGTAGCGCCGCGCCCAACGATGACGCCGTCCCAGATTCGAGCCCCAGCACCAATGTTGGCACGGGGGGCAATAATGGTGTTGGGACCTATGATGGACCAAGCCCCGAGCGTCGCGGTGTCGGGCACTGTGGCGTCAGGGTGAATGCACACAGACACGCCGTCGCGCAGCACTTCATCGTGGAGTGCGGGACAGGAGGGCACAAAGGCACCGACAGCGTCGGGTCCGCCGAACACGCCCATGTCGTTTCGACTGCCGTCCGTGTCGTTGAAGGCGGTGGAGGGATTGCCCGCGTTGATGGCAAGAGAATCTGCGCCGAGTGTGTAGTCGAGGTTGGGCGCATCGACGAATTGAGGGTCGAACGTACCGTTTCCTGTACCCGCTGGGGGGCCGGAGGCGAAGATAGTGGAGTACTCGAATGCGAATCCGGTGTTGGCCGTAGCCATTTTCACGATGCCGTTTCGGAAAATGGAGGCCGAATTGGTTCGGTTATTGTAGGCGATGGCACCGGCGTAGGTTTCGCCGAAATCGACTACGCAGTTCTCGAACACCACCTGAAAGTTGGTGTTGTTCTTGTAGATCATCGACTTGGAACCACTACTGGGTAGTCGAAAGGCGACGTTGTTGATCAGGAGGCTTCCGGTGAGTGAGTCGTATGCGCTTGACTCTGAGACCGTTGTGTACGCGTAGGTGCCCGTCGCCCCTCCGCGCACTGTGTGCTCGATGGTCATTCCGCTGAGCGTGGCGTTGTAGTTACCAGCAGTCATGGCCAGTGCACCGGTGCGGTCGACCGAGACCGCCCGTGAAGGCGGATGCACAAACACTTGTGCAACACCGTCGCCGACGATGTCAACCGACTTGTTGATGTGCAGCACACCTCGGTAGATGCCCCCGACGGTACTCGACCACTCTTCGTACGTCCCGGCGCGCACCTCGATGGTGTCGCCGTTCGCTGCCGCGTCAATGGCTGCTTGAATGGACGTGTAGTCCCCGCCGCCCTCAGCATCCACGGTCAGCGTCGCGGCATTTGCAGTGCCGAAGAGCGAGAGTAGAAGCATCGCTATGTGCATGAGTTCCCCAGGGTGTTCGTCTAAACTTAAACCTTACCATCCAACCAACACAATCCGGCTTTAATCCGAGTGATTTGGTGTTAATCTTTGTACTGGTTACCGCTTGCGCGAACGGCGCCGGACGGCCAATGCCATGAGTAGCGCCAGGCTGAACGGGGCGCGGGGACTGGTCTGGCAGCCGCCGTCAGTGGATGTGGTGTCGACATCGGTATCGAGTTCGCTGTCTGGGTCTTCAGGAACAGACGACACGGCGTCGGACCCGTCACAGTCTTGATCGATGCCGTCATCTTCGATATCCGTTGCACCGGGGTTGATTGCGTTGTCTTCGTCGTCGCAATCTTCAGGGTCGTCATAGCCATCGGCATCTTGGTCGTTGTCGCTTGCTCCGTCACAGTCTTGGTCGATCCCGTCGTACCAGACCTCGTCGGCGTCGGGATTCACCGTGTCATCGAGGTCGTCACAATCCAGTCCGCCAGCGCCCGCAGCATCGAAGCCGTCTTCGTCGAGGTCAGCGGAGCAGGTCATCAGCGGAGTGTCGTCGTCAATACACAGGATGTCCGACGGCTCGCTCTCGGTGCCGTTAGCCGCCTCGGTGACGACCCGAAAACAGGTCGAGTCGGCAGCAGTCCATGAGGCGTACAGATCGACTGGAATGGCGTTCACACCCGCTTCAGAAACCGAGGTGAAGAAGGGAATGTCCAGTGCCGTATCTTCGTCATCTACCCGGTAGACCTTGGCGAGTTCAAGGCCTTCGGTCGGCAGTGACGAACCACACACGGAGACGGGACGGAAGGTGCCGGTCGTGCAGGTATCGCTGCGCTCAACGATTTCACCGATGGCCGTAGCTACGAGGGACGGCTTGTCTGGACCGTCCGTGATGGCATCAATGACGTCGAACGTGGAGATCAAGCTCGCACTGTTGTTCATCTGCGTCACCGTGACCGTGTACTCTCCAGCAGCGAGAACACCAGGGTCTACCGCGAGAAATGACTTCGCTGAGATAGTGACATCGCCGGCATCTGTCCAACCCCGTTGGGTGGTCAGCACCAAGCCAGACGGACCGACCAGGGACACCGAAACGTTCGATGGGTCGCCCGACCCCGACAGACCGATAAGAAGGCGTGCATCTGCCGGAACATCGGCGCTGCCGTCCATTGGCGCAATCCAATCGGCGTGGATGAGGGCCGGCCGACAAGCGTCTGCGGCGGGAACGAGCGATGCCAAGAGCAAGATGAGCATGGAGCCTCCGAAACGGCACCGATACCGCGCTGTGAATGGAAATACAAACAATCGAATGTTTGATAATGAAGGTCGGAGGGTACGATCGAACATCGTAAACAACAGTTTCTGCGATGAGATGCGGCATTCTTGAGATCCGATCACCCTATTGAAGGGTGATGCGAACTTGACCCTGACCAGGACGTTGTCCAGCTTGGCTGGTTTGATTGGCTCCCGACACGTAGTTGGTTCCGCCGGAGAAGCTGGAGCCGCT
>JBLHSN010000443.1:0-4259 GCA_047626195.1 Myxococcota bacterium
GTCGTTTCGCGTGAATTCCGAAACGGCGTCAGAATAGTCAGACACCAAATTCGACGACAGAGAACGCCTGGACCGCGGCTAGCGAGGA
The DNA here is from genome assembly GCA_047626195.1 of Myxococcota bacterium. GTDB lineage: Bacteria > Myxococcota_A > UBA796 > UBA796 > CAJXTB01. The sequence continues at coordinate 89 of JBLHSN010000443.1, forward strand.
CCATCGGGCTGCCAACCATCCATAGGCAACACACTCGGGTCATCCCACCAGCGCGTGATGTCCTGTGGAATGGGAGCCACCACTTCCGTGCGACGACCGGAGGGCAGGTCAAAGGCCAAACGATGTGCGTGCAGGGCCTGTCTCGGCGCTCCGGCAGTCCGCACAACGTTCGCGTCAACACCGTGCTCCCATGCCGTCAGAAACACCTCTGGCGGAACGCCGTACATTCGGTCGCCAACAATGCCAAGACCGGTGTGTGCTAAGTGCACGCGAATCTGATGGGTTCGGCCGGTATGCAACGTACAATCGACCCAAGTCAGCGTCACATCCCCAGCTGTTCTCACCTCTCTGGGTGTGACAGTGGTCTGCGCTTCTGGCCCTCCCGGAACAACGGCCATCTTGATGCGGATAACGCTGGAGCCGTAGTCAATGGGTGCATCAATGAGCCCGCTAACTTCGTAATCTCCACGCACTAGGGCAACGTACGACTTGTCTGGGTGCGCATGCTTGAACTGATGCTTGAGCAGACGATTCGCTTCGATATGTTTGGCTAAAACCAGGACGCCCGAGGTGTCGCGGTCGAGGCGATGAACCAAATCGATGCCTGGCCAGCGCTCCCGAGCCAGTCCAATCACCGCCCACTCGAAGTTTCCCCCAGCGGGATGACACGACAGGCCCGCTGGCTTGTTGAGGACAACGACATCATCGTCTTCGTACACAACTGGCGGAATGGATGGCTGCGGTGTTGTCGGTGCCAACCCGGGGATGCTGATGGCCAGAATCATCCCCTCGCGCACCGTCAACGACGCCCGAAGCTGCTTGCCTGACGCGTCACACACCTCGCCATTCTTAATGCCGCGAACGAGCTTGCTACGACTCCAATCTGGGAATCGTGCAGCTAGAAAGCGATCTAAACGCATGCCATCGCCACCTGGCGGTACTGGAACTTCGCGAATTGACACGGAGGAGACGCTCGTCATTGAAAGTTTTCACCGCTGTCGGCGTCTGCCCTCTACCTTGTCTGCGGAGGATCGATGGCAGCTGAATTCTGGATGATGTGTACAGCAGCCTTGATGACCTCTGCCGCACAAGCGCAGACCGCACCCGCTCCGCTGGACTGGGACTTTAACGGTCGCGCGGTTCCAGGCTCCGTTCGCGTCATGCCGGTCATCGCGCCAACGGACGTCCAACTTGATGACGAGACTTGGGTGGGTGCCGGTCTGTCTGAGCTCCGCCAAGACCTGCGTCGAGAGCGTGAGAGCATGGCCACAGACATCCCCGCATCCATCGCTAGCGCCCTTCCCGGCGCTATCAACGGCCGGGTAGGCGCCTCTTGGGGTGGTGAGTTCTCGGTAGGACGCTACCGAATGGGCGCACGTCGCCGTCTGGAACACCACGTCGGTGCACTGTCCATGGTACCCGCTCTGACGGATGCTGCAACCCGTGGAGATAGCGCCAGTACGCTGTTCATCTGGGTCGAAGAGGTCAGCGCCAACCCGCTGTCTGCCGAGACCTTTGCCGGAGATATTGTGGTCACCGAAGTCGGTCCGGTCGTGGTCGACCATCAGGTGGAGCCGTACCGAGTGAGCGCTAAAGTGGGCGCGGCACTGGTGGCGTCTGATGGGCAGATTGTGGTGCGCTACGTCGACCACTTCGAGGCGGTGCTGACCGACCGTGGACCGAGCGCCACCGGTCGGATGATTGCCCAGGGCTTGGCCGATGAGCTGAGCTTGGTGTGGCCGAGTGATGAGCGGTTGATGGATGGTATGGCGTTCATTGACTGAGGGCTGGGCAAGCCAGCCATCGTCGATGGAAGGTGCGCGTCCGTGGCGACGTGATGCTAATGACAGGGAGACAGACGGGATTGGCGAAGCAGTGTCGGGTTCGTCCACCCAACCGGAGACCAGTGCGACGATGACGAACAGTCCACGCATGAGGGGACTGTACCGGTTCCACACTGTCACGGCGGACCACAGGATTGGCGATTGAAGCGGATGCTCACCAGGTTCGGCGCTCATACCGTTTGATTCAGCACCACTCGTGTCCACAAGTGCTGAAAGCTCAGCTTGGCAGCGGTGATTATGCTGCCCTCAAGGTGCATCGGGAATATTCTATCGGTGCACAGAACGTCGTCGACTACCCTATCTCAGCAGCCCGAGAGCACGACGCCAAACACATCGTCATTGACGAAAAGCGCGCAGGATCCGGGTTGCTCGTTGACCTCGGGTACGCCAGTCACGACACCATCAGAGAGTGCCAGAAACACACTGTACAAGTTGTTATTCGGCTGAAGTCTGCTTGGAACGTCTGGCTAGACGACGCGGTCTCGGAGGAGCAAATGGCTGGCGGGCTCGATGACCTCAATCTTGAAATACGCTTTACGCTCAACCAGGTCACCGAGCGCGCCTCACACGAACCGCTCGATGTCGATGTCACTCTCGGGCCCGTTTCAGAAATTCTATGGATGCGACTGGTTTCAGTCTACACAGACAAGGGCCACTGAGTTTTCCTCATCACCCTGCCACGGTCGACTCATCCGCCCGAAATCGTGGGTCTGCTCTACCGTCTTCGTTGGTGTATAGAAGTAGACAAAAAGCTAAGAAAAACCACATTCCAACTCGATAATATTGACGCTCGAACAGTCCGGTCAGCGCTCAAAATCGTACAGTCAACAATGATTGCGACCATCATCGCGAACGCGTTCGTACATGAAACACATTTTAAACGTGGCCTGCGTGGTCAACGAAGAAGGCGAATTTCGGAACCGCCTCTTCACCCGATTCGGGTTGCGAAGTTCATGGCTAGGGCTGCCGATTCCATCGCCATCCTCATGAGCAATCCAAGCGCTAGAGACGAAGCTTGGGAGAAGTGGGCTCGGCTCATAGTACGCCAAGGTCATGACCCCAACTGGCGAAAACGACCGAGTCCGATTGACGCTGTGAAAGGGCGAACCCCTAATCTCATCAACCTGCGAAGCTACGCCCGAGAGCCTGTTGCTGCATTGTGAGGGCTAAACTGATCACGAGTGCGTAGAAGCCCAATGCCATCTCCGAACTCACACGTCTGCAGGTCAGAAAGACCCTCTCGCCGAGGGTCAGAGCGTCGGTCCGTTCGGCCGTCCGGCCTGACCGACACACACGCAAACCGATCCGCTCGCCGCACCTGCTGGGTCGCAGTACCCGCAGAGACTCCACTGTCCCAGGAATCGTCATGTCCCGTCTCGCTACTACCGCCATTGCCCTCGCCGGGCTGGCTGTCCCATGGCAGGGCGTTCAGCACGCCGCATGGGCGGGCGTCGAAGAAGGTGTTGGCGGTCGTGGTTGGGCCGCGGGCATCGACCGCGGAATGCTTGTGCTCGAAGGCAAGCTGCAGAGTCTGCCTGAAGAGACCGTGCGCAGCATGCTCGAAGAAGTCGCATCCCAGCTCGGGCAATCCGCACTCTCCGACCCCGACAACCCGAGCGCTCGCCAGCTGACCGGCCTGTCTCCAGAAGAGGCGGCCTCACGCAAGACACTGGCCGAGATGATCAAAGCCAAGCTCGCCGGCGTAAAGGGCAAGGTGTTTGAGAAGGGCTACGAGACGCTGATCACCGAGGGCACCCACCTGGCCCTAGATGAGCTGATGGACGCCGCTCGCACGGGCCAACACAGCCTCACAGATGACGAAGTGATGGGCGTCTTCGGAACATCACTGAAGAAGATGGCCGGCACGGCAGCCTCGGAGACCGGCAAAGCCGTAGGCGGAGGAGCGCGCGCATTCGCCGGGCAACAGCGCCAAGCCGCTGCTCGGGGCCTCATGGACTCCAGCGAGACCCACTCCACAGCGGACCGCGCCTTCTTGGACTGGGTCTCCAGCAACGACGTCCCACTCGGAAGCGCCGATGAACTCGGCAAAGCCCGCGCCCGGTTCGACAGCAGCGTCTGGGACGTAGCTGTGGGTCAGGTCGAAACACAGCGACCCGACGACGACTCCATTGACTTCGCCGCGTACGAAACATGGGTCTTTGCCGACCCCACAAAGGTCCAACAACGGGCAAGCACAACCAACTTTGCGGACTTTCAGGAGCGCTACGCGAAGGTGCGTCAAGACCTCGCCGACCAACAGAACTCCAGTGGATACCAGCAGCTAGACGATGACGAACAACGCTGGTTCCAGGAGGCGAGTAAGCGCC
>JBLHSN010000444.1:0-4258 GCA_047626195.1 Myxococcota bacterium
TTGCCGGACACAAAGGCATCGGCCATCGCGGTGAACAGAGCGGCGGTCGCCCGAGGGCCCAACATCACGCGGATGGGGCCTGAGATTTCAATGCGGTCGTCCAGTAGCCGCAACGCGCGCTTCGCCATGTTGGCGCCGAAGGGCAATGACGAGACCGTCGCAAAGGAGCGCCCCTCTACAAAGTCCGTCATGCCAATGACCGCGTCATCTCCGGCTACGCGGACACCACCGGAGCAACGGAAGCGAGTGGCAAACTCTTCCACCATCACACCAGCAGTACTGCCAAATTGCCGATGCGTCCTTGAATCTGTCCACTCAAAGGGATGGGTGTGAACTCGACTGTCTACACGAGCGCTTCGCTCTGCAGCGACCACAACATCAAGCCGGTCGGCCATCTCAATATTCGGCCACCGACGGTCGTCGATTCCAAGCTCTCGATAGTCCATCTGCCGCAAACCACGGACCGGGCCCGCCGTCGGATCTGGCGTTCCATCGCCGGCTGCGGCAACTGCTCCAGCGACTGCACTCCCTGCATCCGAAGGAATACTCGACGCAATGCCCATCGAGCCGTCTTCGAGGAATGCGGTGACCTGAACACGCTGTTCAGCCATCGGCTTCTGTCCGGTCACCCGACCATTTTCTACACGGATGTAGGTGCCTTCACGCTCGCTGACGAGCACCTCTGCCCCGGCGGCGCCAAGGCTGGTGGCGCGTTCTAGCCAATATTGGATGTCCTTGGACGTGACGCTCATGGCGGGCTCCGTGTCGTTCGGGTACTCGTAGCGGGTTGCGGTCTTCTACACCAAACACGCGGGGTCGACGTGAAGCTGGCTTGGATTTTGGCGACGAGCTGTGTCATAGGATGCAGTACACACGATGCACAGGCCGACCCGCCAGTAGAACCGGCGGCGCAGTCCACGGAGCCAGCCAGCGTAGACGCTCCTCGGCGCATCATCGCGGTAGGCGACCTTCACGGCGACATGCAACAGACGCTCACCGTCTTTCGGTTGGCCGGCCTCATCAATGACGACGGACACTGGAGCGCGGGCGACACAGTGTTCGTGCAGACCGGTGACCAAACGGACCGAGGACCCGACAGCAAAGGAATCATCGAGCTGTTGGTACGCTTGGAGACGGAAGCCGAAGCCGCAGGCGGACGGGTTGTGGCTCTCATTGGCAACCACGAAGTCATGAACGTCCAAGGCGACTGGCGCTACGTCACCGAAGAAGACGTAGCGACGTACGGCGGAATGGAAGCCCGGGTGCAAGCCTTTTCGCCCGACGGGGCATCCGGCGTATTTGTTCGCTCCCACGATGCCGTTGCAAGAGTCGGCGACACCGTCTTCGTCCATGGTGGAATCTCCCCTGAGTGGGCCGCACAGGGGGTGGACGGCATCAACGCAGCCGTGCGCAGAGACATGGAGGTGAGCGGCGGCGAAGCCATCGGTAGCCAGAGCGTGCTTTGGTACCGAGGGTACGCGACCGATCCGGAAGACACGGCGTGCCCAAGGCTCCAAACTGCACTGGATTCGCTGGCCGTAAAGCGCATGGTAGTCGGACATACCGTACAGGCGGGCGGCGGAATCGTCACGCGCTGTGGCGGTAAGGTCGTACTCATCGATGTGGGCATTGCCAAGCACTACGGTGGCGGCCACGTGGCGGCCTGGGAATGGGTCGATGGCGACAGCCGAGCGCTCACTCTGGCTGGCACTGTAGACTTGCCCGATCCCGAGTGAGCAGGTCCGACTTTCCTGGAAAATTCTGACGCCCTTACGAAGGCCCATAGACGCCGTCTCTGCACTGTGTAGACTAAGCTGAACAGCCCCTCACCAACACACTCGATAGACTCCTCGCCACCTCGTCGCTGGAGACTGTCAATGCCGACCACGCCCCCGTCCAAGGACGCCGCCCGTCGCGTCAAGAGCGCCCTGAAGACTTGGAACGGAAACGTGCCCGCTGAACAGCTGCCATTGTTCAAGGACTTCGTCAGCTTGGCCCTCAAACATGTGCGCGGACCGTTCCTCGCCATGAACAGTGCCGCAGACACTCTGTCCCGGCTGGAGCGCGTGTTTCACACCGTGTATACCCGCAAGCCAGGGACCGTCTCAGTCGATATTTTCGAGCGCGGTGCACGAGGCGTTCTGGTGGTCAGCAATATGGACGACCAGCCGTTTATCGTCGACTCCATGCGCCTGTTTTTGTCGCGCCGAGATGCCGAATACAGCTCGGGATTCAACATCGTCATCCCCGTCATTCGCAACGCCGGCGGCATGCTCACCAACGTCGGGTCCGGCGGGCAGACCGAGTCCATTGTCATGATGGACGCCGATGCTGGAACCCTTAAAACGGACCTCGACAAAGCCGCTCTGACCCTCAAGAACAACCTAGAGCTTGCGTGTGCTGTCGTCCGCGACTTCCGCACCATGACCCACACTGTCGACCGATGGGTAGAGAAGCTCCAAGCTATCGCCGACAGCGACGCCGGACTCGCATCTGATGCCTCGGAGACCGCACAATTCCTCAAGTGGCTTGCCGCAGACCATTTCGTGTTCATGGGTATGGAAGCGACTAATCGCGAGCCCGCTGGCATCCAGACCGCAACAGGTCCTCACTCGGGTGCCCCAGATGGCGACTGGCCTTCCGCGCACGCCCCAGGGACCGTTCAAGTACGAAAGAGCTTGGTGGAATCACGCGTTCACCGCGCCGGCCGCATCGACGAGATCCGCGTCACTCTCCCCGGTGACCCCGACACGAATCTGTTCATCCGCGGCATGTTCACCTACCGGGCCATCACCCAGCCCTGCCGACAGGTGCCCATCCTACGTGGGGTGCTCGCCGGCATCCTCCAGAACCAAGAGGCGGAGCCCGGTTCCTTTCGGTACAAGGGTATTTCAAACGTCTTTGACTCCCTACCGACCGAATTCCTCTTCACCGCTACCCGCGAAGACATCGCGAACACTGTGGACCTTGTCTTTGAGTCCGAGCAACGGCAGGAAGTCGGCGTAACCTTTCTGATGACCGGGCCATTCTCGGCCTTCTGCCTCATTGCAATGCCCAAGTCGTCGTACTCTGAGGACCTGCGCTCGGACCTCGAATCCCATGTCATGGGGTCTCTGCGTTCTACGTATTCGGACCACGGCCTGTACGTGGGTCGCTTCGAGACCGTTCTCGCCTACTTCTACCTGACCGGTGTAAAGAAGCCCAATGAGGGCGGGCTCAAAGCACTGCGTTCCGAGCTGCGCGACATCGCTACGCCGTGGAGTGCTCAGCTGTGGCACGCTCTCGACGCTAAGCGAGATGAAGCCACCGCCGACCGTCTGACCGAGGACTACGGCCGCGCCTTCCCAGACAGCTGGATGCGCTCAACACCCGCAACCCGCGCTATCAAAGACATCGACCACCTAGAAGCGTTGTCGGCCGCAAATCCTCTGTACGTCGATATCTTTGAAGACGGGGACAGCATTGCCCTGCGTATCTACCAGAGCAAAGACATCTACTTGTCGGACATCTTGCCGGTGCTCGACGCAATGGGGCTGTTGGTCCTCGACTCCTACGCCACCATCGTAAAGTCCGCTGGTGGCAGATTCTACATGGACACCTTCCGCTTCCGTGGAGCCACCGGCGTAGACCGCGAGACCATCCTAAGTCGCAAAGACGTCCTCATTGATGCTATCGAAGCCGTATTCGCCGGCAAAATCGGCAGTGATGGACTGAACCGCTTGGTGCTCGGCGCTGGCATGTCGTGGCAGGACATCGACGTTCTGCGTGCCTACCTACGCTACGGCCGCCAGCTCCAGGTCAAGCTGTCCGAAGAACGTGCCATCGAGATGGTCCTTCGTCATCCGGTCACCACCCAGCTCATCATCGACCTGTTCTCTGCGCGCTTCGACCCCGACCTCAAGCGCAACCGCAAGAACAGCATGGATGCCGCGAACGCCGCTTTGGTGGATGCCCAGCGCAAGATCAACACCCATGACGAAGACTTGCTCTTCCGGTCACTGCGCAGCGCCGTAAACGCAACGGTTCGCACCAACGCGTACCGCACCGACAAGGTCCGCCACTACCTGTCCTTCAAGTTCGAATGCGACAATCTCGAGCTGATGGCCGAGCCCAAGCCGGTCAACGAAATCTTCGTGTCTGCGGTAGATGTTGAAGGTGTTCACCTGCGCTTCGGCAAGGTGGCTCGCGGCGGTCTGCGCTGGAGTGACCGCGACGACTACCGCACCGAAGTCTTGGGACTCGCCACGACCCAAGTCGT
>JBLHSN010000445.1:0-4256 GCA_047626195.1 Myxococcota bacterium
GATCCGAAAGCGCTCAAGACGTACACGGGAATCCGTCCTGGGCCTGCAGCCGCCTACGTCAAGGGTTCGGTCACGGCGGTGAGCCTCGACGAGCGCACGAAGAAGGTCAAAGATGGCGCTGCCAAGGTCGGTAAGGAGATCACGGATAAGGCGGCACTCGAGCAGGGCAAACAGGCCTTCGCCGACGGGGTGAGCCATGAGATTGGCCACTCGATCGACGCCGCCATGCCCGGCGCGCACAAGGCCCTCATGGCGGCGCTAGGCTTTGAACGGCTCGCAGGCGCAGACGCCTTTGTGAAGCGTGCGGGCATGCTCGACGGGGTGAGTGATGCCGGTGCCATCAAGTGCGCTGCCACCTACGTGGACCTTTGGATGAAGAACTCGTCGCATCCCAGCACGAAAGACGGCGTTCTCGAACAGCTCTCGTCGCTCGGAGAGTCTATGAAGCTCGAGGATGTGTCCAAGGCACTCGACGGGACCTACCTGCTGGATGTGCTGGTTGCGTCGAACGACCCTACGTCTATTGAGAAGACGGACGTAGGCGGCAAGGGCTACGCGCTGTTTCAGAAGGCAGGCGAGTACCAGGTGTTCGGAGCGGCGATGAAGCAACACCTCACGGCGTGGGGCAACGGTAAGGCAGCGCTCTCTGACCGGGAGTACTGTGCTGAACTCTTCCGCTGCTACTTCCAGGCTCCGGCGGCGGAGAGGGCAGGCGTGCTCGCGGGATACCCGCCGGCAGCACAGGCATGGATTGCCAAGGCTGAGGCCTTTGGAAAGGCGCCGTGAGTCGCCATGAGTCCGTCAGGTTGGTCTGTCCAAACTGCGATGTCCCACAGTCCCTCACGGTAGCCTCCAGCGTGAACGTGGTGCGCTCTCCGGTGGCGCGCGTCGAGGTGCTGACCGGTACCTTTCACCATTTCAGCTGCCCTTCCTGCAGCCACGATTTTCATGTCGAGACCCGGTTCGGCTACCTCGACACTGAGCGGCGCCACTGGGTGGCGGTGTTTCCACGACACGAGCAGGCGAACGCGGAGAGCTGCGAGCAGATGGCCATCACGGGGTTCTGGGAGGCCTCGCGCCAGGGCCCGCTCTGGTGGCTCGACCAGGCGATGACCAGCCACCTGCGGGTGGTGTTCGGCGTGGACCGGCTCGTGGAGAAGCTCCTGATCTGGGACGAGGGGCTCGATGACGGCGTGGTTGAGGTGCTCAAGCGAGCGCTTGTGGAGGAGGGCCACAAGCTGCCCCTTCGACTCGACGCCATTGCTGAGCATGTGCTGGGCTTCACCGTGGGCGAAGCCACGCTGCCCTCGGTGTGGGTGCCTCGCGCTCGGTATGAGCGGCTAGCGAGCCAGCGCCAGCTGCTCAGTGAGCGGCAGCCATCGCTGTTTCGCACTTACTGGGTAGACGCGCGACGACCGGAGACAGCCAGCGTGTCGGACACCGGCTAGCCAGCTCCCATGCGGGTCGAACGGTGCACGGTAGGATTGATGAGGGGATGAGGCCCAATCCCACTTCGAAGTAGATTTGTGACTGGGAGGGAACATGCGCTCGATTGGAGCTGTGGCCCGCAGTCTCATGGGCTGTTTCACGAAGACGGCGCCGTTGGTGGTGTCTGCGGAACCGCCGGCCGCTCTCTCCCGCGTAGAAACAGCGGTGGCGGTGTCGCCTGTAGTGGTCAGGACGCCGCGGTTTTGCGTATACCAGGGCCCATCTTCCTCTCGTTTAGCCTGAGTCACAATTGGACGCGCTGCGAGAAGCGAGCGGCGGACCAGCGTGGAATGAGTCGACCTTGCATCTGCTGAACCGAGCATCGGTTGTATGGCCTGACCGAGTTGGCCGGTCTAGTTCGCTGGAAGAATCAGCATATAGTCGACAATGCCATCGCGAGCGCCGTCGTCAAAGAGCCATCCATCGTACAACAAGACGTGGGCGTCATCGGTGCGATAAGTGACCCGATAGGGGATTTCTTGGGGGCCGTCGCTCTCAAAATCCATGTCGGTAGGCTGACCGTAGCGCTCCGCGAAGCAGCCCATACTGACGCCGATGCCGAGCCCATCAACGGTGGCTCCACGGAACGGCGACTCCACAGTGAACACATCGCCAGCGTCGGTCAGGTCGGGATTGTTGCCGCTGGCGTCAAAGTGCATGCCCAGGCCATTGGCCCAGTCGCAGCCGACCCGTTCCCGGCGTTCGCCGACGATGGTGTACGAGAAGTCGTTGCAGGTCGTGCCCGAGCCCCAGGTGTCAATGAGGGTCTCGTAGGTGTCGCCGACGCAGCCACCGAGGGCACATGCGTTGACCAAGTCCAGGTCGCCGTTCGCGTCCTTTAGTTCGCACTCACGGGTCTGAATGCCGTCAATAACGCCGTCTTCCCAGGCCAATGTGCCGATATCCCCTTCAACGCAGTCGCCGCCAGCGGTGCGAAAGGACCCTTCGGGGCAGTCGCCTTCTGGGCAGGCAGCGAGGAATAGGGCGAGTGGAATTAGGCGTGACATGGAGGCTCCGACACAATAATTCCGGCATACCACGGTGTTTACCGTCTGTCAGGCGTCAGACGGTAGACGACTCCGGTTCGGGCACTACAATCGCCAGCGCGCACATCTGCGTTCGCAACCAGGCGCGGTCTATGGACCCGAGTCTCAAATGGGCCCGAGGCGAGCGATGGGCCGACGAGCCACATTTTGTTTCGTGACCCAAGATCGAATGGGACGACGACCGCATTCCCTTGGGAGAGTGGCCCTGGTAGACTGTTGCCACGCCGGCGAAGAATCAGGACTTCGAATGTTCCGCACCGCCTTTGTCCTTGCCAACGCGAAAGACAAACAAGGGCCCTTTCTGCAATTCCGGCAAGTACAGCGCCGTCCCGCAGTCGGCCAACCCTGCCCGAGTCGGAGCTGTGGCGCGCTAGAACACCGCCGTTGCACGACCGCAGGTCCTCCTCTTTTCACCCAAGACGACGCTGCCGTCAGCTCCAGGCACACAGGTGCGTTGGAATGTTTAGGCCCCCTGGAGTCGTCTTCATCTTGCCCTCAGAACCACCGCTCTTCGGATGGAGGCCCACGAGCGAATGCAAGTGCCTGCTGCTCGGCGGAACCACCCAGCACCCCGAGCAGATTTCCGGCCACCCAGGCTCGGCGGAACACAGAACGCACTGTGAAGCGACCGTCGCAACCAGGGCAACGGAGCGCGTCTACCCCAAACGTGCGCTTGAGCAGCTCTGCCCGGGGCATGTAGGTCTGGTGGGGCGGATGGGTGCAGCTGGTGTGCTCGTCGGTGGAGCTCGGAACTGACCTTGCACCGGTTTGACGGACCACCTGGCTAAGCTGCAAGCCCCATGGCTTGGCGATGTTGTTGTTCGAACTCGACTGAGCTGATCTGCCCGATGTGCTTGTGGCGGCGATTGGCATTGTAAAAGTCGTGGATGTAGCTCCCGATGTAGTCACCAATGCTAACTCTAGCGGCCTTTGAATCAGCGGAACCATTGCCATCATCGATAAGGGGCACGGGTGCGGTGAAACCGCATGTCGTTGAGGTCCGCTAGCCGCGTCACGTTTACCAAACCCGAAGAGGCTAGCTGACCTGACCACATACAGCCTTGGCTCGCCGACACTAGCCGCTCCCTCGGCACATCCACGTCAGCCCATTCCCAGTCGTCCAAAGCGATGACTTGCCGGGAACTTGGGTGCCGCAGCTCAAACACTTCGTGCCGAATGTGAACCTCGCGGCCCATCACTCACTCCCCAAGCGTCGGTCGTGTAAAGCCATGCACGTAGTCCGCACTCTCCTTGTCCGGCCCCGAAACCAAGGTCCATCCGTCCCGCACCAACCGAGACAGAAAATGCGGCCTCCGATACCATTTCTCACCGACCAAAAAATCGCTATCGGCGCAAGGCTGGTCAGGTGGCTCAATCATGGGCTCGGTACTGAAGGATAGGAAACATCAGCCCCCACCGGAAGCCGACCTGTCAGCCCAGCGCAGCGCCAACCGCCACGGCCTGGCGCCCGCATCGCCCTCCACTGCGTCCTTCGCACACCGGGCGAAACAAAGGTTTATGGTGGGTTTCGCCCTCGAAGACACACCTCTCCGAGTCCACAGCACTCCCCCACCGCACGTCAGACTCAGGCCACATCCATCCCGCTGGTCGGTGGGCCTCGTGCCGACCGCTCGAGCGACGCCACCACGCTCAGCGTCGCCGGCGGCCGGACCGGGCGCCGAACCACAGCGCGCAGCGCCATCCCCCTCCCGCACGTCGGAC
>JBLHSN010000446.1:0-4248 GCA_047626195.1 Myxococcota bacterium
TCGGTCTGCTGAAAGACCCACGCGACCTGATTTTCTTGCGAGCCATGGCGAAGATCAGTGCCATCGTGCTGCCGCTGGCCACGCTTCTGTTCATGAGCCCTCCTTGGGTCGTGGCTCTCGCTGCGTTCCCGTATATTGGGTACGTTTTTCTGAACTTCGGCGGTCGTTTTGGCCTGATGCTTCACGCGAATGGGCACCGTCCCATCTTCAAGCGCAAGTACAGCTTCCTGTCGCACTACGTGCCGTTTGTCCTGGGCCCGTTCCTGGGCCACACGCCTACATCGTTCGCGGCGCATCACATGCAGATGCACCACGCCGAAAACAACATGCACGAAGACAACAGCACCACGCTGACCTACCGCCGTGACAGCTTCACTCAGTTCCTGCACTACTGGGCACGCTTCTTCTTCTTCGGCCACATTCACTTGATGCGCTACCTGTGGTTGCGCGGCAAGAAGAAAACCTTTCGTTCCTTTGTTTTCGGCGAATTTGTGTGGTTTGCGGTGGCTGGCATTGCGTTGTCTATCAACTGGGCTGCTGCACTTGTCGTCTTCATCCTCCCCATGCTGATGATGCGGTGGCTGATGATGGCGGGCAACTGGGCGCAGCACTCCTTCGTCGACGTGGACGACCCCAATAATAGCTATCGAAACAGCACCATCCTGATGAATTCGTCGTACAACCACAAATCCTACAACGACGGCTACCACATCATCCACCACCTCCAGCCGGGCCTGCACTGGTCGGAGATGGCGCAGTACTTTCAAGATAATCCTGAAGAGTTTGCTGAGCAGGACTCGTTGGTGTTTGACGGTATTCAAGACAACCAAGCGGTCTGGTTTCTGCTCATGAGTGGCAACTATGACAAGCTTGCCAAGCACTTGGTCAACTTCCGCGGTCGCACCCATGAAGAGTTGGTGACGTTGCTGAAAGAGCGTGTCCAGCGCACTCAGGGCGAACGACGGGGCTTGGTTGAGTTTGAGTCCGCGCTTGGTGAAGAAGCCATCGCAGCCAAGTAGGGTCGGCAGCCGCGCTACGGTCTGAGCAACACGCTGACCTTTGCAAACACGGCTCGGGACTCGGCTTTCGGGGTACCCGACACGTCGGTGACTTCGGAGTAGCCCACCCAGAACGCCGTTCCGGGATGGTGCAGCCACGTGAGCAGCACGGAGGATAGAATCGTGGGGCCGCGCCGTGTTCCGGCGTTGTGCTCGGCGAGGACTCGCAGACCTAGCGGTTTGGTGAACTGCCAGGCCATGCGCGCGCGGAGTCGGGAGGCGCGGTCGGTGGATGGGGCGTGCTGTGGTCGAAAGGTAGACAGCTGACCGTTGAGGTCGAGGCGGATGCCGGCGGTGGGACGCAAGGTCACATCTAGCTCGACGTCGGATGCGCGTGCAGGCGTGAGCGTCTCGAAGTCCAGCTGCCGAGACGCCTGAACCTGTGTGCCCAGGTCCAAGACCGAGCCCAACTGGGTCTTACCGCCGCCGGAAACAGACCACTCGTCCGCACCGACACCCAGCTCGCTACGGGAGCCTGCGAACGACTCCGCGAACATCTGGTGCACACCGCCAACGACCGCTGAGACGCCGCCACCAGCCAACGAATAGCCTTCACCATTTCGTTCCTCCTGGAGCTGTACGTTGGCGTAGGGACGCACTGTGTTGATGGCACCGCCGGGCTCGAAGGTATGGTCGACGCCAACGCGCCCGTAGGTCAAGCCACTCTGCGGCATGAAGCCGGTCTCTTTGCGAAGGCCGGGTGTGGTGTCTTCTAGGTACAGGTACAGCCCGGTCCCGACCCCGGTGCGTCGTTGGACCTCGATCTGATTGCCCATCCCCCACAGCGATTGCCCATTGACTTCACCGGTCGATGACTGGGTATGGGCGGCGGCTAGCGTCCATCGGCCACCCAGCGGAATGGCGGTGTCGATGGAGCCGAGAGAGTGCTGGCCATCCACGCCTTCCGGACTCCACAGGCGTTTGTCGGCGATGGTCCCGCCGACAGTTCCCGCAGCACCAACATCATGGGTAGCCCTCGCGAAGGAGGTCAGAGCGATAGCGTCGTCTGCGTTGGTGAACCCGGGCGTCTGTCGTTCGTGAATCGACGACCCCGGTGATTGGTCGACACCGGACAGCACTCCGAGCTGCCAGGGTCCGACCCGACCCGACAGCTTCAGCCCGCCGATGGGTTCGGCCAACGTCCGCGTGTACAGCACGTCCGCTGGATCTTCAAAGTACTCGGCGCCGTCCAAAAAGAAGGGACGTCGCTCCTGGAAGAAGAAGGCGAATCGCTGGTTGAGTGCGGTGGGGGTGACGTCGAATTCGACTTGCGAAAAGTCGGGATTGACCGTAGCTGCGAGCCCTAGGTTCGGAGTGATTCCCAGGCGGGCGTCGAGCGACGGGCGCACAATGTCCAGAGCCGGGGACCACGGCTTCCATGCCAAGTCGCCCGAGTCGTCGCGGCTGGCGGTCTGAATGAAGGTGGTCTGCGGCAGTAGCTCCAGCCCGGTACCTGCTTTGGGTGGCCGAAGTCCGACGAGGTTCGCCGCCTGGGTGAACAGCTGAGGATTTCCGCGTTCCATTTGTGGAAAGCCGTACTTGGCGTTGTCGTGCGGAATCTTACGGGTGAGTAAAATGCCCCAAGTGTCGCTGTCAGCGGAATAGCGAAGGGAGCGCCATGGCCAGGCAATCTCAAGGACGTAGCCGGTGTCTGTGACCCGTCCTTCGGAGCGAAAGACAGCGTCCCAGGAAAAGGTGACGGAGTCGCCATTGCGGCGGAAGTCCTGCTGCACGCCGAGTGCGTTTAGGTAGAAGATGTACCCGCTGCGCTGGTCCTGGAAGGTGTCTAGGTAGATGCCGATTTGGTCGTCTGCGTTGATGGCCTCTCGCGGGCTGATGCGGGCGCGAATGGCGTAGTCCGCGTCTGTGACCTCGATGGCCGCGTACAGATAGCGTTCGTCTTGGAGAAAGCGGACGTGGGTCTCTCCAGGCGGTGGACCTCCGGCAGTGGGCTGAAAGCGCATGAAGTCGGTGACGGGCTCGACCTGGGACCAAGCAGCTTCATCGAGCATGCCGTCGATTTCGATGCCCTGTGCATCGCCCACCTGTACCTGTGGGGTTTGGGCTAGGGCCGATAGACTCAACAGGAAGGAAGGCAGAAGCATGATGAGCCGTACCGCAGCTGCGTCTCTCTCGCGAGGGGTACGCAGCACGTTTTGGTGCACGGCCTGCACGGGTGGGTAAGGGATACTGGAGTGGAGGTCGCATGCGAGCGGTAAGTTTGGTGGTTCTGTTCGCGGCTTGCGGCGGGTCCGGCTCAGACGCCGATGAGGCTGAACTGGATTCGATTTCCGATCAGCGACTTCAGGGAATCATCGGCGGGGAGGGGTGGGCGTACGCGGGTGGCGAGACCGATTCCTTTTTGTCTGACGAGACCGAGTTCTTCACCACATTCTATGGTGTCTCAGATGGCGAAGACTGCGGCTTCGCAGGGGGCGGCGACACTGACTTTATCCTTTCGGTACCCAACGAAATTGGCAGCTTTCCCTTCTCTTTCACTCTCAATGCCACCTTCACCTTCGGCGACAATGAGAACGTGGTGACCTTTGACGGCACCGTCCGTGTAGATACGATTGGCGACGATGAGCTTACCGGAGGGGTGTACGCCGTGTTCGACGATGACAACGAGATCGACGGAACATTCACCGTCTCTCGTTGCCCTAGCGAGTGACGATTCGCGCGCTAATGCCGGGTGTGGCGCTCTGTATGGTGCTTGCGGCGCTTGCGTGGGGCGTTGGCGGTTCAGTACCGATGCTCGGAGTACCGGTTGCGGCCTTGATTATTGGCCTTGTCGCTGGGCCACTCTGCCGCCGTGTATCGGCCCTTCAGGACGGCGTCAGCGTTAGTGGAAAGCGGGTGTTATCGGCCATGATTGTGGTGTTGGGGCTGAGCCTAAATGTCAGTGGCATTGTGTCCGCCGGGCCGTGGGTGTTGGGTGCGGCAGCGCTTGTCACGGTGGTCGCCATTGCCCTGGGATCCCTCGGTGCGCGTGCACTGGGACTGTCGCAAGGCGTGGGGCTTCTCGTGGGATTCGGCTGTGCGGTCTGTGGAACGGCGGCGATTGCTGCGGCAACACCTCTAGTGAAGGAAGACGACGGTGACCCTGGAATCGCTGTGGCGGTGATTCATGCCCTGGGGTTGGTGATGTTGGTCGGCGTTCCCGGTCTGGCCACCGTCCTGTCGTTGGATG
>JBLHSN010000447.1:0-4228 GCA_047626195.1 Myxococcota bacterium
GGAGGTCGGTTTGCCTACGTCATGTTGTCCAGGGATCCGCGCACTGAACAAGGCGCGCATGACGCCGATCTGGTCATCCTTGAACGCACCGAGATCGTGTTTCGAGAAGGCGACCCACCACTCATCAAGGTGATTGTGTGCGCGCGATCGGAAGACGGTCCACATCCCGAGACGGTGAACCGAAGCCTGACGGTCCGCAGTTCTGAGGGGAAGTGGACCGACGAGTATTCGGCGATTCGGCAGGGATTTTTGCCCTAGGCGAGAGCGCCGCTACTTGGCCGCTTCCACATCCCGCTCGGTCTCTTCGCGGCTGACCTCAACATCCGGATGGTCCTCGGCCACACACCGCGCCGTCATCTTAGCGCTCATCATCACCGACGGCGTTCCCGCACCCGGTTGTGCATTCGCGCCCACCATGTACAGGTTGGCTATGTCTTCGCTGCGGTTGTGTGGGCGGAACCATGCGGACTGGCGCAGCACCGGCTCTAGACCGAAGGCATTTCCATACAGGCTGTTCAGGCGACCCTCGAAGTAGTCAGGAGTGACGAAGCTCTTCGTCACCAGCCGGTCCATGAGGCCCGGGATGTAGCCCCGGTCATCAAGGAACTGAAGAATCTTGTCGACGAAGCCCGGCCCGATGGTCGACCAGTCGAGACCGCTGCCGTTGTGCGGTACCGGAATCAGAGTGTACGCCGAGTGGCAGCCTTCAGGAGCGAGCTGCGGATCCGTAATCGTTGGGATGTGCAGGTACTGGCTGAAGTCTTTGGCCAGAATCTTCTTCTCGAAGATTTCATTGAGCAATGCTTCGTAGCGCGGGCCGAGGATGATGTTGTGGTGCTGCAGGTCCAGGGGCTGTTCGGTCTTCTTGAAGCCGAAGTAGATGACGACCAGGCTCATGGAGTACTTGGACAATTTAGCTCTGGGCTTGTTGTTCCAGAAGCGGTCTTTCTTCTCGACCAAGTCCATGTAGGTGTGCGCCCAATCGGCGTTGCTCGCGACGACATCGGCCGGCAAGAAGGTACCACTCTCGAGCGTCACACCTTTTGCATAGCGTGTGGTGAACCAGCCCTTGGCCGGGTTTCCTTGTTTGTCGGCGGTCTCAATCCGGCGGACTTCTTCGTCGAGGATGAGCGTTCCACCCAGCTCTTCGAACTTCTTCACGAAGCCTTTGACGAGCGCACCCGTGCCGCCCATGGCGTAGTGGATGCCCCAGGTCTTCTCGACGAAGTGAATCATGGAGTAGATGGCCGGAACCGCTAGCGGGTTGCCGCCAACAAGCAGGGTTTCAAAGCTAAATACTTGCCGTAGCTTGTCGCTAATGAAGTACTTGCTGGTGAAGCGAAACAGGTTGCGGACAGCATCCAAGCGGAACAGGTCTGGGACGACGCTGACCATGCTGCTGACGCTACCAAAATAGGTGTAGCCAAGTTCCAAGAACCCACGTTCGAAGACGGCTCTCGCTGCAGCGTGGAATTTGTGGTAGCCCTCGACATCGCGCGGTTCGATAGCGTGAATCTGCTCGATGGTGCTCTCGTGGTCGCCGTTGTAGTCAAAGTAGGATTTGTCATCGAAGTAGATTCGATAGAACGGCAGGATCGGGCGAATGGTTACGTATTCACGCGTTCGCGGCCCACCCGAGTTCCCTTCGCGAATGCGGACGTCATCTCCCAGAAGCTCAGGCGGGAAGTCGTTCTCCGCGAGGCCATCATCGCCCCGTTCAAGAGCGAACAGCTCCTCAATGAAGTGGGGGACGGTCAGAACGGTTGGGCCCATGTCAAAGGTAAAGCCGTCGTGCTCGCGGACGTAGGCGCGACCTCCGGGCTTGTCTAGTTTGTCCACGACGGTGGTGTCGAATCCGCGTGCTTGCAAGCGCATTGCCAGCGACAATCCGCCGATACCCGCACCAATGATGACTGCTTTCTTTGCCACAATAACCTCCGCGCGAAGCACATAACCATGGTGCATGGGGTTTGCGTAGGGCTTGGACAGGGTGCGACAACTTGACTCAATGCTGGGGCGTACAATGGCGTGTGCCATGTCGCCGAAGAGTCAGATAGTGCGTTTATCCTCGAATTCCGAGAGATAAGCACACGTGTTTCACGCGTTCTGGTGTTGGATGCATAGCGGTCCTTCACGATGTCGGCCTAACGTCGGCGAGGCGGTCGGAGCTTTCGGACAGAGCCTCCGGTGTGTGGGCTTTACCGAGACCCTGCTCATGAATGCGATGTGGGTGGACCCAATGGTTCTGGTTCCGCGAGGTGCATTGTAGAGATGTTGGGTAGGTGAGTCGCTTCCGAACGCTGGGGTGCGAAAGTGAGTGATTGGGGTTTTACTGGTGACAGGTCGTGTGCGTAGGAACACCCATCGTCACCCACGCAGCAACCCCTTCCTCCGCACAGCCTCCGACGTCCTCACCACACTCTCCACGGTCACCCCAAACCGCTCCGCCAACACCGTGTCGGCTTCACGCCGCAACACCCCCGCAATCAACGGCGTCACAGCACCGGTCACCACGGTCCCGTGGACTGCCGCATACACCATCGGCGACGCCTCACCACCCACGGCTACCCAGTGTCCGGGCTCGCCGAAGAACGCAGCTGGCGGAACAAACGCCGGGTCAGGGTCCGTCGCCAATGCCCGACATACCGCCGAGAGCATCTCGTGCTCAACCACACCGGGATCCGCCCAGGTCTGCTCCCGCGCCCACCGTGCAAAGCACTCCTCTAGACACGGCCCAAGCCCCGCGAACGGGACCGGCTTCCATGGCGCTGACTGCGAACTCACCAGGAACGCCTCAAACACCGGAGCCACGTCGGCCCCATGCGTCTGGCTGTACGCTTGGAAGGTGTTGGGGAAGCTTGTTGTCAGGCGTCCCACACCACGATTTGCCCGTTTGGGTAGGCGCGCACTGATCTCGGCCGCCAACGCGTCAACGTCGCAGCGGTCCGGGTTGCGTAGGTGTGCAGCGAGGGCTTCCGGCAGCCCGAGGTCGTCACCGTTCTGGAGTTGTTGACGGATCTGACGGTTCAACAACACTGCAACTAGCGCGTCTTCTACCGCTGCCACCGCATCATGCGCGCTCACGACCGCCATCCAACAACGGCTGGTTGAAGAGACTGCCACGACGTCGCCGATACCGCATTCATCGACCCAGTCTCGGTCAGAACAGGGTCCTCAAAGGTGACGGCGCGAACCTGCGGACAGCGCTCGAGCAGCAGTCCTAGCAGGGTCAATTGCTCCTCCATCAACACACCATGGTGCGCGTCTAAAAACCGTTCCCCGTCTGTCTCGGCGCCCGACAGGTGAATCTCAAAGCAGCTCTCCAATGGCAATCGCTCCAAGTCATCAAAGAGCGCTTGGCCACGGTGTCCCTGGCCCCATCGCCATGACAACAAGTGTCCGGTATCAAGGGTGCACGGACTGTTGCTGCGCACCACCGCTTCACGGAAGAAGTCGTAGGCGTCCCACGGGCCGATGACCAAGCTCCAGTCGCGTGAGAAGCCCGGGAACTCGACCAATAGTGGGACGATGAGCGCCTCTTGGCACTCGCGGATGTTGTCCACGGCAACGGCGAGGCCATCGTCGGTCAGCAGCGGCGGAAGCGGGTAGGGAAGCGGCTTACCATTGAGCGACCAGAAGCCTAGGTCTTCGTTGACCCAGGCAAAGCCGTAGCGTTCAATGAGGGTGTTGGTGAACGCCAGCAGCGCGCGACGGTCGTAGCGCTTCGAGTGGGCCAAATTCAGTGCGGTGTGGTGAAGTGCCAGCGTGAGCGACGGTGGCAGGTTCGTCAGCAAAGCGTCCCACGCAAGCGTGTAGTCGGCCAGGTTCAGCGCCCCTCGACTGCGCGGCTGCCACGAGATGAACGCGTGCGACAGCGTGGGCAGCGTAGTCTTGGCAAACCGGCTGAGCGCGTCACTAGGCGCGTCATCTCCGTTGGCATCCGTCGCCCAACCGGTCGGCGCACCCCAGGGCAGGTCGAGGCCAATGCCGAGGCTTCGAGCTGGCAGTTCTGGGAAACGAATCGTCACTCGGCGTCCATCCGCTCCACAATCTCCGCCAACGTACTGGCCCGAGCACAGTTGACGTCCTCCGCCGCAGCCACATCATCTGCGCAGGGCGTGTTGTAGCAGTAGGGGGACGGTGCCGCTTCTTGGCTGACGAACTCGCCGACTTCCACAACCTGCAGTGCGCGCAGGGCGTCGAGATGGGTGCCGATTGCGTCCATGTC
>JBLHSN010000448.1:0-4225 GCA_047626195.1 Myxococcota bacterium
AGTCTGTGGAACCGCTGGCGCTACTTCGTTGATGGGCCGCGTAAGAGGGTCTGTCTCACAGCCTGCGGCAAACAGCGAGAAGGCCGCAACAGCAGTCAGCGAGCGTATGGAGAGGAATTCCATGTGTAGGCTCCGATGTGCGAGGAGGTCGGACGCTACCAGCAATGGCTGAAGCGGGAATGTCAAAAACCTCTGTAGTCACAATCATTCGATTGAACAGCTTGTTCGCCTGCAACACCTCAAGGCCAGCTGTCTCGCTAAAACAGCTTTCTGACTTCGATATACTCGCTCGGTGCCCGATCTTCTTTGGCGCGCAGGCCGATGTCCGTGCGGATGATGAAAGTCGAATCAAGTGCAACGCGCAGTCGGCCACCGGTACCAACGAGGGGCTAAGTGACGGCGTCGCCGAGGTCCGACCACCTACCTGCGACCACACATGCGTCCGCAAAGGCCAGCACGGTCAGGTCGACGGGAAGGCTTCCGATCTTCGCTTGGACGAAGGTCCAGCCGACTTCTTGCTGGACGAGCGTTCTCGCCCGACCCAAAGTAGCGGCGTGCGCGGATGCGACAACCGGCGTTCAATGAGCCATGGATCTCGTACAGCTCAAGCCCACCAAGATTGGCCTGCTCACGAAGGGGCGCGTCGCCGAAACATCCTTCCGAGACCATTCATGTAGCCCAACAACCCGCCCGTCTTGGGTCAGTGGCAGGTAGCCGCGGAGGGGGGTGTTGATGCCAAAGTACGACCAGCCGCTGCCCCAGTACGACCAGCCGCTGCCCCAGTACGGCGCGGCACCACGCAGGCTTCCTTTGAACCAGTAGCTGCGGCTTGACGCGGGTTCGTTGTCCCGATTTTCGACCATCACACTTGCTTGCAGGATGGACAGGAATCCACGCTCACCATCGGGAAAGACGGCAGCGCATAGGGAGTCTGGATAGGGTTCGCGAGAGGTGAAGTCGCCTGGCTGATGCCACTCCATCCGTACGCCGGCGAAGAATTCGACGCGATGCGGCCTGGGGTCGATGGCGTAGCGTGGGTGGATGAAGACGTAAGGCGGCCCAAAACAGGCCTTATAAAAACGACCGGTAAATGTGTCGCGTTCGTCTCCAGTAAGAGCCACGTCATCCGCGGCTTGCTCGGCGCCAGCAGGGTCGCAGATGACATCGAACCCGAGTCCACAGAAATTTGCCGCATGTGTGATGGCGAGCTGGCTGCGTGCGGTCAGTCAAAGCGGGCGGGGGCCACCCACCCTGTACGTATCGATCTCGACACGGTGATTGTGAATGCCCCTGGTTGTGGTGAAGGACTGAGCGTCGAGGTTGTAGCTGGAGGGCGCTGAAGTTCGAGTGTAGCGGTACAGACTGGCGACCGCTTCAAAGCCAAATCCTTCATCGCTGCTGAAGTTGACCGCCGGCACCGATCCCCATCCAAATCCAAGGCGTTCTCATGATTCTGGTGCACGCGGCGGGTCGGGTTCGGCCGTTTCCGCCGGAGCCTGTGTGAAAGCCATCGTCAGAAGGAATGCCAGCATACCGTTACGGTACGGCAAGTAACGATGCGATAGTACAGAGGCATGAACCCCTTTTCATTGCCCCGTGCAGCACAGCCCTGTGACGTCGTTTCCGCCGGAGAGGGTATTGCCGCTACCGAGGGAACCCTTCCTCTACGCAGGCTCTTTCCTACGCCGCAGTTCGATGGCGCCGACCCATTTGCGTTGTTGGACGTGTGGGGGCCCGCTTCGCTGATGCCGGAGGAAGCTCCGGGGGTTGAGCCTCATCCGCATTGTCATGTCGAGGTGCTTACGTTGGTTCGCGAAGGGGCCGTTCACCAACGCGCGTCGTTGGGTGTGCAGAGCTCGATAACGGTCGGTCCTGGAGATGTGGGCTGGTTACGCGCTGGCGCTGGCGTGGTGCACGACGAAGTGGCGGTGGCCACCGACACTTTGGGGGGACGCCTTCATGCTGTTCAGCTGTGGGTATCCATGCCCAAGCGTTCTTGGCGGGACGACCCAGAACTGCAGAAGGTACGGGCCGAGACCGTGCCCGTGGTGACCGTTGATGAGACTGTACGTGTGCGGGTTCTAGCCGGTTTTCTAGGAGACATTGCCGGCCCCATCGAGACCTTGGCAGACGTCGATATCTACCATGTCTTCTTGGACAAGGGGGCACGCTGGCAGGCCGCGATTGCTGGAGGTCGAAATCCTCTGGTGCTGGCTTGGCATGGGGAGTTGTACGTTGGACCGAAGTCCAGGCCACTGGGGACCGGGCACATCGCACGGCTTGGCGATGGCACATCGGTCGCACTGGTAGCGGGTGGGGATGGACCCGCGGAAGCGTTGGTGCTGGTTGGACGGGCGCTTCACCAGCCGGTTGCGCGGTACGGACCGTTCATCGCCGATAGTGCCGACGGTATTCGCGCGGCCATGGCCCGCTTTCAACGCGGGCGCATGGGGACGCTCACCCGTCGCTAGTTGTTACGCCGGGTCTTTCGAGGGGATGGCCAGAACCTGACCAACGTCAACGCTGTTCGCATCCTTGAGGATGTCCTTGTTGGCTTCAAATATTTCGTTGTACCGGGCAGCCTTTCCGTACCAATGCTTGGCAATGGAGCCCAGGGTCTCGCCCGCCGCGACGGTATGCAAGACGGTCTGGATCTGCGGAATGCGCAGGACCTGACCGGGGAAGATTTCATCGGGTTGCTTGAGCATGGGCTTGTTGGCTTCGAAGATGTCGTCGTATTTGTGGATGACGCCGTACTGGGCCAGCGAAATCTTGGACAAGGTGTCGCCTGCTTCCACTGTGTGGAAGATGGCTGGCGGTGCTTGGACTTCGACGCTCATCTGGTCGTCCACTTGGCCAACTCCGTTGTTGTTGCCAATGGCCAGGACAATCTTCTCGCGGTCTGCTTGGGTTTTGGCAGTACCGGTGACGGTTGCGGTGTGTGGGGCGTAGCTGACGTCAAGATTGCTGGCTTGCAGGCCTAGCTCGGTCACAACGCTCTTGAGTTGTGCGGCGAACGCGTCATGTTCGGCCTTCGCCTCTTCCGCCGACTGGGTTGCGGCTGCGGTGACTTCGGCTTCTGCGGCAGCAGCGCCTCCGAACATTCCAATCTTGCGACCTGCGGACTTCACGAACGAAAATAGACCCATGGTGGCCTCCTGTTTGCGGGACAAGGATCCTAGCAGAACTCATATGGGGATGCCCCTTCATCTCTCGCACATCTGGACCGATGCACGCGCCAACAAGAGCGGGATGATGCATGCAAGCTATGACCGATACACCAGCGGAGGCCAAGGTCTACCGCACCATTCTGGAGGGCGCGAATGCCATCCGAGTTTGGACGCTGGCGCGCGCGGCGATGACCTCTCCGAAAGATCTTCAAGCGTGCTTGGCGGAGGCCGCCGAATCGCTTGCGACGATGCAGCGTGATTGTACGGCTACGCTGCACGCGGCGTACCTGGAGGGAGCAACGAGCTACGAGGACTTCATAGGACGGACCCGACGGGCTCAAGAGGTGGTGTCTGACCGTGCCTCCCGTCTGACCGACTACCCTCAGCTCCCGCTGTCGGACACGGTGCAGATGGTATTTTACGGCCAGAGCCCATTTGATTCATCGGCTCTGGACTTCCGCGGTGCTGTGTTCGCGGTCAGCTTGGCCGT
Source organism: Myxococcota bacterium (assembly GCA_047626195.1). Taxonomy (GTDB): domain Bacteria; phylum Myxococcota_A; class UBA796; order UBA796; genus CAJXTB01. Next base: position 3,661 of record JBLHSN010000448.1, read on the forward strand.
GCATCGAACAGCGCGCCCGCAGGACTAGACCCTCGTCCGGTGACATCGGGGGTTGAGTGCGGTAAGCGCTGAAGATGAACACTCGAGCGCAAGCCCTCGGTGCGGTGCGCCGCATCGTCATTAAAGTTGGAACGGGCGTCGTTACACGACCCGATGGTCGGTTGGCGCTTGGCCGACTGGGGGCGTTGGCCGAAGATATCCACGACCTAATTGCCGCGGGCTATCAGGTCATGGTGGTGAGTTCTGGCGCGATTGGCCTCGGGGCGGGTCGACTGGGGCTGGACGCGATTCCGGTGGGAGTTGTGGACCGGCAAGCGTGTGCAGCGGCGGGACAGGGCGCTCTGGTCGCTACATGGGACAGCCTACTGTCACGGCTGGGACACCCGGTTGCGCAGGTACTTCTCACCGAAGACGACTTTCTCCATCGTCAACGATACATCAACCTGCATGCGACATTGGAGCGCCTATTGGAAGCGGGGGCAGTGCCCATCGTCAATGAGAATGACACGGTGAGCACCACCGAGTTGGCCGTGGCTCGCGACCGTGTATTTGGCGACAACGACCA
>JBLHSN010000449.1:0-4127 GCA_047626195.1 Myxococcota bacterium
ACACCCAGAGACGGTGGTGATCTATGAAGCGCCAGGCCGCCTTCGCGACCTCGTGGACCGCATCGCTGCTCGCCTACCCGAGCGTGAGCTGTGCATGTGTCGCGAGATCAGCAAGCGCTTCGAAGAAGTCGTTCGTCTGCCGGCCCGTCAGCTGTCGGAGCAGCTCGCATCGTGCGACGGTATTCGCGGCGAATGCGTTCTCGTTGTCGGGCCCGGGGAGGTACTCACCAAAGTGGTGTCGACCGTCGCCGAAGATGCGAGTCTCAAAGACATCGCCGCCGCACTCGCATCCCGAACAGGTCAGAAGAAGCGGGCGGTCTACCAGATGTTACTGGACTGGGAGCGCGATAGTAGCGGTGCCCAATAGGCTGTGGAACAGACGCTGTTTGCGGCGTCGGCGTTACTGCGGGATCCACGTATAGAAGCGTAGGCGACCCGGGCTGCTTGGCCTCAACACCGCCTCCACTGCCTGCGTACCGCGCCTTGGCAACGCGACGTTCCGACCTGAACCTGTCGCTAGCGAATATGCCCGCGCACGGAGGCGTTGACGCCGACTTGGTGCGAGCCAGCACCTTGGTACACAGAGAAGGGGTGTTCAATCCGGTACGGCGTGAACGCGGAAATATCGCCCGCCAAGCGGAACCCGATGTACTCATTCGGATTGATGATGAGGCCAAGTCCGCCGCCGCCGACAAGGTGTTCAGAGGTGGTGACCACCAATCCTCGGCTCTGCTCAATGACATCTGGCAGGTAGACACCGGATGCCCCTTGGCCACGGGTGCGGTAGCCAGTAGAGACGAACACATCCACGGCAATGCGCTGGCCAATCTCGCGGTTCTCCGCCAAGATCAACTCGGCGCCTCCCAGGATGTCGAACATGGAGGGCGCTTGCACGGTTGCGTCGATGATGGCCTCGCCCTGCTCGTCACCAATGTTGATGACAGCGCGGCTCTCGTACTGGTAAGCCATGCGCATGTACGGCTCAAATGCGCCACGTTCCACAGCGAAAGCACCCGCAATGCGGATGGCCGTTCCACCGGGTGCGGCTCCACGGCTGCCGTCTGCGGCGTCGTAGAAGGTTCCGCCGCTGTTCGGTACCCGCAACGCAACATCTACGCGCCATGAAAACTGTTCGGGCGTCTTCATCCAGCGGCCGTAGGGGCCGGCGGCGACGCCTAGCCACACGCCAACCAGACCGCCGCCTGAGCGAGTAGGGCCGGTGCCAAGCTCCGGGCCGCCTGCGTACGTTCCGCTGGTACTGATGGGGTCGTACGTCATCTGGGTGCCGTCATCCGTGAAGGAGACGTTGAGCGATGGCGTAATGTCCAGGCCCGCGGTGACGGCCAGCCCGTCGGTGACTGCAAAAGCCAGAGACAGGTCGAGGTCTTGGCGTTGCCGACGGGTGCCAATGATGCGTTCACCGTCTTCGACCAAAGGGCCACGAAAGAAGGCTCCAGAGTACGATAGTTCGACGTCTCCGCGCAGAGCGGGGGGCATATCGGTGACCTCCGCCGCTACAGCGAGTCCAGGAAGGGCAAGAAGTGCGAGCAAGCGTGCGATGACGGCCTCCGCCGCGAGGCTACGGGCTATCGAGCGTGACGTCAACGCTCACGCAGACCGTAGTCTTTCATCTTCGTTTGCAGCGACTTGCGTGAGATACCCAACCGGCGAGCGGCACGGGTGACATTGCCGTCTGTAGCCTCTAGAACGCGGCCAATTCGCGCGCGTTCCAGCTTGACGGTGTGGACACGCACGTACTCTTTTAGGCCGAGTTCTTCGTGGTCTTCGGCACCCTCGACCCTCTCCGCGGCGCGCGTGAGTCCGACGAGATCGTGAATGCGCAGGGTGTCGTCTTCTGACAACAGCACCGACCGCTCCATCAGGTTTTCAAGCTCGCGGATGTTTCCGGGCCAGCCGTGAGCGAGCATTGTGGCCATCGCGTCCGGCGCGATCTGCTTGACCTGCTTGTTGAGGCGCTGATTGAAGCGCCCGATGAAGTGTTCGGCGAGTAAAGGAATGTCTGCCGAGCGCTCACGTAAGGGTGGCAAGTGAATGGGGACAACGTTGAGACGGTAGTAGAGGTCTTCGCGGAAGGTTCCGGCTTTGACTTCGGCCTGAAGGTCTGCGTTCGTGGCCGCGACAACGCGGACGTCGACGTCGATCGGGCGCAGGCCTCCGACGCGGTCGATGCAACGCTCTTGGAGCGCACGCAGAATCTTGACCTGCATCTCGCGTGGGAGTTCGCCGACTTCGTCCAAGAACAGCGTGCCGCCGTCGGCCAGCTCGAAGCGACCAGGTTTCGCCTGAACGGCACCGGTGAACGACCCCCGTTCAAACCCGAAGAGCTCGGCTTCGAACAAGTTTTCGGGGATGGCCCCGCAGTTGATCTGGATGAAAGGGGCCTTCGCGCGGGGACTTCCTTCGTGTATGGCCCGGGCGATCAGTTCTTTACCGGTACCCGATTCGCCAGTAATCAACACCGTTGTGGGGCTTGGCGCCACCTTCTCGACCAACTGGTAAATGCCACGCATGATTGGCGTTTCACCCACGATGCCGCGCTCACCGGGGTCTGCCGTTGCGTGGTGCGCATTGCGTCGCTCGGTGGCCAAAGCCTTGGCGATGGACATCTGGAGCTCGTCTTGGTCGAACGGCTTGCTGATGTAGTCGAAGGCGCCATCTTTGAGCGCTTGGACGGCGCTGTCGACAGTTCCGTGCGCTGTAATGAGGATGAGAGGAAGGCCAGGCTGATGCTCTCGGACCCAACGCAGCAGGTCCAATCCGTTCACAACAGGCATCTGCATATCGCTGACGACTACGTGGAATAAATCGTCTTCCAAGGCCGAGATAGCCTCGGCACCATCCTGAGCAGTAGCGACGTCGTAGCCCATGCGACCGAGGTGGGCGGCGAGGACTTTGCGAATGGAGGGCTCGTCATCGACGATAAGTACACGGGCGTTCATGGCTGAATGCGTAACCTAGGTAGAGCGTCTACCGTACGCATCGACCGCAGTGGGACTGAATACAAGACCCAGTGGGTTAGCGCGTCATCTCTGGAGGACCCCTCATGCGTCATTTGTTGGCTCTCGCCGCACTCGTTCTGCCTCTCTCTGCCATGGCCGACCCGGCGTCCGATTTTTCGTTGCGGGATCTCAACGGTGAGACCGTGACCTTGGCCCAACACGCAGGCCAGGTCGTACTCATCGACTTCTGGGCCACATGGTGTGGTCCGTGCAAGCAAGAGCTGCCGCACCTCCAAGAGATGTACAATGACCTCGGTGACCAAGGCTTTACAGTGCTGGCCGTCTCCACAGACGACGCTCGCGACAAGGCGAAGGTCAAGCCATTCATCCGCCGCAGTCAGTTCACTTTCCCAGTGTTGTACGATACGCAGAGCGACGTGCTTACCGCTTACAACCCCGGTAAGACTCTGCCTTTCGCAGTGCTGGTTGGGCGTGATGGTCACGTGGCATCGCTGCACAGTGGCTACAACCCCGGTGACGAAGTCGCCCTGCGTGCGGAAATCGTAGAACTGCTGGCGCACGGAGCGGCCACAACGCCTGCCCCGGAAGCGGCCGCTGCCGAGTAAACTAGAGCCCTAGAGGCGGCTGCGCACGTGGCTTGCATCCTGTCGGAGGTGGCGTGGTCATTTGGTTGCTTGTAGCGTTGGCTTTTGCGCAGGACCCAGCTGTTGATGCACTTCCGGTTCCCGCGGCGGCGACGGTGATGCCCGCTGTAGCGGCGGAAGAGCCGGCTGGTAATGGCGTAAGTGTCGCTGTTACCAATGACTTTGAGTTTCGCTACTGGGTGGTTGACCGGCGCGTTCCAGGCTTTCCGGACCAAGCCGTGTTCAACTACATGGAGCAGGTCAACCGGACGAACATCAGCATTGGTAAGGGAAAGTGGTCTGCATGGGCGCAGATCGATCAAGTTGCGTTGTTTGCCAATCGCTACCGGCTGGACGGCGAGATCATCAACGAGCGTGAGTTGGTAGGGCCGTCCGCCTACGCGCCACTGCCGAACTTCCTGTACATCAACCCCGAGAAGCTGTCAGTCAGCTTTGACAGTGGCAATGTTGAAGTCACCCTCGGCGATTTCTACGCGACCTTTGGAAATGGCGTGGCTCTGTT
>JBLHSN010000450.1:0-4111 GCA_047626195.1 Myxococcota bacterium
CGACGACGTCGTTCGCCAAGACGGTGGGTACGAAGACAAGCTTGATGCCGTATTCCTTGTACTCAATCTGGATCTGGCCAGCCTGACCGCCCGGGGCGGGAATCGGAATCTCGCCTCCGGAGAGGAATTCGGCCTGCTGACCTGACAGCACCACCGTGGTGGGGTGGGCGACAGTCTTTGATAAGCGCTGCTCGTCTAGGACGGACAGAACGCCTGCGAGGTCGATGGCACCGAAGAATGCGGTGACGTCGAAGGTAGCGCCGCCTGCTGCGCGTCCAACAAGCTGGTTGTTGATGGTCTGGCCGAGTTGGTTGCCGATGCCCGTCGCGCCGGGGTTGCCAGCGGTGGAGTTTTGCCCGTTGAACGGACCGGTCATGCCGAGAGCAAGGTTGCCGTCACCCCAGAGCAGATTGACTCCGAGCTCACGAAGCGCCGTACGGTCGACTTCAGCAAAGGTGACGTCCAGCTGAACCTGGTGGTCGCCACGGACCGTCATCAGATTTATGAAGTTCTCGTCGTAGATGGAGGCGACGAGGGCGACCCGTTCCAGCGTGTCAAGGTCCGAGACAGAGCCTTCGACGACGATGCGCTCTCGCAGCGGGTAAATGCGTGGCGCTTGACCGTCCACAATCTGGTCGATGCGACGGATGAGGTCGGTGAGATCGTAGACCACGCTGACTTCGTAGATGATGGGCGTGGTTCCCGGACCGAGCTGTATGACAAGGTCAGTGCTCCCTACCATGCGGCCTTGAACCTGAATCTTGTTCGCAGCAGCGAGGGGGACGATGTCGGCGACGTCTGGATTGGTCACCGCAATCGCTGTGGCATTTTGAGGGGTCTCTAGAACGACACTCTTGCCGACTTCGATATCTAGCCAGTCTTCGCGTTGATCCTGCGCGGATGCGGTGGAAGCCATGGTGAATGTCGCGGTAGCCGCAACGGCGGCGAGCAGCCTATTCATGGGGTCGTCTGCCTCGGGGGAGTGTTGGAAACGAGTTTAGCAGGAAAAGCAAGGACTTAGCGGCGCCGGCGACCGGGGCGGGGATCTTCCCGCGAGGTCTGGCTGCCACGGATGATGAGCAGCTCTTGCGGCCGGTCCTCTGCCGGGGGACGGCGAACCGGAACCGGGGTCGGTGCGATGGTGTCGAGGGGAATGCGCTCGGCGCCGAGAAGCGAGGATGACGTTGTCGTGTGGGTCTCTTGCCCGGTAACGTCGATGTCGTTGCGCAGGGTCAGGACGACGTCGCCTTCGATATTTGAAAAGGCTAGCCGCTCGGCCTGTTCTGGGGTCACGGCAAGCGTGACGGATGGCTTGTACCGACTGCGACCGCCAGGGCTGTCGGAGGCCGCACCCAATCGACTGTCGACGGCGAGAACACGAACGGCCTGGAGGAGAGTGACGGTTTGTTGTTTGCGGTCATCTCCGCGAATTGTCACGAGGACATCTACGTAGTTGCCAGGATTTAGAAAGCCGGACACTGCACTACCGTCAGTCACATTGATGGATACAGCTCGTTGACCCTGCGGAATAATCGCGTTCAGGCCGACTCCGGATTCCTTGGAAGCCAATCGATCTTCGCGAATATACTCGCCCGACAAAATTCTTTCTTTCGGTACCCGGTCGACCACGTCTTGCGCGTACTCGAATGCGCCATCAGGCACGAAGGTGGTCGGGACTTCCATCTCTACAAGGTCTTCGATGGCCAGCGTGGTGCCTTGGGTCAGCTCCCGGCTTGCAATCACGATGGTTTGGGTTTCTTCTTCCTGTGCAGCCGCTGCAAGCTCTGATTCGTAGCTTCGGAAGGTCTGAACCAAGAACAGAGCGAACACAAGTGCGGCCACCAACGCGACGGCAAGGAAGATGAAGGCTGTGAAGCGACTGTTGTTTCGGCGGGCCATCAGGTCTCCAGGAGGCGGCACGCAGTGCACCCCTGAGGTCCTCCATACCGCAGGGGAGGGGGGGGAGGCCAACGTCTGTCGTCAATCCGGTCATAGACACGATTTGTCAGACGAAAGTTTTTTTCTAAGGTCATGCCCACTCGCGCGTTTAGCGAATGTCCCATCCGGTCTCGGTTCGGCGGACGGTGAGCTGTCCCGACAGCGCGCGACGGACGGTGTCAGCGATCAGCGGTGAGCGCCACCCAAACAACGCATCTGAAAGGGGGCTGGTGGCCAGGACGGCATCCCAGAGTAGGGCCTTGGGTGCGAGGAGGTCCACGGACCACCCTTCTTCTCGGCCACTGACAGCGAGAACGGTTCGTACCCAGTCGACAAGCAGTGCCTCTTCGCTGAACCGGCGGACAAGCGGTACCGGCTCAAAGGCGAGCCGACGTTCTCCATGTTCCAGTGCCTCGAGGACGGCGTTGCCGTATTTCTTGATGAGGCCCTGGGGGATTCGCCGGTTGTTGACCATGTCGGGAATGTCCGCCGGTCGACGCCGCGCGAACTCGAGCAGAATGCCATCGCTGACGATTCGGCGAGCGGGCTGGTTGTCGGACTTGGCAATGACTTCGCGCCACGCACAGAGCTCGCGCAGGCGGGTTGCCGACAGCGTGTCCAGTATCCAAGCTGCGCCTAGGTCGCGCCAGACTTCATGAGGGACGGGGCCGGTGATCGCCGCTTCCTGTGCTGCGTCGCAGGCAGCGCCGATGACGTCGAGCCGGCCCATCTCCTCGGCGAGGGTGCGGAGGCGCTTGTAGAGCGGACGCAGGTGCTCAACATCGGCAGCTGCATAGGCAATCTGGTCCGTGGTCAGGGGGCGACGTTTCCAGTCCGTTAACGTCGCACCCTTGTCCAGAGTGACGTTGGTGTACGTCTCTACCAGGCGCAGGAATGAGCTTGGAAAGGCGACATCAATCAGCCCGGCCATGATCTGGGTGTCCCAGATGCGACTGGGTACGGCGCCCAACACCCGCTCGAGGATCTCGATGTCGTGTGCCCCGCCGTGAACGACCCAGGGTGCAGCGGTCATCACCTCGCGAAGAACGCGAATCGCGGCGGTGTCGGTACAGTCAATCAGCCACACTGGGCCATCATCTGCTGCGACTTGGAGCAAGTAGAGACGAGGGGTGTACCTATGCTCTGCGTGGAATTCGGTGTCCACGTATAGCGTCTCGGCACCGGCGAGAGCGGTGAGAGCAGCATCGAGGTCGGGCGGAGTGAGTAGAGTAGGTCGCATTGAGGCGCGCGCCCGTAACGCACGCGGACGAGGTACAGGGCGCGCCATGCAACCCTCTTGTGACATTAGCGCTGATGCTTCCATGCCCCGCCGTCTGTCTGCTTGGATGGATGAGCGCTTCCCGCCGGTCACCTACACCGCACTCGTCGCCATATTTGGTGTAGCCGGACTCTCGGTCGGCTGGGTCACGGGCGGCGATAGATGGGGCTTGGCGGCTCTCCCCGTTGTCTGGCTGTTCTTCCTGCACCTTAGGGTACTGGACGAGCACAAGGACTTCACCAATGACGTCGTCGCCTATCCGGACCGGGTGTTGTCGCGCGGCGTGGTGACACTGTCACTGTTGGCGCGGTTGGGTGCGGCGGCGGTCGTCATTCAGTTGCTGCTGTCTGTGTGGCTGGGCGTACCTGCGCTTCTCGCATTTTTCGCGAGCCTGTTGTTCTCGCTTGCCATGTACGTTGAGTTCGGCGTGGGGAAGTGGCTGTCCAAGCACTTGGTGCTGTACGCGCTGACCCACAACCCGGTGATGGTCGGCTTAGCCATCTTGGTCATCGTGTCGACGGGTGCGCCTCTCTCGGTGGTTCATGCCGGATTCATCGCGTTCAGTTGCATCGCTATGCTCGGCTTTGAGTTTGGCCGCAAGATTCGCTTGCCTGAAGAAGAACACCCGGGCGTACCGTCGTACACCTCGGAGCTGGGCCAGGGCCGCGCCCGTGCCTTGTTGACCCTTACTCACCTGGGCAGTGCTGCTGCCTTGGTCTGGCTGCTGTGGAGTTTGTCCGTGCCTACTGCAATGATTGGAGTGGCCGCATTGGCCGTGACCGTACCTGGCGTGGCCACATCCGTAGGGCGTCAGCGCGCCAAACAGGTGGAACTCGGCGCCAGTCTCGTGCTTCTTGTAGGACTGCTCACAATGAGTGTGATGACCTGGGTGAC
>JBLHSN010000451.1:0-4102 GCA_047626195.1 Myxococcota bacterium
GCGAGCCCGCCGCAACCTCCAGCGACAGCCCCTTAATGTTGCCGTACACCACATTCTCTAGCCGCACAGCGGCCGGAGTGTCCAGACGAACCGGAGTCAATCCGGTGAGTCGGTCCTGTGGCAGGTCGGCCAAGGCGCCCAGCTTATCGACTGCCGCATGCAGGTCATACCAAGTGTCCAGCTTGTTTACGACCTTGCTGAATCCGGTAAGCGCCGAGGCCACAATAAACTCGGCCGCAACCAGCTGACCAACGGTGAGAGAGCCTTCAAGCACCAACCAACCGCACAAGAGCAGCAACGAGACTTGGATGATGACTTGCACCCCCAGCATGCCGACGTACTGGCGGAAGAAGATGGTGAAGTGCTTGGAGCGGTCTGCCAAATAGGAGCGAGCCACGGCTTCACTTCTACGCTGTGCCAAGTGCCGCCCACCCAACTTGATGGTGCTGGTGTGCCGTGCAATCTCCTCGACCCAGGCCGCGGCTTCGTACTTGCGCTTGCTCTCCTTGATTGCCGTCTTCGTCGCTCCACGCCCGAGAGGAATCAAGACGACGAGCAGCAAAACGACCACGACGATGTCAAAGACCAACAAGACCGGGTGGTAAAAGGCGAGCAGAGACAGACCCACGATGGCCTGGAGCGCAGCAGATGCGCCGTCAACCAGCAGGGCTGCGACAGCCTTCTGAACGGTCAAAACGTCGAAGAATCGGTTGACGAGCTCTTGTCCCGACGACTTGTCGAACGCTGAAACGCGAACACGCGTCAGCCGCTCAGAGACGTCGCGCAGCAGACGCACGAAGAGGCGTCGCTGTACGATTTCAACGGCATGACGCTGCAGCGCTCGCAGGACAGCAGCAAAGCCTAGGAACACCAGCAAAACAGCGGCCAGCGTCATCACGGGCTGCAGCAAAGCCCCGAAGGCCAGCCACGTGATCAAGACCTGAATGGCAAGCGGAGTGGCAAGCGCCAAGACGCCCGTAGCAACGGCGAAGACCAAGATGACAATGACATCACTGCGCTCGGCGTCTACCAAGCCACGGATACGAGCCGTGGACGACAGACTCCGCCCATCAGGAGCTCGCAGGGTGTTCGCAGGAAACAGAGGCTCCACGACCAGCCACGTGCGGACGTCACCCTGACCCGTGTTGCGTAGCAGTTGCTTCAACGCTGCCTTCGACATCCAACGCGAGCCGAGTGGGCTGCGCCCACCGCGCACCCGCACTCGCCCCCAGCTCCTGCGGTCGATGACGACGTACTCGGTGCCCGTTTCTGTGGGGACACAGGCCACTACAGGCAGATCGCGCCGGACCAGAGACAGCGCCTCTGCAACGCCAAGGGTGGCGACTTCAAGCGCGAGGCCGAGAGACTCACCCGCCTCACGCAAGGTCTGAATGTCCTGGGTCGCAGCAGTTCCAGCCAGTGCCGTGCGTACGGCATCACTGTCTTCAAGAGTTAGACCGAGCGCATCAACAAGGACACGAAGCGTGGACTCACTCGTGGCATCTTGGGGTCTCGCGGCCAACGACATGCACCAACTCCAAATTCACGACGCGCGTAACACGACATACTTGTCGTGCTAACCTAATCGCGATAAGTTGTTACACATCAGCCGGAGGCAGGTCGTGTCGACATCCACTACCCGTTGGACATTCCTAACTAACCACGCCCACGTTCTCTTGTGCGTGGCCGCCGACCCTGACCTTCGACTGCGAGACATCGCTTTAAAGGTCAATATAACGGAGCGTGCAGTCCAGCGCATCATCACCGATCTCGCGACAGATGGTTACGTTCGCATCAACAAAGAGGGGCGTCGCAACCACTATTCGGTGATAAAAGAACTGCAGTTGAGACATCCAGTCGAGCAAGGCGCCTGTGTCGCTGACCTCGTAGCACTCATTGAAGCCACAAAGATCCCGTGACACCCATTCAGACGGCACCGACAGACCTCCCCCAGTTCGCTCCCGCCACTTGGCGGGCTGCTGCACTTGCTCCGTGGGTCTGTTGGCTGAACCTCCGGGGTGAGGGGCCCGTGTCCAGCGAGGCGGCTCACGACCTCTCCGAGCGTCTGCGCGACTCCAACGACCCAGTTCTTCAAGCGCTGTGTTCAAACGATTCCGCGTCGCCCGATGATCACATCAACGCCGCTACCAAGCAGCCGGTATTAGTCCATGCAGCAGGCCAGGCCCTCACGACCATTGTGCAGAGCGGCCCGCTTGGAACCGCTGCCGAACGCGAGTTATTAGCCATCCTGGATGCGCAGCTTGCGGCCCACCCTTCTCCGGGTCGTTCGTCACAGCCTCTGCCGTCTTCCGTGCGCGTTCTGCTGATGCCACAGGTAGCGCCTAAACCCTATGCGGAACCCAGCGATCGGCGGGCACTCGGCTTTCAGGTCCTGGGTGTGGTGCTGTTTCTCGCCCTCTTCGGCGGTATGGCTTTCCTGCTGCAGATGTAGCGACAGCAAACCGCCTAGAGCCGCTCGGTCAGCACACGGACCTGGGCGAACTGGCGATGACCTTCCATGCCACTATGAAAACCGTGACCACTCTGGCGGGCCCCGACCCACGGCGTACTCCCCACGCTGCCAATGCCCTGGTTCACTCCAATCATACCCGCAGTGAGCTGGCGTGCAACAGCGCGAGCTCGGTCTGGCGCTCCGAATACCACAGCTCCAAGCCCGTACGGAGTGTCGTTGGCAAGGGCCACAGCCTGGGCATCGTCATGCACACGAATCACACAGGCAACCGGACCAAAAGTCTCGTCCATGGCAATGGGCATGTCATGAGAGATGTTCGTCAACACAACCGGTGACACGTAGTTGCCGTCGTTCCGCCGACCTTGGTACGCGATGGTCGCCCCCAGTTCCACAGCACGGTCCACTTGCGCGACCACGTGTGCCTTTTGTCGTCCGTCGACCATCGGCCCCACGCGGGTGCCCTCCACCTTGCCGTCGCCAACGAGCATCTTCTTGGTAACGGCAACCAACCGGTCAACGAAGGTGTCGTGAACGCCCTCTTGCACGTAGATTCGCTCGGTACTGACGCACACTTGGCCAGCATTGCGGAAGCTGTTGCCGGCGGCGAAGGTTGCCGCAGCATCTAGGTCAGCATCGTCCAGCACCACAAGGGGGTCCTTACCGCCCAGCTCCAAGATGACCCGCTTCAACGAGCCACTTGCCGCCTGGAGAATGTGTACGCCAGCGGCCCTCGAACCGGTGAAGACAATGAGGTCGACGTCCGACTGGACCAACGCTCGCCCTTGCTCTCCGTCACCCTGGACAATCTGCAGGACGTCCGGCGGCAGTACATCGATGAGGCACTGTGCGTAGGCGGCTCCGGTCAGGGGGGAGCGCTCGGAGGGCTTAAACACCACCGCATTTCCGGCGGCAAGTGCCGGAATAATCTGTGTATGCGGCATTAGTACTGGGAAGTTCCACGGCGAAATGCACGCGGCCACACCAAAGCCATCGCGATAAACAGTGGTTCGCGACCGCTCATTCTCTTGAACATCATCGGCAAATGCGGTGGCCATCTCGTCCAGGTCCGACAACAACAAGTCGGCGACGCCAGCAGCTTCCCCAGCCATCTCTCGCAGCGGCTTGCCCATTTCTCGTGTTCCGAGCAGCCCGATATCACTCGCGCGTTCCGCTAGACGTGCGCTCGCCTTTCGCATCAGCGCCAGACGTTCATCGAGCGAACGCGCATTCCAGCCAACATGAGCCGCCCGTGCACGCGCTACAACATCAGCAATCGCAGAGGTGGGTGTGACGTCTACGGTTCCTACAACATCGCCAGTTGCGGGGTCAATGGACTGTAATTGGGCATTCATTCGGACACCATGGGTGATGTAAAGGTCACTTCGTCGTCTACGCGGCATGCACCGCGAGCGCCATCGGGAGCGCCTGGTAGCGTGGGCATGGTGGCAAGGCCCACACACCGGTCTCGGCCATCCGTTGTATTGTTTGTGCCACCGACTACGACTGCCTCGGTCGACGCCGCTGCAATAACATTGTTCGAGCCTCCGATGAGCACGTTGCGGTCCGCTTCATCGGCCAATGTCGACCCTTGAATCTCATGACCCTGGCCACCGACAATAACCGACTCAA
>JBLHSN010000452.1:0-4009 GCA_047626195.1 Myxococcota bacterium
TATCGAGTCAGCGAATCACTACCGGTCTCATTGAGGTGTGGTTGTCCGCTGATCCCGACAAGCTACTGAATGCGGTAGCCACGAATGCCGATAGAGCCGCCTTCGCGCAGCTTTTTGCGCACGTCGCACCGAAAATCAAGGGCTTCTTGATGCGCGCGACTCGTGGTGACACCACGTTATCGGACGAGATGACCCAAGAGGTGATGCTCCGTGTCTGGAGGCGTGCACCGTCCTTTGATCGGAGTCGGGGTACGGCGATGGGCTGGATCTACGGAATTGCCAGCAATGCCCGTGTCGACCACTTTCGGCGGAAACGCCCGGAAGTGCAGCCCACCGACTCCATGCTGGTCGATGACGGTCCGCTACCGGATGAGACTGTACAGCTTCGTCAACGCGCGGAGCGTGTGCGGCAGGCGGTGACGACACTCCCTGAGGCACAGGCGTTCGTCTTGGAGCATGCGTACTTTGAGGGGCGCACACTCGCGGAGATTGCGACAGCGACCGATACACCCTTGGGGACGGTCAAGAGCCGCATACGCCTAGCCATGGTGCATCTGCGGGAAACGCTAGAGGGGCAGACATGAGACCATCGCATCACCCGCCCGACGAATGGTTGTTGGCACACATCGCCGGAATCCAGTCCGAAGGTATTGATCTGTTGACTGCGAGTCACGCGTCTTACTGTGCGCAGTGCCGCGACCGTTTAGCCGACCTGCAAGATGTAGCGGGCCAGTATCTGTCGCAGGTGCCCGAGCAGAACGTCTCGGGTCTCGACGCTTTATTGGCCAACTTGCCCGCGCAGGAACAACCCCAGGTACCGCGTCCATCACGCCATGGTTTTCCGGCGCCTCTAGAACGCTACCTGGGTGAGGGGGACCTCAAATGGACCTACGTTGCACCCGGCGTAAAGAAGATTTCGCTCGGCTTTTCGCACCGTGAGATGCCAGTCCGCGTCATTCACTTGGCAGCTGGGCTGAACGTTCCTGTACACGACCATCCTGGACTGGAGCGTACGCTGGTGCTGTCTGGCGGCTACGACGATGAGTCGGGTACTTTTGAGCGCGGTGACGTCGCGATTGCAGACGGATCCCAGCCGCACCACCAGCGGATTCACCGAGATTCTCCTTGTATTTCGTTGATCGTGGCGGACTACCCCATCACGCCGGTAGGCATAAAGAGCACGGTACTGTCCTGGTTCTTCGAGGCGTAGTGACCATGTCTTGAGCGGTCGGAGGGCGTGGTCGTACGGTGTTGGACAGAGTACCGGACTAGGCGTTCGCGTTGAAGCGCCAGGAGAGTCATGAACATTACAATTATCTCGGGAACGAACCGAGAGGGCAGCACCACACTGCGGGTCGCCACCCACGTCACTGGTTTGTACGCTGCCCAAGAGGGCATCAACGCGTCGCTGTTGGACTTACGCGACCTTCCGGCGGACACTCTTTCGCCAATGGCCTACGCCAACAAGCCAGCGGCACTCCAGCCCCTCATTGACCAAGTCCTGGCGTCTGACGGCCTGGTCATCGTTACTCCCGAGTACAACGGAAGCTACCCGGGCGCGCTCAAGCTGTTCATCGACATGCTTCCATTCCCAGACGCCTTTGACGGCCGTCCTGTCTGCTATATCGGCCTTGCCAGTGGCTACTGGGGCGGCATTCGTCCGGTCGAGCAGCTTCAGCAAGTGTTCGGCTACCGCAATGCGGTGCAGTTCTGTGAGCGGGTATTCTTCCCGGGTGTTCACAACACCATTGGTGACGATGGCGCCCCACAACCGGGACTCGCCGCCGATCTACTCGCCAGTCAAGTCACGGGCTTTGTTGAGTTCATCGGGAAGATGAAGGCGTAACCGCTAGGGCTTCAGTCGCAGGCCAGACACCTGGCGGCGAACATTGCGCATGAACACGTCTCCGGGGTCGACCTTGGTGGTCCGGTACGTGTCGTCTGTCTCGTCGAACAACGGCGTTCCTTCCAGCTGCCGGTACTCGTGGTGCCCAATGACATGGGTGATGTCGTGCTCGTCGCTGAGCCAGTAGATGAGCGATACATTGGCGCTGACTTGAGCCTCTGTCAGCGGCATGCCGTCCGTTCCGCCTACGTTCTCGATACCGATCGATACATGGTTGAGCCCGATGACGTGCCGCGCCATGGTGGTCACTGGGAGTAGCTGGTGGATGGTGCCGTCTTGCTCTACGATGAAGTGGGCGCTGACGTTGAGCGCACCGGCACCTTGCAGCTCGGCGCGGCCAGCCAGACGCGCTGGATGGAAGGTGTGGAAGGCACTGTTGAAGCTCTCGCCGGCCGTCCAGTGGAGCACAATGAGGTGGGGGTCGATGTCTGCCGACTCGGGCGCTTGTTGCTGATGGGCCGCACGGTAGGCGATTGTCAGCTGCTCGCGCTCGTCGTCCCACACAATAGGGCTTTGGGTCAGGGATACGCCTGCTGTGCATGTGGGCGGAGCACCTCCTCCGCAGACGCACACCCTGCCTGGCGGGCAGAAGCAGGGCTGCTGAATCAGGGAACAGCCGGGCTCGCTGTCACAGGCGGATGTTCCGCCTTGCACAAAGGTCGTTTCGCATCGTGTCACTGGCGAATGACATCCCGATGCATCCAGAATGCACGATGCATCGGCCCAACAGGCGCTGTCGTCCAAGGCCGCGCATGCATCCGTGGGGATTGGCGCCACAACTACAGGGGTTTGGGGTTGGAGTTGGAGTTCAACCTGGGTTTGGGAAGACTTGCAAGCGGTGAACAAGAGCAGGCCGAGCAGTCGAGCGGTCATGGGGTCTCTCCAGTCAAAACGTCGCAGAAGTAGTGGGAATAGTCATACCTCAGCTCTCGTATCGTGGACGGACCTCGACAGGGGTCTCGTCGGAGTCACCGACGAGTCGGGTCTGATGAGGTGTGTCGGGCGAGGCCTTCACCCCGCCCGACCCCCGGTTAGACTCTCATCCCATTGGCCAGCGCCCACAGCGACAAGACCCTCTCTTCTTCTGGGTCTTCCGGTCGCGAATACGGGGCGATTTGCCATGCCCGCATGCGCGACACATTCACCTTCACGGTGATGCACTGGTCACCACGCTGGAGTGACCAGTACGACAGTTGGCCACGCTGGGCTTCTTGGAATCGATAGGTCACCCTCGTTCTGTTTCGCAGCTCCTCAGCCTCGAAGTCGTCGGGGGTGCGCAGCTCGTGGCTCGTCCAATCCTCCAGCCCCGTGGGCATCACGTTGGGGATTGGCAGCTTGCGTGTGTGGCCAAAGTTTGTGCTGAGTCTTGGCAAGGCCGCGAGACGAGACTCGGCGACAGCTCGCGTCTGCTCTTCGGGAAGCGGCTCCACGCACAGGCCATGGACGACTCTTAGGACCTGCGGAACGTCAAAGGAGAACGACCAGAGTGTCATCCAAGTGCTGGCCTGTTTGGCGAGCCATTCCGGGCCTTCCCAGCTTTGTACGAAGGCGTCGATAAGCCCCTCCATGACTGGCGTGTCCGGCGGGGTGCCTGAGAACCGCTCGAATACGTCCTGTGGGACCCAGGTCCAGAAGTTCTTCAGGCCGCGTAGCTCTGTGAGCCCTCCACCCTTCCCGAGGGTGGCTAGTAGGCGGCACAGCTCCCAGTGGAGTGCATCTGATCGATACCGGCAAGGATGAGCAAAGGGCTCCATCAGGAACGCGGGAACGTCGTGGCTGCACAACAGGTGATGCGCAAGGGGAACGGATGCCAGACCTGTCTTACGCGGGAGCGGCCGTTGCCAGGCCAGTCCTGCGAACCACGGCAGCATGCGGTGTTGTTCGTTTGTCAGCGGTGTGCCCCAATACCGAATCAGGTCGAGGGCACGAAGACGCTTAAGTGGCTGACGAAGCGTTGGGGCTACCCGGGCAACTTCGCCTTTCTCTTCTGGGCTCAGCTCTCCGCGGAGCTCTCCGAAGAGAACGAGTTCTTGGTCCGTGAGGTGGCCCTTTCGATACGGAAGGGCAGCGAGGACTTGCTCATCCTTTGGCCGGCTCGCGTGG
>JBLHSN010000453.1:0-4000 GCA_047626195.1 Myxococcota bacterium
ACGCGAAAGCCCGTGTACGGGTTCTCAATCGGGGTCTTCGAGATCATAGCCACGCCGTTGTAGGTGGCTTGTCCCCACACGGTCTGGTGCTCGTAGCCGGCATCTGCGAGGGCCTTGGTGGGGAACTTCTCTTCTTTCATCTTCAGCTCTTGCAGGCAGACCACATCCGGCTGAGCCTCTTCGAGCCAGTCGAGAAAGATCTTCTGACGTACACGGAGAGAGTTGACGTTGAACGTAGCAATACGCATCACAGAGTCCTAGGGTCGGTAAGCTTACCGGTCACAGCACTGGCGGCTGCGACGGCAGGGGAGACCAGAAATACGGGTCCCGGGGCACCCATGCGGCGGGCGAAGTTGCGATTGGTGGTCGAGGCAGTGGTCTCACCGGGCAGTGGAATGCCGGGACCATTTCCGATACACGAGCCACATCCTGGCTCACTGACGACGCAGCCAAGGTCTCGGAACAGGTCTAGCAGTCCCTCTTTCTCGGCATCTTGAGCCACAGGGGTCGATGACGGTGTGATGGTCACCCGAACACCCTCGGCGATGGTGCGGCCACGGAACACGGATGCTGCAGCGCGAAGGTCGGCGAGGGAGCCACCGGTGCACGACGCGATGACCACGTTGTGAATGCTCACGCCCTTGTGTTCATCCAGCGGAGCACGATTGCGGCTGTCACCGGGTGTTGCCACCGTCAGCGGAATTTCGTCGAGGTTGAGCTTCCACACGCGCTCGTACGTCGCACCCGGGTCAGGGTGGACGAAGAGAGCTTCGGCATCGACACCGCGGCGCTCTTTGAGGAAGGTGGTGATGGATGAACACGGCTCTACAATACCCGTCATCAGGCCGCCTTCGACGGTCATATTCGTCAACACAGACAGCTCATCGACCGACCAGTGTTCGAGGGCATCGCCACCGAACTCGATGATGCAGGTGTCGGTGGGGGTGCTACGCCATTGCTCTTCGCGGAAGTACGGGTCGCCAATGATGTGCAGGATGACGTCTTTCGGGGACAACACACCGTTGCTTCGACCGGTGAGCTCCACCCGGACGACCTTTGGGACCGTCACAGGAATCATGCCGGTGCGCAGTGCGAAGGCCATGGCCGTGGAGCCGACTCCAAAGGCAAAGGCATTGAGTACTCCAGCCGTCGGGGAGTGGGAGTCCGTCAACACCACAATGTCGCCGGGTAGTGCGTAGTCCTCCACCACAACGCGATGGCAGACACCCGGCGGGAAGGCGCGGCCGGGGCCGTGAAGACGGATGCCGTTTTGCTCACAAGCAACGACCATCTCTTGGGTCAGGTTCATAGCCGGAGCCAAACGCGCCTTCTTCACTGAATCTGGGACGGTGGGGTGGTCGATGAGGACAAAGTGGTCTTCGAAGGCCGCCACCTGTTCGGGTGTAGCCATGGGGGCGTCGCCCCATTCATCCCGGTACAACGCCACAACCATGCCCGTTGTGTACTCGTGCATACCGCGGAAGCCGGCGTCGGCGAGAACCTGGTCGCCGGGGCTTACGCTGGCGATGCCTACAGGCTTTCCTTGTCCGGTCCACGCACGCTTAGCGATCAGCTTTTCAGCAATGTTCATCGCGCGGGGATCTGGAGAGATGTCGTAGGTGGGAGCAATATCTCCAGCGAGTAGCTGTGTGCCGTAGCGCATCAGACCGCCGGACTCACTGACCGCACGGAAGAACGGTGGGAGTGCGGCGTATAGCGAGGTCACGTCGAGCTCTTCACCGGTCTGTAGGCGGTCGAGAACCGTCCGGTCCGTGGTGAAGGGCATGCCGCCGTACACCATGTTTTCTTGGAAGATGCGCTGGAAACTATCGGCGATGACCAGCTCGATGCCGGCACCAACGTGAGCGACAACAGCGACTTCGCGCGAGCTACCCGAACCGTAGGCGTCTCCCCCTACAATTACCTGAAACCCGCCATCTTGAACGTCGGAGTCCACCACGACTTCTTTGAAGTTGCGCAGGAAGTGTGGGCCCAGAATGACGGGTGTGTAGCCGAGCGTACACGCTTGACCCGAGATCATGGCGTCGGTATTCACGCCGTAGTGGTAGTTCTGTCCGTCCGTTTCGACGGCTTGGCCATCGAGCTGCGCACGCACGAGGAGCGAATCGTCCAAAAGATGTAGGACTTTCCCTGTGAGCTTCATGGCGCCTCCAAGCGATGCAGTGGTGCATAACATCTGCACTGTGGGCGCGTTCACACCGGGTCGGAGTGACGTGAATCGGCGGCCTCTGGCATGCTTGTAGGGGAGCGGAAAGTCGGTTGGGGTTCGCCACCGGTACACTTGCCAACCGGAGGCCCGATGCCGAATCCCCCCAGCCGTCGCCCAACAGCGCCACCGACCTCGTTGGTCGGACAGCGCGTCGTGTTGGAGCCGCATCGGTTGGACCGCGCACCGGCAATGTTCGCGCTGGTCGAAGCGGACCGCGACCGTCTAGGTGCGTGGTTGCCCTGGGTTGAGTCCACGCTGACGGTGGCGGATGAGCGGTCCTATATTCGCCACACCCAAGAGACCTGGAAGGACGGGAGCCTGTACGACTTTGGCATCTTGCGTGGTGGAGATCACATGTATTGCGGCAACGTGGGTGTACACCATCTGCGTTGGGCACACGGATGTTGTGAGCTGGGCTACTGGATTGGCGGTGCGTTCGAAGGGCAAGGCTACGTCACTGAGGCTGTGATGTTGGTTGAACAAGCCATGTTCGATGCGGGCATGCACCGCATCGAGATTCGTTGTGACCCGCGAAATCTTCGCAGTGTCGCGGTTGCAGAGCGTCTCGGCTACACGCTGGAAGGCACCCTTCGCGACCAGCTCTGGCGGGATGGTGGATGGCGGGACACCATGGTCTTCGCGAAGTTGGCTGCAGAGTCGACTACTTGACTCGGTAGCCGCCCATCTCGTTGTTGAAGATCCAAGCCACAACCTCACCAATCTCGAAAGTGGTGGGGAGGTAGGAGCGGATGGAAGCGGCGGCGGATCCGTGGTCGCGCAGCTCTAGGCGCGCTTCGACCATTTTTCCTAAGCGGACTAACCAACGCTCCATGTTGATGGGACGCAGGTCAATCCAGCCCTTCTCGGCCCACGCGCCCACCTGCTCGGGACTGTCGAGACTGACCGTCTTCTTCAGGCCGGACAGTTCGGGAACATTGATGCGTGGACCGCGGGTGAGGGTGCGTGCGTCTGCCGACAGAATCGGAATGCCGATGGACGGTGCGGTTCGAAGAATACCGGATGTCTTCAGATGCTGAGTGAGCGTTGCCGACAGGTCAGTGGGCTTGCGCGGCCCCTTGGAACCTTCCAGCACACCGCGAAGCGAGCCGAAGCACTCCTTGAGCAGCTGGGCTTCAAAGAGAAGCTTCGACAACTCGGGGGGGCCGAGGCGACCCAATGCGACGCTGGGTAGGTCTGCGGCTTCATCGGCCAAGGCCAAGTCGCTCATGGCAGCTGCGCGTACCAGACCGGCCTTGTAGGACGGGTTCAACACTGACGCATCCAGTGCGCTTATGATGTCTTGACCGGTATTTGCGCCTCGGATTTCCCGAACCACCACGCGCGCGATTTCTTCGGGCGTGATGTACTCCATCTGACCCAAAGCGGTGATGGCGGCGAACTCACCACGGGTGAACACACCATTCTCGCCAGTGTCCACTACGGCGACGACCAGCTGACCGTCCTGCTCGTACTTGGCGGCGTCCTGCTTGAGCTCTAGGTCGCCTTTCACTTCCATGCTGATGGGCTTGTACAGCTCACGGTTGCCGTGCTTGTCCGCCACAGAAACGGTGCGAACGGCGCGGTAGCCAATCATGGCTGCCGGCTTGACCTCTTTGACGATGGGAGAGTTCGGCGTGCGGGCCAGCAGAAACAGGAGCCCGGTGTGGCCGAATGCGGCCTCGGTCTTGGCCAAGAGCACTTTGCTGGGCTTGTCCTCCGAGTGCGTGTACGGAATATTCAGTCCCATGCCCCCGGTGCCGGTGGTGCCGA
>JBLHSN010000454.1:0-3990 GCA_047626195.1 Myxococcota bacterium
AAAAACTCATTGCCCACTACCTTTGGGATGCAGGTCGAACGGCGCAATGTCTGTGGGGGTACGTTGAGGTGTCAGCCGCGTTCCAGAGCCCGCGGTAGCACTGTCTGGAGCCATCGCCGCGGCCCGACAGGCGGACATGACTTGGTTTGCGAGCAAGGGAGGTCTCCACATCCATTCGATGGAGGTCGGTCTAGCCACACCCGGTAGTCGATGCCACCCATCGGCGCGGGTGGGAGGCTGGTCAGCTGACCGTTCCATCCACGTTGCCGACGAGGAGTCCGGCTCGGTCACCTAGGCGGACACCATCTACTTGGGTACCGTGCGGTTCGATGTCGAACGACCAGCCGGCTTTCGCTGGCCGACCGGGTCGAGCTGCGCAGTAGACGAGCTATGAAGGAATTTTTTTCCCGGTATTCTCGGTGAAATTCCAGTGCACTTTTGTCATGGTTGCAAAGAGGAGGTTCATGACGAAGGTTGCAAACACAAGGATGTTCACCAAGCTAAACCCGCCAGACACAACCGCCACGCCCACGGCTATCAGACCGAAACTCAACGCCACTTGAACGTTTGCCGCTACAAACGGCACGGTGAGGGCGACCTTCATCGGCGATTTGGTGGTCAGCTCCAGCAGCATCATGCCGGCGCTGGCGACAAGAACGCCGAACACGAGGGCGGATACCGGCGGCGCCCACGCCAGATGGCTGGGTAGCGCTCCAGCAATGGGCTGCGACGCCTCGAGTCCGCCCAAGATGACCAGAGCGAGCCCGGCCGTCATGAACAGGGCTGCGGTGGCGAGTCGCATGAGTCGGAGCTTACTCACACAGAGTTTATCGAACGGCATTGCGGCCTCCCAGCCCATGTAGGGTGTGAGTGTTGCGTGGGGGAGTGGCCTGCGACCGGCACCACGCGACATCGGCGATGGCTGCTTCAGCGAACAGAATTCGGTTCATGATGTACTTCAAAGGAATGGATTCTGGGCGATGCACCCAAATCTTTGGCCGACCAACCTTGGGTCTTGGCGGCACTTTCATAGTAAAGCGGTCGTTCTGATACAATTTCTTTCAGAGCGACCGCTTGGAAATAGAACTTGGCGGTCTTAGGAAGGGCAGCAAGGAGGGACACATGGGCCGCCGAAAGACCTACGACCGAGTGCACGTGCTCGACCGGGCCACGGACCTGTTTTGGCAGCGCGGTTTCCACGCCACCTCTGTTCGTGAGCTGGCCGATGCCATGGGCATCAATATCTATAGCTTGTACGCCGAGTTCGGCAGCAAAGAGGCGCTCTACGAAGCCGCGTTGCAGCGCTACGACGACACGGTTGTGAGCGGACACTTCGGCCGATTAGAAAGCGCTGAGGCCGGCCTGCGAGCGGTCCGAGACGTGGCCCATTTTTTCGGGGACGCGGCGGTCGGCGGCAATCCCTTGTTGGGCTGCCTGATGTGCAACGCCATCACCGAGCAGGCGCCCACTGACGTTCGTAGCCGAGAGGTGGGAGCCTCCTATAGTCGTCGTATTACCTCGGCATTCGAGAATGCTCTTGGCAATGCGGTGGCCGTTGGTGAGCTACGTGCGGATGCGCCGGTGAGTCCGCTGGCCCACTTTCTGACGGTTGCGCTGTTGGGGGTGTTTGTCGCGCTGCGCGGAGGAGCGGACCCAGAGCTGATGCGAGATGCTGCGAACCAAGCGCTTGCGAGAGTGGAATCTTTCGTCGCGGCGTGAACGATGAATGGTGGACACTGATGACCTCAAGGGATGATGCTCACCGGGCGCACGCCATTTCGCAGTGCGCGGCGACTTTTGCGGGGAACAACTCCGGTCAGTCCGCCGGACCGCAAATCAAGACATTCCCCGCCTGCGACAGCCTTGCGTGGAGGAATCTTTCGCCAACGACACCTAGACTATAGGGGTGGACCTCCACGCTGATGTCGAACTCGACGCTTTGGCATGCCCAGTTTCGCCGCCCGCTTCCTAGTAGTAACAAGTTACAACGTCGTCAGTTGGCGACGCCCCTGAACGCACCCTAGCGCCCGTTTCTTCCCTCAACGACATCGGCCACCGCTGTAGCTGCGCGGTGTCCGCTGCGAACGAGGTGACCTGCTGGGGGGGTAACCACGCGGGTGAGTTGGACGTGCCGTAACGCAGGCCGTCTCGACGTTGTCGCGTGTGACGCGGCAGTACTTAGGTGAGCTTGCTCGCTTGTATCAGACGGGGATTGCTAGAGCGTGTGTGTCAGTCGGTCTCGACAGCCGGCGTGAGCGCCCGTTCTTCAACCGCACAATACAGAACCGGCACAACAAACAGCGTAATCAGCGCAATGGTCATGCCGCCAAGCATGGGCAGGGCCATGGGCACCATGATGTCGGAGCCGCGGCCTTGCGAGGTGACCACGGGAAGCAGTGCCAAGAGTGTTGTAGCGGTCGTCATCAAACACGGACGAACACGTCGTAGACCGGCTTGCAGTGTACGGTCACGAACGTCAGCGATGGTGGTAACGGGCTCGCGCTCGAAGCTCTGCTTGAGGTACGTGGCCATGACCACGCCGTCGTCTGTTGCGAGACCAATCAGCGCAATGACCCCAATCCACACGGCCACCGATAGGTTGACGGTCCCTACGTGGAACAGGTCGCGCATGTCGGTGCCGAACAGGGCAAAGTCAAGGAACCAAGGCTGCCCATACAGCCACAGCAGTCCAAACCCACCGCTCACGGCGACCAGCACGCCAGAGTAGATGATGGCAGTGGTGAGCACGCGCTTGAACTGCAGGTACAAGAGGATGAATACGAAGACGAGTGCAATGGGAATCAGCACCATCAGCCGCTTCTCGCTGCGTACTTGGTTCTCATACGAGCCGGCGAAGGTGTAGCTGACGCCGCTCGGTACCTGTAGAGCGCCGCTAGCAACCCGGTCTTCGATGGTCTGACGCGCGTGTTCAACCACGTCTACCTCGGCCATGTCCGGCACCTTATCGAACAGCACGTAGCTGGTGAGAAAGGTGTCTTCAGCTTTGATGACTTGTGGTCCACGAACGTAGCGAATGTCGGCGACTTGGGTGAGGGGAACGGGCTCGCCTGCAGCGGTTGGGATGAACACACGCTCGAGCGCTTCCACGCTGTCACGGTCTTCCCGGGCGTAGCGGACACGCACTGGGTAGCGCTCACGGCCCTCGACAGTTCGGGTGAGGGTCATGCCGCCGAGAGCGACCTGAAGCACTTCTTGAACGTCTACAATAGTCAGGCCGTACCTGCCAATTGCCTGCCGGTCGATGTCGATTTCTAGGTACGGTTTTCCAACGACGCGGTCTGCGAACACCGTGTCGGGGCGGATGGACGGGACGTCCTTGAGGGCCGCTTCCAATGCGAAGCCGAACGACTCGATAGCTTCGAGTGACGGTCCCTTCACCTTGATGCCCATGGGAGCGCGCATACCGCTCTGGAGCATGATAATGCGCGCATTGATGGGCATGAGCGTGGGAGCGCCGGTCAGTCCGGGAAGCTGGGCTGCGGCTGAGATCTCAGTCCAGATGTCTTGGGCGGTGTGGATATGGTCGCGCCAGTTGCGAGTCCGCGAGCCGTCTTCCGTCGTGGAATACTCGGGAAGGTAGGTGATGACCGTCTCAATCATCGACACCGGGGCAGGGTCCAAGGCGCTGTCTACGCGTCCGAGCTTGCCGACCACGCGGTCGACTTCGGGAATCTGGGCAATGGCGGCGTCCATCGCACTCATGAGGCTCTGCACCTCGCCAATGGACGCATGCGGCATGGTGGTGGGCATGTACAGGAAGGAGCCCTCGTCAAACGGCGGCATGTACTCGCGTCCAAAGCCGGGAACACTGCGGGCGATGGCGGAGACGGGGGCGGTGGTTCGTATGGCATTGGGCAAGAAGCCGAACACGGTGTCGAAGCCCAGCCAGGCGGTCGTGCCAAAGGCAACGAGCAGTGCGGGTGCGGTGAGGAAGGTGGCTTTATTGGCCAGCACCCAGCGAAGAATCGG
>JBLHSN010000455.1:0-3938 GCA_047626195.1 Myxococcota bacterium
CCCGTACACCGTCATTGAGCTCACACGTTCGGTCGATTGGTGACCCTACTGTGTCGCGCAGGTGCGTGACTGGGACAGTACAGCCGAAGCCTTGAATGCCGCAGGCGGCCACTTGGTCATCCTGAGCGCAGACACACCCGAAGTGGTAGCTGCCGCTATTGCTGAAGAAGAACTCACCAGCCCCATCACGTCAGTCTCGCCACTGCTGTGGGAGCAATGGGGAGTCGCCAATACCCGCCGCCCCGATCTCCCCATCCCGGCGACGTACATCGTGGCTGAAGACGGTACCGTGGTGTGGGTCAAGCAGACGGCTATTGTCGGTGGACGGACGCGTGCGCAGCGAGTGGTAAGCGTCATTGAGAATCTTAGGGACGGTGAGCCGACCGTAGTTACCGCGCCCAGAGCCAAGACTCGTGAACCCGACTGGGACACTGCCGCCACCGTGCGTGGCGTTCAGACCGAAGACGGAACCGCCGTTGTTATGACTATCGCCGACGGCTTTCACGTGTATGGGCGGCGTGAATGCAATGCCCGTCCGCTTCAGGTGTGGGTCGACGGCCAGCAGGTGCGGGCCAAGGTACCGCCAGGTCGTGCAGTCGACACCGTTGGAACCCGGACCCATGGCTCGAAGGAACTGTTCGGGTGGCGTGGAAATAGGCCGACCAAGCCGGTGTGATTCGCTACCAAGCCTGCAATGCCAGCCTACAGGGGTGGCCGATGTCGTTGATGGAAGAAACCGGCGCTAGGGTGCGTTCAGGGGCGTCGCCAACTGACGACGTTGTCACTTGTTACTCCTAGCAAGTTGGCGGCGAAACTGAGCGTGCCAAAGCGTCGGGTTCGACATCAACGTGGAGGTCCACCCCTGTATGTGGCCCACCCAGCGAACTGTATTGGCAGACTGAATAGACGCCTGCCAGTGGGATACACCGGCGGCTCACTGCGGAGTACACCATGGCCGACTGGGACCTGCCAACCTACCTGAACACCCTGTCCGAGCCGCTGCTGCAGCGCCTCGCGAGTGAGGCCATTGCTGCCGAGGGCGTACCAGGCCTGGCCCTCGCTCCAGATCTGGCAACCGCGTTTACAGAACTCCAGAGTACTGAAGCCTTGAAGCTGGTGGTCGATGTCTACAATGCCGTCAAGGCTGACCTAAAAGTTGTGTTGAGCCAACGTGTACATGACCGAGCGTTCATCGACGAACGAACTGCGCTGTACGCATCTGCCAACCAGGGGGTGGACTACCACGACCTCACCTACGCCACGGTTATCGGAGACCGAGACAGCGCCGGACGGCTTGTTGTTGGCCCCAGCGATGCCGTGTGTACCGGCCCCGCCGTGGACATTCCGGACTTCTTGAAAGGCCCGACCGTCACCCTCTTCGGTCCGCCAGATGACCCGAAGATGTGCATTCACGCGATGAACGCGCTGCACCGTATTCGTCCTGACGAAGCTCCGATTGTAGCCGAGCTCGTAGATGCCTCGGGCATTGTGCCGCGCTGGGGTGCGGATAGCGAAGACAGCAAGACACCGTTTATCGGCGACTTACTCGCCGCGACGGAAAACTTGAGGCACTGCTACGACGCCTCGCTCTCATTCACCGACCCCAAGAGCGGCAAGTCGTACGAGCTCGCCAGCGACCGTCTGTCCATCCCAGTCAAGCGCGTCCCAGGCATTGCCCTGCCCGATGCCGGTCACCTGCTGAACGGAAACCCGCTGCCTCTGCACTTGGTCGACTTGGTACTGCATTCCTGGCACAACCGCGGCGACCGAACCGCGCTCACCTTCTACGTTCCCAAGCTCGAAAACGAGGAGGAAGCCGCGTATTTTGCATCACTCGTTCGCGTGACCGAAGCCGAGATTGCAAAGCGCGACCCGTCTTTCACGCCGGGCGTGACCCGCTTGTTCGTGGTGTTCGAGACTCCACGCGCCATCTTCCGTATTCGCGAGATGGCCGACGCCCTCCACCCGTACTTTGCCGGTGGCTCCCTCGGGTGGCACGACTTCCTCGCCGCGACCGCTCGCCTGTTCAAGCACGACCCCAACTACCGAATCCCAGTGAAGGCCGACCCAAACATCGTCATTCATCACATCAAGGAATCGCACGTCCGCTTGGCCGAAGCCCTAGACCCCATTGGCGCCATCAAGATTGGCGGCATGTACGGAACACTGTTCGAAGAGGGCAATGCCAAGTCCTTCCAGGTGAGCATGGTCGGCTACATCCGCGACGTGGTCACTCAGCTTCGGCGTGGTCTCGATGGCTTTTGGGTCGCACATCCTGACTTCGTTCGCATTGGTATTGCCTTGGTCGAAGCCTTCCGACGCCGCATGCAAGACCCCGATGATGACGCCCTGCATGACGTTGTGGGGGCACTCGTCCCCGACCCCGTTGAGCTCGGCCCACTGCTCAACTTCATTGACGGCGAAGATGTTCACGGCCTCGACGAAGATGACCCGCTGTACCCGCGGCGCTTGCTCGCCGCCGACATCGTTCACAGCGACGTCATCACCAATAGCGACACCGAAGAGGTGCGCTATAACGTGTTCCAAGCACTCCAATACATTGCCGCCTGGCTCTCGGGCACCGGCTGTGTGGCGCTGCCAGCAGCCATGACCAACCAGCGTGGCGAGTCGGTCTTCGTCCGGGTGATGGACGACCTAGCCACCACCGAGCGTTCGCGCTGGGAGCTGTGGGCAGAGGTGGCTCATGGTCGGATATCGGTCGCCGATTTCGACGCTGTTTTGGCGGAAGAAATCGCCTTTATCAAAGCAGGTCAGCCAGACGCAAACCGTCGCGTTCAGGTCCCGTGGTCTGGCGAGAGTGGTCGCTGGTACCCGGTGGCGGTGCACGTCTTGCGCCAGCTCGTCACCAGCACCACCCCAGTGGAGTCGGTCAGTGACCTATTGCTGCCGTTCACAACCGCACCCATCCGACAGGCCGAGCACCCATTGAGTGCGGCCCAAGCGCTGTGCCCGGGCCGATACGACCGGTAGAGGTCGCCAATGTGCTTCCCGAGAGGTCCTTGCCAATGTAAGGTACCTTTCAAACTCTCGGAGAATCTCATGCGCAAGCTCGTCGCTGTCGTCGCCTTATTGTTGCCCATTGCTGCTTCAGCAGTGCCGCCGCTATTGGACCATCAAGGCCGACTCATGGACTCAGTCGGGACGCCTATCGAAGGCTCCCACACGCTCACGTTTCGCCTGTACACCACAGATGTCGGTGGCACGGCATTCTGGTCGGAGCAACAGACATTACCAATGTCGGACGGATTCTTTGGCGCGAAGATTGGCAACGGACTCGACATTGAGAGCCTCGACACCGCAGCCGTGTGGATCGGCATAGATGTAGACTCCGCAGGCGAGTTGGCCGGTCGTCAGCGACTCACCTCTGTTCCATACGCGCTGGTGGCCGACACTGCCGAGCGCGTTCGCTGTCCGTCGGACATGGTAGACGCCGGAGCTTTTTGCATTGACATCGACGAAAACACAGAAAAAAGCTGGCAAGATGCTGCCACGCAGTGCGTGACTGAGGGCAAGCGCATGTGCGGCATGGCGGAATGGATTGGCGCGTGCAATCTCGCTGGAACGCTCGGCCTGAACACCATGACGGACAACCTCGAGTACGTCGATGAGTACTGGGTCATGAACTACACCACCGGTACCTACTACTCAGCCTATGTGTCGGTTGGAGGCGGAAGTTGCGGCAGGGTTAGCTACTCGAATTGGGGTTGCGCGAACACGACCTGCTACGACACTACCCACCCCGGTGGGGCTACAGGGTACTTCTCGCGCTGCTGCAAGTAGAGCGGCCTAGTCACCCGGGTACATGACCCACAGATCGGGCCGCCCGATGTTGCAATGCACAGCCCGTGACAGAAGCGACAAGCTTGCCCAGCTTGTGAACAAGGACATCCGGGCGACGCGCCATGGAATAAACCGAG
>JBLHSN010000456.1:0-3900 GCA_047626195.1 Myxococcota bacterium
CTCCGACCATGTGCTGTCCACATACCAGGGCATCGCCACGGTCAAGAGCTTTGCCGCCGAAGATGCCTTCGCCGAGCGCTTCGACCGTACCAATCGTGACTACTTGCGTACGAGCGAACAGCGTGCCGACATGCGCGCGCTGATTGGGCCTATCCTGGCCTTTGCCGCCACTCTGAACGTGTTCGTGCTGCTGTACTTCGGTGGCCCAATGGCCATCCGCGAGGAGATCACCGTGGGCGAGCTCGTCGCCTTCATTGCGCTGACCGGGTTCCTCGCCGGCCCGATCCGTGGCGCCAGCTTTTTGCTGTCGGTATTCAAACAGGCCGAGGCCGCTTTGCAGCGTATCGACGAGGTCGCAGACCCACTACCCGAGCGTCCGGACCTTCCCAACCCCGTCGCTGTTCCCCCGTCCTGCCCCGAGCTGCGCGTCGAACACCTGACCTTCGCCTACCCCGACGCCGCAGACGTTCCCGTCCTCCAAGACATCGAGCTCGTCGTGCCTCCGGGAACCACCCTCGGCATCATGGGTGCCACAGGCTCGGGCAAGACCACGCTGATTCGCATGCTGACACGACTGTTCAATCCGCCAGCAGGCACCGTCTTCGTCGACGGTATCGATATTTGCACGCTCGACCTCGACGCGTGGCGTCGAACCCTGGCCGTCGTTCCACAGCGCGCCTTCTTGTTCAGCGAGTCGGTACGAGACAATATCTTGCTGGGTGCACCGGATGATGGCCGCTTGGAGCGCGTCCTCGAGGCCACCACCATGGACGTTGACATTGCCGCACTGCCGCAGGGAACCGAGACCCTTGTTGGTGAATCCGGTGTGATGCTGTCTGGTGGGCAACGCCAACGAACCGCTTTGGCGCGGGGATTGATACGCGACCACACCCTACTGGTGTTGGACGATGTGCTGTCCGCTGTCGACCACAAGACCGAACACCAACTCATTGCGGCCATGCGCTCCGGCGGCCCTTCCACCAGCATCATCGTCGCAAACCGAATCTCTGCCATTCAACACGCTGACCAGATCATTGTGCTCGAAGATGGTCGAATCGTGCAGCGAGGAGACCACGCAAGCCTACTCACCGAAGAGGGCGTGTACCGAGACATCTGGGAACGCCAATCGGACAGCGCAGCATGAGTACCGGAAAGCCAAGCAACTGGAGCCTGTACAAGCGGATGTGGCCGTACATGAAGCCTTGGTGGTGGCTGTACCTGCTCGCCATGCTCTGTGCACCGCCGACCACCCTGCTCACCGTGCTGCAGCCTATCCTGCTAAAACGGGCGATTGACGACCATATTCGGATTGGAGATATCGCTGGTGTTCAGCAAATAGCGCTGTGGTACCTGGGAGCTCTGCTCGCTTCGTTTGTCTTGCAGGTCGGCTTCTCGGTGCTCATGTCGTACGCCGCACTGCGCACCATCACCCGCCTGCGCGAAGCGGTGTACCGCCACACCATGGACCTCAAGCAATCGTTCTACGACGTGCGTCCTACCGGGCAGCTGCTCACGCGAGCCACCAACGATATTGAGTCACTGGGCGAGACCCTGACCGCCGGTGCGGTGACGATTGTTCTCGATGTTCTGCTCATCGGCGGCATTCTCATCGCCATGTTCATCTACGAGGCTCGCCTGACCCTCGTGCTGCTGTGCATGGCGCCCATCATTGCCATCATTCTGGACCGCCTGCGTCGCGTATTACGCAGTCTGTACCTTGAGATTCGTGAGAGTTTGTCGGCCGTCAACGCCTACCTAGCCGAGCGCCTGCAAGGTGTAGCGGTGGTCCAGCTGTACTCGGATGAAGCCAGGAGCAACGCCGAATTCACCAGCCGTGTAGACCGCTACCGCGACGCTACCGTGCGCAGCAACATCTGGGATGCGCTGATCTACGCCATCATGGACGGCCTCACCTCGGTCAGCGTGGGCCTCATCCTCTGGGCTGGAACTGGGGCTGTGTTGGACGAGCCTATGAACCCGGGGGTGCTGGTCGCGTTCGTCGACTTTGTCGGCAAGCTCTTCCGCCCCATCCAAGAGTTCAGCGGCAAGCTGTCCATCCTTCAGCGCGCCGCATCCGCCCTAGAGAAAATCTTCGGCCTTCTTGATGAGACAGCGTTTATCGAAGACGGCGACAAGGAACTGGCCACCGTCGAAGGCCACCTAGTACTCAAGGATGTTGCGTTTGCTTACCGAGATGGCGTCAAGGTATTGCATGGCATCGACCTAGAACTGCACGCTGGCGAGGTCGTTGCCGTTGTCGGACGTACTGGTTCCGGCAAGACCACCATCGGCAAGCTCCTCACCCGCGGGTATGATGGCTACACCGGCTCCATTACTCTAGACGGCGTAGAGCTGTCTGATCTGACCAAGCTAGATGTTCGACGGTCGATTGGCATGGTCCGGCAAGACGTCGAGCTGTTCCCTGGAGACGTACGGTTCAACCTGGCTCTCGGCGCAGACATCACCGACGAAGACCTCATGGCCGCGGTCGAGGTGGCCAATGCCGGCCCCGCCGTCGAGGCCCTTGGTGGCTTGGACGGACGCGTTGCACACAAGGGAAGCAACCTGTCGGTCGGCGAAGCGCAGCTCCTGTCCTTCGCGAGGACCATCGCCCATAATCCCCCGCTGGTCATCCTGGACGAAGCCACCGCAAGCGTGGACACCATGACCGAAGCCCGCCTTCAAGCCGCAACGGACGCCATCTTGGCACGCAAGACGGTGCTGGTCATCGCTCACCGCTTGTCCACCATCATCGGCAGCGACCGGATTGTGGTGCTGGACGCTGGTCGGGTCATCGAAGTCGGTACCCACGCTGCACTACTCGAAGCACAGGGTGTGTACGCAGAGCTGTACCAACAACAGTTCGCGGAGCCAGAAGAGGAGTCGGCGTGAGCCACCCACCGCAAATCGTCACCATCCTCTCTGGCGCCGGTCTCTCCGCAGCGTCCGGCGTGCCAACCTTCCGCGACGCCGATGGATTGTGGGAGGGCCACCCCATCCAAGATGTAGCCACACCCGAAGCGTGGCAACGAGATGCAGAGCTCGTACGCACCTTCTACGATGAACGGCGCATTGCCTGTGCCGACGTGGTTCCCAATCCAGGCCACACAGCGCTCGCAGAGCTCCAGCGTGCGTGGGGCGCCGAGCGCGTCATTCTCGTCACGCAGAATGTCGACGGGCTGCTGCAAGCGGGCGGCGCCACCCACGTCATTGAGATGCACGGTAGTCTATTCCGCCTTCGCTGTGAGCATGACGAGACCCATCCGCACGTGGCGGTCCAGGGTGCTCAATCCCGAACGGCACGGTGTCGGGTCTGCGGCGGCCGCTTGCGGCCAGCGGTGGTTTGGTTCGGCGAGATTCCGAACCACATGGCGCGCATTCAAGAGGCAACTTGGTCGTGCGACACCTTCGTTAGCGTTGGCACTAGCGGAGTTGTCTACCCTGCAGCAGGGCTATCGCGGATGGCGAAAACCAATGGAGCCACCACAATTGAAGTCAACCCCAATCCAGTGGGTGGTCACTTTGATTATGTGCTGAATCAAGGGTCCGAGGAGGCATTGCCAAAGCTTACTTCCACGTGGTTAGACGCGTGACGGACGCCCTCCGAGTTCTCCTCATCGAAGATGAAGCGCGCATCGCGGACCGGCTCGTCGGCGGCCTCGCCGAGCAGGGGTACTCAGTTCAGGCAGCCGGGACACTGGCGCAGGCCCGGTAGGCACTCGGCGAGGCGCTGTCATTTGACCTGACAGTCGTGGACCGCATGCTGCCAAATGGCGACGGCTTGAGGTGGGCTTAAGAGATGCGCGCTGACGGCGATGCCACATCCATATTGGTGCTGACCGCACGCGATAACGTCAAAGACTGGATGGCTGGTCTACACGGTGGAGCCGACGACTACCT
>JBLHSN010000457.1:0-3893 GCA_047626195.1 Myxococcota bacterium
GGGTCTGTCCCGCGAGCGCGTGCGTCAAATTGAACGAGAAGCGCTGTCCCGACTCCGCGACCGCGCCCGCATCCGAGAATTGGTCCACTAGACCAGACTCCATCCGCCGTTGGTGTGGATAGATCCCAACACTCCGCTCTGCGCAGCGAACTGCCCACCTTGACACCAGTGGGCAGCGCTGCGCATTGTTGTGGGAGCTCCATCGGCTGCCTTCGTGCAGACGGGCTCGAGCGGTCTAAAATGACAACCTGTCCACGGCACTCCGGTGGCGGAGGCGTTGTCTCTTGGATGGCTGAATGAACCGCAGGCATAGCGACCGAGGCAGTGGTCAGCGTCACAAGGTCTCACCCAAAGCCGACCACATACGCTGCTTTCACCGCCCCAACAATAGACCGGGTCCTGTGCGCACTCGAATCATCATTCCTGTCGTCATTGCCTCTGTTGGCGGAGCGTTGGCGCTCAACCGAGCTCGCAATGGGCCCCAGACCACGGCATACCGCGCGGTCCATCAACCCATCTCGCAGACCCTTCTGGTGACCGGTCGGGTGGCTCTGCCAGCACGGACTCATCCAGACGCCATGGTGCAGAACACCGTGGTGGAGGCGGCAGTCGAGGAAGACGAAATCGTCGAAGCTGGGACACTGCTGATGTTGCTGGCAGATGACGAAGTGGCGGCACGCGTTCGCGACGCCGACACACAAATGGTACAGGCCGCAGCCCGACTGAGACGCGCACCGCCTGACGCCGTCGCCGCACCCGCCTGAGCCTCAGCACACCGCTGTGGGTCCGGCGACGCTTGACTCGAGGTTCGGCAAAGTCTCCACGCGGCCGTCACGGCCCCCCGGAGTGCTGTCCGCGCGGCCCAAACCGACTCGGTCCGACCCAGGGACGGTTTTCCAGAAACAGGGTGGCCACACACGTCAGGATGCGAAGGGTGTTGGGATCACCAATCCGTTCGACCATTGACGTTCAGAAGATTCGCCGAACACTTGAAAGCCAGCAGACCTCAACCGTCTCTACTATTCGGATGGGCGTGGCCTACCGGGGTCACTAACGACCCGACCGACCCTACGTCTTGGCAATCCAACGCCCCCTCATCGGACTCGTTGCCGTCACGGGAGTTGGCATATTCTACCCACAAACCCACCCGACATTAACCAGAGGTTCTCCGCTTGCCGAGCGGTTCATCCGTTTCGGAGTTTTGGCCAAGCATCCCGATGAAACAGGCAGTGGCCAACAGACGTCTTCACAATGCGCTGGTCGACTCCGTTTCGACCACCGCACGAAACAACACCTCGTCACCGCGTAGGATGTCCGCTGCGTACACATCGCCGCCGAGGTTCCAGGTCAACACGTCGAGCACCTCCCCCACTACGGCCTGCCCCGAATACTTCAGCTCCGCTCGGTGAATACTCTCGGACCCTCCACGGCGGGAGAGCGCAGAGGCTACGTAGCGCACGTAGTTCGCGGCATTGACGTGCTTGAAGATGTCGATGTCCGACGCTCGCACGATGATGCGGTACCGGTCGACGTCTTCTGGGCGCTCGGTCGGCAGCACAAGGTCGAGGGAGCCGGGTCGCAAGGGCTGCGGAGGATTGAAGAGAGAGCTGGGTGTCCCTTCCACCGCTGTTCCCCGAACACCATCGAGCTCTCCCTCAAAGACCGCCTGCCGCGTCTTCACCGGCAGTCGGGCGAGTCGGCCGGTGGGCCCCATAAACGCGCCACGAATTCGGCAGTGTGCGAGCTGGACGCCGTCATCGCGAAGCACGTCTTGAAGGCCTTCGGCGACGGACCG
Organism: Myxococcota bacterium; assembly: GCA_047626195.1. Lineage (GTDB taxonomy): Bacteria > Myxococcota_A > UBA796 > UBA796 > CAJXTB01. The sequence goes on from JBLHSN010000457.1 coordinate 1,796, forward strand.
GCCCGCATGGGTCATTGCACAGCGAATCTCGCAGCGCTGGTCCATGCCAAAACGTCGATTCATCGCGATGGACTGTTCGACCACGTAAAAGCCGTGCCCTTGGTGAACCGCCTCCACCAGTCCAAGCCGGGGCTCGTCCATCCACAGCCACCGGCAGTGCTCCATGTATGAAATGATGGATGGGAGCGTCACCCACCGATCGGGGCCACACTCGGTGCCGCGAGTAGTAAGGGGAATACTGAAGATCATATCGGTGCGTCATCCGTTCGTGCACAGAGCAGTGAGCACGATGCAGCATCACCACGTTGGTTTATTTGCCGGTCTCTATCGCGCCGACGTCGTCCAGAGCCGGCAGGTGACAGACCTCGTTGTCTGCAGCGTGCAGCGAGTGCCTTGAGCAGACTAGACCCCGCCGTCGTCCCAGACCACAGGGAGGCAAAGGGATGATCTGGAAGCCAGATTTCACTGGACGGTCTACAGGACTTGATTCACCGAGGCATCCACACCATGCCCACCGAGTCCACACCCCTGTGGGAACGCGTCCAGATCACGCAGACCAAGTGGGCCCTTCCCCCGTTAGTCAACCTGGGCGGCGGCTTTTGGACGGTGGACATCGAGGACGGGTTCCATGTCTCCCGCTACCGCAACAACGGAACCTTCGACGAGTACCTGTGCAGCCAAGACGAGTTGAGCCCAGCGCTTCGCAACCTTGTCTTGGCAAGCGAGGCTGCGACCGCCGGGCTGAGTCGCAAAATCTCATGAGTATTGAAGAACTGGCAGTCGCTTGGTCCTGTCTCCATGACGGCACCATCGAGGCGATTCAAACTGCAGGAACTACGCGTTTCACGATCTCGTGCCAGTACATCACGGAGATGTTCGGCAAACCGGATGGACGTTTGGTCATCGAAGTGTCGGGACCGGTCACCTGGAATCCATGGGACGACGCGGGCGGAATCACCGAGCTCGGGGAGCTAGTCGACCACGAACCAGAAATCATGAATGCCGAGGTCAGCGAGGAGTGTGTCGCGGTGAATCTCCTGCTCCGGAAAACCTCTGGTGGCGTGCTGACGTTGCCGGGCAAGGACTGCAGAATCCGATGGGCAGACGGCGACGACGTCACATTCAGTGGGCTGAGAAAGGCGATAAGTGAGTACTGGAAGGGCTGGGAGGACAAGAAGCGGTCGGAGTGAGCGGGTCCACTACAGGTTCCAGGCACACCACCGAGGCTTACTTAGCGCCTCATTGACCTAGGTCATGCAGCGCGCTCGCCCAAAGCGGTGCTGGGCGCTCTCCAAACAAATCCAGCGGGGGGGTCGTGCCACGGCGCGAACCTGGTCTCGCCAGGTGGGGTCGGGCAGCATCTCGACCCACTCGTCCACCAAGCGACGCGCTTCGCGCCTGTTCGGAGACGTCGAGCTGGGCAGGCAGAGACCGCGCCCACACATGCAGCGTCGTCCACGTCACTGTTCCGCGCTCGTCTAACGACAACGCCTCGCCATCTGTCGGCAGCGAATAGCCAAAGCGGCGTAGCACCTCGAAAACGCCGTGGCTACGATATGCGATAGCAGCCGTCTCACCGCAGGGTCCAGGGGTTCGCTCGCGGTGGGCGCCTGGTTGAGACGCGGCAGGACTGCAGGCAGCGCGTAGTCGGCGGCAAAGGCCTTCCAGTCGTCGTCCAAGTGCTCAAAGCGAAGCGGCATCACATCCGCCGGCAACATCTGATGAGCGGTGGACTGCGAACCGCGTGTAGGCGGCGTACTCGTCGGGGTAGAAGCGCTGAACCGTCTGCCAGCCCCAGTGCTGTTCGATGCGCTGAGCGTGCGCCAGGCCCCCGACAGCGAGCTCAACGGACATGCCGGCACACTTCGGAACGTGGGAGAAAACCAGCTCAGGTAGGTGGCTGAACACGATCTAGTTCCAGTAGTTCAACACGCTGGTCTGAACACGAAGCCGCGTTGTACGTCACGGCACTGGTCTCCGCTTTGTTACGGCCGTTGCCCGAGGCGAAGGGGGTGAGGTGAAAGGTGACCGCGTCATCCACCACAGTGGCCGTCACCCTACGACGACGAGAACCACCACTTCGGCTCTGAAACGGCTT
>JBLHSN010000458.1:0-3856 GCA_047626195.1 Myxococcota bacterium
TCCTGTTTGAGCCGCCGCTACTCGTGATGGATGAACCCACAACAGCGCTCGATGTCGTTGTGGAACGCGGCATCTTGCGACGGGTGCAAGAGCTGCAGGAGCGCCTGGGTTTCGCCATGCTGTTCATTACCCATGACCTGGCCCTCCTGCTGGAGTTGGCCACGCGCATCGGTGTCATGTACGCCGGACGCATGACCGAAATCGCTCCCGTCGATGCCTTTCGCAGTGGCGGGCTGCACCCGTACACCCGCGGACTCTTCGGCGCGATTCCCCCGGCGATTGGCGAAGACCGGGTGCCTACATCGATTCGCGGAAACGCCGCTAGCATCGCAGCCCCTCCGTCCGGCTGTCGCTTTCATCCCCGCTGTGATCAGGCCATTGACAGCTGTTCCGCCGTGGTGCCCGAGCTGAGCGCAGTCGAATCGAACCACACCGTCGCCTGCCCGGTCGTCACAGGAGCCGCCGCATGAGCGCTCCTCTCCTACACGTCAGCGGCCTGTCGGTCACCTTTGCTACGGGCAAAGGCCTGCGTCGGAAGAAGCTCCATGCAGTGAAAGACCTGACTCTGACGGTCGAGCGCGGAGAGATTGTGGCAGTCGTTGGCGAGTCCGGAAGCGGAAAGTCGACCTTTGCCAAGATGCTCTTGCGTCTGCTCCAGCCCACCGCAGGCGCCATCTACTTAGACGGCGACAACGTGCTGAAGCGTGAGAGGCGTGCGTCCAAGGCCTATCGCAAGCGCGTTCAGATGGTGTTTCAAGACCCCTTCGGCTCACTCAATCCCGTGCACACCGTCGGGCACCACATCGCGCGGCCCCTGGCCATCCACAATATCGTCCCGAAGAGCGAGCGACGCGCGCGAGTACTGGAGCTGCTGGACCAGGTCGGCCTGCGTCCTGCCGAAGCGTACATCGACCAGCTGCCGCAAGAGCTATCCGGCGGACAGCGACAGCGCGTGGCCATCGCCCGTGCTCTGGCGCCAAACCCGGACCTCCTCGTCGCTGACGAGCCCACATCGATGCTCGACGTCTCCATTCGCATGGATGTGCTGCGGCTGCTCGAACACCTACGCGACGCGCATGGGGTAGCCATTGTGCTCATCACCCACGACCTCGCAGCGGCCCGCTACTTAGCCGACCGGGTAGCCGTATTGTACGCCGGCCAGCTCATGGAAGTCGCCCCCGCCGACGAGCTCGCTAAGAAGCCGCGCCACCCGTACACCCGCTTGTTAGTCGCCGCTGCACCAAAGCCCGGAGGGTCGCTCAAAGCTGAACTCCCGGCACGCCCGGGGCTTCCACCTAATGTTGACCCGCCACCTGGCTGTCCATTCGCCGAGCGCTGTCTGGACGTCCACAATGCTTGTGCTACGCCACTCCCAGAGCACGTCTTGGCACCTGGACACCGCGTTCGCTGCCACGCCCTCTCCGCCCCCACCTCAAGGGAATCTCACCGATGAATACCTTTCCACCTGGCTTTGTCTTTGGCTCAGCCACCAGCAGCTACCAGATCGAAGGCGCCGTCAACGTAGACGGCCGCGGCGAGAGTATCTGGGACCGCTTCAGCCACACCCCCGGCAAGGTCAAGGGCGGCCATACGGGTGATATCGCCTGCGACCACTACCATCGGTTTGCCGAAGATATTGCCTTACTGAAACAGCTAAATGTAGAGGCCTACCGCCTGTCGATTGCCTGGCCACGCATCCTGCCCACTGGACGTGAAGCCACGCCCAACGCAAAGGGACTGGTCTTCTACGACCGAATCGTCGATGCTCTGCTCGAAGCCGGAATTACGCCCTGGGTCACCCTGTACCACTGGGACTTGCCGCAAGCGCTGGAAGACGCCGGAGGCTGGCCATCCCGCGGCATCATCGACCCGTTCGTCCACTTCGCCGACGTCATGTCCCGGCATCTCGGCGACCGGGTCAAGCACTGGATTACCCACAATGAACCCTGGGTCGTCGCCACGCTTGGCTACTGGAATGGCGAGCACGCGCCGGGCATCAAAGACCCAAACGCCGCCTTGAAAGCCGCTCACCACATCATGCTATCGCATGGGAAAGCGGTCCCCGTCATTCGAGCCAACAGTGCAGGCAGCCAGGTGGGCATCACCGTCAACCTCACCCCTGGCATCCCCGCTTCACCGTCTGAAGCCGACCGTATCGCCTGCCAGCAGTTCGACGGCTTCTTCAATCGTTGGTACCTCGACCCGCTTCACAAGCGTGGCTACCCCGCAGACCAAGTCGCCCACTATGAGAGTGAGGGACACCTGCCCAATGGCATGGACTTCGTTGAGGACGGCGACCTCGAGACCATCGCTGTCGAGACTGACTTCCTCGGCATTAACTACTACTCGCGGGCCATCATCCGCAGCGAGACCGTGGCCGAAGCCGACAACGCCCCACGCACCCAAGCCGAACCCCCACCCGAGCGGTGCACCGACTTTGGCTGGGAAGTCTGGCCCGATGGTCTATACGACATCTTGGCTCGCTTGCACCACGACTATGACGCGGGCGACCTGGTGGTGACCGAGAATGGATGTGCCTACAGCACCGAGCCCGACGGCGAAGGTCGGGTCAAAGACGCCCGGCGGGTTTCCTACTTCGACAGTCACCTGCGCGCATGCCTGCGCTGCGTGAACGATGGCATCCCACTGACTGGCTACTTTGCCTGGTCACTCCTTGATAACTTCGAGTGGGCCGAAGGTTACGAGAAGCGGTTCGGACTGACCTGGGTCGACTTTGAGACCGGTGAGCGGGTACCGAAAGACAGCTTCCGTTTCTTTGCGGAAGTCGCCAAGAATCGGGCCCTACCCACCTGGTAGTTGTTGAGGGTGCCTCTTCACAACGGTGCGACCAGCGACCGCAGAAAGCTATCCAGCGCCCGCCGGTCCTCTTCAGACACCGCAGTGAACGCAGCAATCACCGTCTCAGCCTCGCCGCCGTGCAGAGAGATGGCGTCGGTAAGGGTGTCGGCGCGTCCATCGTGCAAGTACGGGCCCGAGTCTCGGATTCCCCATAAGGGGGGCGTGCGCCACTCTTGCGCCATGGCAACGAGCTCACTGGGAGCAACCTGGGCGTAGCCAAAGCCTGCGTCGGACAACACGGGTCCCATGTCGTGAAGCAACAGGTCACTGAATACCCGCTTGGCCGGCCCAACCGACTCTACGTGGCACGACACACAGCCCACCTGCTCGAAGACACGCTCACCGCGGCGCGCTAAGGGCTGGTCGACCTGCTCCTGTGGGGCGGCCAGCGCACCGACGTAGCGGGCCAGAGCGTCTGTTTGAGGAGCGAGTAGGTCAGCTGCCACAACGGATGTCTCTTCGCCTGGACGCTCGACTACCAGACCCAGCTCGACCTCACACGCCTGGGCTACAAAGTCCGCGAGCGACGAGACATGGCCCTTCCAGGCGAACCGACCCACACGACCGTCTCCCGCCTCAGAGACTCGGCCAGAGATAGCCGGGTGTTCCACATAGGTCTTCGCCGCCAACGTTCGCAGCGCGGACTCCGGAACGCGGTCAATGAGACCCGCTCCGAACAACGCCGGCGGGTTGCGCGCGGAACCAATGTCGGCCAGAACGACCCGTCCGGGTCCATTGGGAAAAGGAGATTCTTCGACGAACATGGGCGGAGGCACCATCGTGTTTTGCATACCGCCGAAGAGGTTTTCTATGTCCATGGCTGTACCCACATTTCGCGAGCGCCCACCCGCTCCACCTACGCCGCCTAGGGAGTGACAGGCCACGCACGACTCGGCATTGGCTTGCTCGCCAAGTCCAGAGCCCGCCGCGGACCTCGGGTCATTGGCCACCCACTCTCGGACAAAGAGGTCCCGTCCCACGCGGGTCACAGCATCCA
>JBLHSN010000459.1:0-3845 GCA_047626195.1 Myxococcota bacterium
ACCTCAACACCGGAGAGAAAACCCTCGTTTCCTCGGGCGAAGGCCGTACGACCTGCGGCTACTACACCTACCCAGAAGGCAACGAGCTGTTGTGGGCCACCACCCGCTTTGACAGCACCGAATGCCCAGCTCCACCCGACCGCAGCCAGGGCTATGTGTGGCCGCTGTACGACTTCGACCTGGTCCGCACGGTGAACGGTGAGACCGAGCGCTTCTTGTCATCTGACGGGTACGACGCCGAGGCCACCGTGTGCATGACCGACGGCCGCATTGTCTTCACCAGCGACCGCGACGGAGACCTAGAGCTGTACTCCGCAAACGCCGATGGTAGCCACCTCACACGCCTCACAAATACCCCTGGCTATGACGGCGGCGCGTTCTTCACTCCCGACTGCTCAGAGATCATCTGGCGTGCCTCACGCCCCGAAGGCGACGCGCTCACCGACTACCAGCGCCTGCTTGAGACGGACCTTGTTCGCCCGTCGCAGCTCGAGATCTTCCGCATGAATGCCGACGGTACAAATGTAGTGCAGCTGACCGATAATGGGGCTGCGAACTTCGGTCCGTACCCAATGCCCGACGCCTCGGGCGTGATCTTCGCCAGCAACGTGGGCGACTCCCCGCGTGAGTTCGACCTGTTCCACGTAGGTCGGGACGGTGGAGAGCTTGAGCAGATCACCTACACCGAACAGTTCGACGGCTTCCCGATGTTCAGCCCCAATGGAGAGTGGCTGGTATTCGGAAGCAACCGTGGTGGGGATGACGGGAGTACAAACCTGTTTATTGGACGGTGGGTCGAGTAAAAAACTCGGCACATCGAATGACCTCCGTCGCACCACTGCCAGTGCGACGGCGCTCTAGGACACTACAAAAGAATCGCCAAACTCCGGAATCGTCGCCTGCCACCCACGCTCATCGAGCAACCGGTCCGCCATGGCCTGGAGGCCACTCGGTCGGCCGTGCACCAAGAACGTGTGTCGCGGCTCGGCCGTCTCGGACAGCCACTCCATCAGCTCGTCTGCGTCTGCGTGTGCAGAGAGCGAGGTGATGCGGGCCACTTCGCACTCCACTCGCAGGTCCAAGCCGAAGATACGTACCGTCGGACAGCCATTCTCCAGCGCTTCTCCGCGTGTGCCCGCGGCTTGAAACCCAACGAGCAGCACCGTGTTCTTTCGATTGGGCAGCGCGCGTCGGAGGTGGTGTAGGATACGCCCACCCGATGCCATGCCGCTCGCTGAGATCACGATCTTGGCACCGGGACGCACTGTCAGCAACGTCGACTCTTCGGGTGTGGGCGTGAACTGAACCAGCTCGCGAATCCTAGATACATCGTCATGCCGAAGGCGATGGGTTCCTGGCGCCTCGAAGAACGCATCGGTCGTATGAATGGCCATCGGGCTGTCTAGGAACACGGGGATGTCCGGTAGGCGTCCCTGTTCCTTCAGACCGGCGAGTAGGTGCAAGATCAGCTGGGTTCGGCCCACTGCAAACGCCGGAATCACCAGCGTCCCACCTCGCTCCGCAGTCCGAAGTACCACCTTGAGCAGCTCCTCAGCGGGGTCCTCATCACCGTGAGCGCGGTCTCCATAGGTCGCTTCCATCACTAAGACATCGGCGTTCCCCGCCGACTCTGGCGCCTTGTGCACGGGGTCACTCTTACGCCCCACATCCCCGCTGAACAACACCGACGTGCCGTCAGCTTCAAGCCGAACAGTTGCGGCACCAAGGATATGGCCCGCATTCTGGAATGTGGCGCTCAGACCTTTGCCGAGATCGATTGGGACGTGCATGGGCTGCGGGTCAAGGTGCTCCAAGACCGCCAGGGAATCGGCTGCTGTGTACAGCGGCAGTGCGGGATTACGCCTCGTGACTCCCTCCTTGTTGCGGTAGCGAGCCTCCTCCTCCTGGAGGTGAGCGGCATCCGGAAGTAGAATGCGCAACAGTGTCGCGCTGCCCGTGGTGCAGAAGATGGACCCGGTAAAGCCGTCTCGGACTAGCACCGGCAACATTCCCGAGTGGTCAATGTGCGCATGGGTCAGCACGACCGCATCGATGGTGTCCGGGCTTACCGGAAAAGACTCCCAGTTGCGAAGCCGCAGCGCCTTCCGCCCCTGATACAAACCGCAGTCCACCAACACGCGAAGTCCATGATGCTCCACTAGAAAGCGAGAGCCGGTCACGGTGCCAGTGGCTCCATAGAAGGTGATGCGCATACGAGAACTCGCTGGAAAAGGTGGCGAAGAGCGTGGAACAGATGGCGACCCTTCAGGTCCAGCCGGGCCTCGTGGCGGTGGTCTGAATCCACGGCGGTCCGGCCGCCTCGACAACACGAATATCAACGCCATCAACGCCTAGATCAACCAGCATCTCGTCGACCTGTTTCCGCCAGTCGCGCGACTCAGAACCAGCAGGGAGTGCGACGGTCAGCCCGTCTAGCCAATCCGACTGCGCTTTCATGCATGCGAGCACCTCGCGGCGCAGAGAATCCATCGGGTCTGAGCTCATGGTCACCTCCTACGGCGACCGATTCACTGCACAACGCGTGCCAGTTCTGGACAACGACTACCCGACGTTCCGGAGACCACAAACGGTGGCAAATACCACAGGGTATGTGTGAAATGCCCCTCACTACTCACGCCCAATCGTCTTCAGCGTCCCAGCAAATGCCCGGCTGCCTTGCCGCTGCATAAGCTTATCGACCAAACGCCCAAGCAGCGGAATAGCCACATGACCCGTAGACGTCCACGTCACCAGAGTCTCGGTGTCGCTGGTCGCTTCCAATACAATCTGACCGCCATGGTGGTCCATAGGTAACGGCTTGGACCGCTCAATTATGTAGTCCATGCGGGTAGGACGCTCGAAGGCTGTGATGCGTTCGTGGAAGACAACGCCGCCGAGATCGACGCGACGAAGCGCCCCAGCACCGTTGCGCTCGTCTGTTCCCTCCTCGACCAGCGACGCCGACTCCACCCCTGCAAAGCGTGCGTAGGAGGCATGATCTGCCAGTGCCTCAAACACCTCGGCAATGGGTTTCAACACGGTTCGCTGCACATGAATTCGGAACACAATCACCTCATAGGTAGCGCCCCGGTAACCGAATTGAACGGGTTTCATACCGACATGCGCCTCGCCGATGCGTGCGAGACTCTCGAATACCAGGCAGAACAACTGCCTATTGGAACCGCTATGTCCCTGTCCGATGCCTTAATGAAGTCTGCCCTGATTGGCCTGACCGCCGGCACCGTGATGGCCTGTGGTCCGAAGACCGCCGCCCACACACCCGACGCCGCCATGGCTCCCACTGAACAGGCAGCCAGCGCGCCCATCGCTGCCGACGATATGCACGCCAACATGGAAGGCGGCGAGCAAGGCACCGCTGTCCCCGCACATGGCTGCAAGGGAATGAATGAGTGCTCGGGTCAGGGTGGCTGCGGCGTTGAAGGCCAAAATGAATGCCGCGGACAGAATCCGTGCGCCGGCAAGGGTGGCTGCAACACCGAAGCCTAATAATCCAATGATAAACTCGGTAAAACCTTTGGAGCACGCATGATTCCCGAGTCTCATCACGGCAACTGGTCAGGCGAAAACACGCTGTGGATGATGCCAGGCACACCCAAGCTGGTGTCGCTGGGCCGTCTCATCGTCACCGCCGACAACCTGGTCATCCACTGGCAGTTCAAGGGTGATGACAAGCTAGGAACCATGTCGTTTGACGGTCCTCCAGCCAGCGTTCGCCTGTCTTGGACCGACACCTTTCATGCCGAAGATGGGCAGGTATTGCACGGCCCGATGCGCGACGGCTTGCTCACCGCTTACGGCAGCTACAGCGATGGCGAAGGTGGGTT
>JBLHSN010000460.1:0-3839 GCA_047626195.1 Myxococcota bacterium
GGGCGCAGAGCACGCGCTGTGCCCGCGAGGCTACCGAGTTTCTAGCCGCCAATGGAGGTCCCCATGCATCCGCGTGATGAACGGGTGCCGCTGCTGAAGAAGCTGCGTCTATCGGGACTGTTGGACACGCTCGACTTGCGCGCGGACGAGGCGCTCTCAGACGAGGTGTCTCACGCCGAGTTCTTGGTGCGATTGTTCCGCGACGAGGTCGAGCGACGAGATGCCAAACAACCCGCAACGCGCCTACGCAAAGCGAACTTCGACCACGCAAAGACGCTGACGGACTTGGAGTTCGCCTTCAACCCGTCGGTGCCGAAGGCAGAGGTCATCGAGCTCGCCACATGTGCGTTCGTCCGGCGACACGCCAACGCGCTCCTGCTGGGCCAGACCGGGGTCGGCAAGTCGCACATCGCGCAAGCGCTGGGACATCGCGCGTGCCGCGCTGGTCACACCGTGCAGTTCATCGCGGCCCACGACCTGTTCCGAGAGCTACGTGCTGCGCGTGCCGACGACAGCGTCCACAAGCGTATGCAGCGCTACCTGAATGTTGACGAGCTCATCATCGATGACCTCGGCCTGCGGCCGCTCGAGCACACCGACCCGGTCGACCTGTACGACCTTATTCGAGGTCGCTACGAACGCGGTTCCATGGTCATCACCTCCAACCGCGATGTAGACGAACTCATCGGGCTGTTCCCAGACCCATTACTCGGCAATGCGGCGATGGATCGACTGCTTCACCACGCCACCACAATGCGCCTGACAGGGCCCTCGTACCGACGCGACGGAGGTGCTGCCGACGCGTAGGGATGGCCTCCCCGGCAGTCTGCCGCGGAGCGGAGGCATGGTCTCCACTCCACCGCCGTCAAGCCTCTTCTGGACGGCCCTTCGGGCCTCCACCGTCCGGCGCAAGCGCCTCCCGGTGGCAACAAGAGGCTGGACTGCGGCTCCACTACGCCCTCGTGGCATTCAGGAGGAAATGGCAAGCCATTCCCTCCATTGGAGAGGACTGCTTGCAACTCAGACATCGTGGGGACTTTGCCCGAGCTGGCGACGCGTTGTCGTTGGTCTCGTTCCGACTCTCACACCGGCTGGCTCCGTGCATCGAAATCGCCACAGATTGACGCTGTCAACTGTGGGGAGTTTGCCCGAGCTGAACGGTGGGGAGTTTGCCCGAGCCCTGACAGACGTCATCAATGGCTGCGTTGGTCATGGGTTTGGGGTCTCCTGAGTCGCATTCACCGGCGACGCGCGGCCCGATCTCCCCGTCGGCATCATCCGTCCAGACGGGTCTCTGCATCCCAACGAACGGACGGCACGAGAAGGATCGAACAACCTTGATTCTGCTTATCGTTAGTAGGAAGTCAGAAAATGAGGGCCTTCGATGAGGCCGACCTCAGGAATGGGAGCACAATGGTAGATCTTGGTCGACATACGACCGACATAATGACGTCAATGGCTCAAGCTGCTCCACCGCCTATCAAAACTCGACTTGGTGCTACGACTGCTGCTGGAGCGGAAATCTTACGGGGTACCCCGCGAACGATGACGCGTACTGGACCTTTTCTGGCTCCGCCGACCAAGACAACTAGGGCGCGATGTGGATTCGCTAGACCCGCGGCGGAACCGAATGTAAGAAAGCCCCCATGCAATTTTCCGAGTTTGATGGACGAGACAAGCCACAGTGGACCGTGCCACGTGGTCTCCGTGACCACGCCCGTCTCGACTGAGCAATCCAACTCAAACTAGGTTGTTTTAAATGTTGAAAATACCAAAAATATTTTCATTCTGACAACGTCTGATCACAGCGGCCCTGCCCGTAGCACACCTACATAAGTCAGGTAATCATAACCATATACGCCTTAAATTAGCAGAACGGAAACTGCCCATCCGCACATGACACAGACTCGGGGCCTAACATCAACCTAAAAAACAGTCATGTAAACCTTCAGACATGCCAAACTCCGCGTCAATCGCCGGCGACCAGACTCACCATTCACCCAATCGACCGCGTTAGTCGGACACATGCGCTTGTTCCTCTTCCTTGTTTTTCTATCCGGCTGCAACTCAAAAACGTTGCTTAATCCTCACCATGCGCCGTGGGCGACACCCAACAGAGAGGCCTACACCGCCACTGCGGACAATCTGCGCTCGGTCGACTTGGTCCTGGGGAGGGGCGCTGAAGCGTTGAACGGCATGCAGCTGACGGTGCACTACAACGGATGGCTACGCGGCGGAAGGATGTTCGATAGCAGTCGCGAACGCGGACAACCGTTCACCGCAGTGTTGGGACGTCAACAGCTGATTCCTGGCTGGGAAGAGGGCATGCTCGGCATGCGCGTCGGCGGAGTCCGACAGCTCATCATTCCGCCAAGCTTGGCGTATGCGGACCGTGAAATGGGGTCGATACCGCCAAACAGCCAGCTGGTATTCGAGATTGAGCTGTTAGGTGTACACCCCGCACGGTAGCGTGAACAGCGGCCTTCAAGACGCCACTCCCAGCGTGTACCGAACGAGCCTTTCCATGTCCGACATCGCCCTTCACCCACCCATTTCCCTTCCCGACGCACGCGTGCCGTGGCTCATGGGTCTGGTGATGTTGGCCGGTCTAGCAAGCGTCGCGGCACCGCTCCTGACGTACTCGCTGACCTTGGCGGTGTTTGGACTTCCTCACGTCATCCAGGAGATGCGCTACCTGCGAGCGCGCTTCGACAAAGCACTGGGCCCCGTATTTTGGGCGGTCATTGCACTGCTCGCCGTTGTTGCTATGAGCCGCTTCGCCGCCTTCATGGATGTCCTGTCCTACCCGACCATGCGTGGCATCGAACTTGGAACGGGAGCGGTCTTAGTCGCCGTCGTCGCCCCACAGTGGTGGCCTCGTGGCGGCGTGGCTCGGTGGACGGGTCTCGCCCTCACCCTCGGCCTCGTCGGCGGTCTGCTCCTCGCTCCCATCCCCACCATGCTGCTCGTTGCAGTCGGCCACAACTGGACCCCCGTTCCGTTGCTGATGGACACCCGACCCAGCCGAACATGGGTGGTCCTGGCGGCATTGGCATTCGCCGTACTTCCACTACTCATCGCCACGGGACTGCCCTGGCACGGCCTCACTCTGCTCGGCCTCACGCACGCCGAGCTCGACGTTGTCACGGGAGGCATGCTCCACCAACAATATGCGGCCTACTTACCTCGCTCCTGGCATACCGCAGCTTGGATACAACACGCCTTTTCTGCCATTGTCTTCGCACAGTGCGCCCACTACATTGCGGTGCTCGGGGTCATGCCGGCGGTGAAGGACGGACCCGAACGCGTCATGCCAGCTCGGCGGTGGATTGCGTCGACCATCGCCATCCTTAGCCTAGGGCTTTTGTGTCTGTACATTATCGACTTTCGAGCGTCCCGCGAGCTGTACGGCGTGTTCTCGTCCATGCATGCTTGGGTGGAGATTCCCATCATTCTGCTGCTGCTACACAACACGAAATCGCCACAGCTCTGGTAAAGGAGCGGCGGCGTTCTGCTGTGTGCGACGGGCCGGATTACACGGCACGCATGAAACCACTCAATTGGTACCCAGGACACATGGCCAAGGCCCGCCGAGACATCGGTAAGGCCATGGGCAAGACCGAAGTTATCTTCGAAATCCTGGACGCACGCCTGCCCTTTAGTAGCGAAAACCCACTTGTTAATAGCCTTCGGCGCGATACGCCGTGCATCAAGGTGTTGAACAAGAAGGACCTGGCCGACCCACGCGTCACCCAGCTGTGGCTGACCCATCTCAACCGGATTCCCGGTGTGCATGCCGTGGCCTTGGACTCTCGGGACAAGCGAAAGGCCCGTGACTT
>JBLHSN010000461.1:0-3835 GCA_047626195.1 Myxococcota bacterium
GATTCGTTTGAGAACAACGACACGTGGGACCAGGCGCATGCGCTGCCGGGTGGGCGCAACAAGTTCACCACGTCGCTCGATGTCGTGATGCGGGACGGCTCGGACGAGGAATGGTTCACCTTTTACTCCAGCGATGGCCTGTTCGACACGTGGGGCATCGTCGCGACCATGCAGGTGGGTCCGCAGCAATCACGGGTAGAGTTGGCGATTGCGGATGCCTCTGGCAACATTCTCACCCGACGAACGGTCTCGGCAGACGGCGAGGCGGTGCGCTTGACGGGCCGAGGCAGCCGCAACGACAGCGGCACCTACCTACTGCGCGTGCGCTCGCTAAGTCAGCCTCATGACTACTGTCCGGCGCAGGTGTCCTTGCGGAGCCGGTAGGGCGCGTCTCAAAATGCCCTCACTGCCCTGATGTGCATCTACGATGGCCGCGTTGCTCACCTCTCTGGATGACCCGGACATGCCATCGGGTTCACTGCCTTGGCCTCGCGTCGTCTCGACGCCGAGTCTTGGCAAGCTAATTTTGAGACGTGCCCTTAGAGCCCCGGCGGAGGTGAGGCTATGAGCGTCCCACTGCACATTTTGGCGCGTACGGATGACATTGTGGTGATTGCAAAGCCGCCGCACTTGCTTGTTCACCGAACGCCGCTGGCGTCTCGTGACAAGTACTTCGTCATGCAGTCGCTACGAGACCAGCTCGGACAGCATGTCTTCCCGGTGGTTCGTCTAGACCGTGCTGCCTCCGGCTGTATGCCAGTGGCTCTGTCGTCGGAAGCGGCAGCCCGACTGCAGATAGCCATGCAGAGTGCCACCAAGACCTACGTGGCGTTCACTCGCGGCTTGTGGAAGCGGGAAGGCGAGGTGGTCATCGATAAGCCGATGAAGGACGACAAAGGCGTGTTGAAGGAAGCCTCTTCTGTGGTGGATTGCTTGGGTACGAGCCTTGAGCCACGATGTAGCTTGCTCCGCGTTCGTCCTCGGACAGGCCGCTTTCACCAGGTCCGTCGGCATGTGCGCGACTTGAGCCACCCGATAGTCCAGGACCGCCAGCACGGAGACAACAAGACCAACCGTTGGTGGCGCGAGACCCACGACTACACACGACTGGGGCTGCACTGCTTGCGGTTGGAGCTGCCGATGGGTGAAGGTCTAGTGGTCGAAAGTCCGCTGTTCACCGACCACTATGACTTGTTTACCCAGCTCCCTTGGTGGGACGACGCTGTGACCAAAGAGCCGGGACTTGCGCGTCCGCCGCTGACTATTCCCGAGATGCTCTTGCCGAAGCCAGATCCAGAACCGGACCCAATCGGTTAGGCACCCGCTCGGTGTGGAGTTGCGTGTGAGTGCTGTAACCGACTTTGTATATGGACGAACCAAGGTTGCGCCTTGGGTTTGGCCGGCTGCGCTTCTGATTATGGGTGCGGGCGCGCTGCTATTGTCTGTGGTGTTCTACCCAGGCGGTGACGAGTGGACCTACCTGTTTGGAATGCGCTTTGGCGCCGGCTGCTCGTTTACCGAAGCCACCGGCTACGCGTGCCCGTCATGTGGCATGACACGTAGCTGGGTGCACTTGTCTCGTGGCCAACCTCTGGCTTCCGCCACCTACAATATTGCTGGAATGACGTTGTTGCTCTGGCTGTGGGTCGGAGGCTTTCTGGGGGCTGTTCGTCTCATTACCCGCAACTACAAGAAGTGGCAGCTTCCCTACAACTTCGTGGCAGGATTTGGGCTGTTTTGGATGGTTGTGCTCTACCTCGGGCTGTGGCTTGCTCGGGTTGTTGGATTCAACCCGCTTCCTCTCCAGATGTAGGCGTCTAGGCGGCGCTCATGGCCTCTAGCTGTTGGATTTCGTAGCGTAGCTGTCGCCTCTCCACGCCAATAGCGACGAACAGGAAGACGCCCACTAGAACGAGACTCGGCGCGTAGTTGGCGAAGCCCGCGACGACGAACAGCAACGCGAACAGCCGTCCGAGGGCCATTGCTGCCAGGGTTGCACGGATGTGGCCGAATGGGATCGACAGAAAGGCGCGCAACACGCGTCCACCGTCCATCGGGTACGCGGGCAGGAGATTGAAGACCCCCATGATGCCGTTGAGCAGCGCGAGGAGTCCGAGGCTCCACCAACCGGTAATGAGGGCGAACGGTAGGAAGAGCAACACGAGCGCACCGTTGACCATGGGCCCAGCAATCGCAATGACGAATTCTTGCGTGGGATTCTGTGGGATCTGCTCGATTGCAGCCACCCCGCCGAATGGGAAAAGAGTGATATGACGGGTTTTGATACCATAATAGCGCGCGGCCATTGCATGCCCAAACTCATGAAGCACCACTGAGCCAAACAGCGCGACCCCCATCAATAAAGACTCCCCCACAGTCTGTAGGTCCGTCGTCCACGCGGAAAACGCGGTGTAGCACCCCACCAATGCGATGAAGCTCCAGTGAAGGCGAACGGGGATTTTGGCAATGGTCACAATGCGCATAGAGTCAACATGGCCACATTGGGGCCGCTGGCGCGTCTTGTCCTGTCAATCGCGGGATAGGCGTTGGCATGCGTAAGTGGCTGGCAATTGTTGGAGTAGGGGGACTCATCGTGCTCGGTGGACTGTTTGCGGGCCTTCGTTCGGCTTTTTACTTCCCGGCAGACGTCGAAGAAGCGCCGGTTGCGTGTCCCGCCGATGCCCAGGTGGCGCCGCGTGGAACGCCCATTCGCGTGCTTGTGTGGAACATCCAGTTCAGCGCTAACCGTGAGCAACAGTTCTTCTACGACGGTGGACAAGCCGTTTCTGTGCCTCCCATTCAGGTCGAACGTACGCTGGACCGAATTGCCCGGTTTATCTCTGACCAAAATGCCGACATTGTGCTGTTGCAAGAGGTGGACCGTAACAGTCGTAGGACCGGGCGATTGGACCAGCACGCTATGCTCCGCGAACGTCTTGATTTGCCCTGTCATACCGCAGTTCCTTACCATCGGGCGGCCTATGTGCCAATTCCGTCTCACGAACCGATGGGTCGCGTGGACATGAACTTGTCTGTGTTCAGCCGCTACCGAATCGACACATCTACGCGACACCAGCTGCCGCTGTTGCAAGAGAGCGCGGTTCGCCGAATGTTCAACCTGCGTCGTGCCGTGTTGTCGGTGTCCATCCCGCTGCAGGGGGGCGGCTCCGTTTCCCTAATGAACACGCATTTGTCGGCGTTCTCAAGGAATGACGGCACGCTTGAACGCCAAGTCAGCAAGCTCGATGAGCTGGCCGGCGCCCTCGAGTCATCGCACACCCCGTGGCTGCTGGCAGGGGACTTCAATGCGCTACCGCCCGGTGACCCGCCGTCACGCATCGACAACGGGGAGATCTGGTACGGTGCGCAGAGTGCGGTAGCGCCACTGTTTGAGCGCTACTCGTCGCCGTTCCCATCGGCTGATACGGACGCCGTTCGCACGTACGTACCTTGGGGTTCGACAGAGCCGGACCGCACGATTGACTACCTGTTCCACGGAGCAGGGGTCGAGGTGAGCGACCTAGTGGTTCACCGAGAGACCTACCCGCTGTCGGACCACCTCCCGTTTACGATAACGGTGGTCATCCCGTGAGCTCTTTGTCGCTCTTGACTGTGTGCTTATCGATCTTGAATCCTTGCTTATGGCCGGGGCGTGACAGGCCGGTTCGGTAGTCGTCCATGTGCACGCCGCGCGCAAAGCCCACGGTCTCCGCCGTCCCTTCAGCGCGGCCTTGTGCGCCTTACTCGTTCTAAGCTTTCGTTCTAGGCTTTTGGGTAGGCCCATGATTACGCCGCCGTAAGCGGAGATTAGCCACCGAACCCTGCGGAGGAACCT
>JBLHSN010000462.1:0-3825 GCA_047626195.1 Myxococcota bacterium
CCAACTTTGCCATGGAGGACCTGTCGCGCATTTCGTGGGCGGAAGAGTTCACCGCGGTGCTCGCTGCGCCGCTGCATCTCACGCTGACTCCAACGTCGGATAGTGCGGCGTCAGCCAGGGTGGAGCTGTACATCCGCGCCGAGGACGATCTTCCAGTCCGCGTGGAGCACTACGACGATGATGGCACTTTGATCCGTCAAATCGTCTTCGATGATGTTCGTGCGGTTGGACAGCGTCCACTCGCGCACTCAGTTGTGGTAAACGACGTCGCACGCTCGCGCACTACTCGCGCGTCTGTCCGCCAAGCCGAGTTCGATACAGGCGTCTCTGACGACTACTTCACCTTGGCGCACCTTTCCCAGTGAGGTCTCCTTTGCGTTTGTCCATTTTTGCACTACCGGCCCTGATGTTTGCCTGCGACCCCAGCGAAAGCACGGATGACTTCACCACCGGTGACTTCTCATTCCAGACCGTCGCAGTCGACGATGCTTGCTTTGATGGTGGCTTTGCCGTCCTCTTCCAGCCAGATGGTGCAGATACTCCCTCGGACTTTGGTTCGTCGATTACGGTTCCTGCCGAAGTGGACCTTCCGTCCAGCTACTCGGTCAGCCTTGCGGCCCCGTT
Source organism: Myxococcota bacterium (assembly GCA_047626195.1). Lineage (GTDB taxonomy): Bacteria > Myxococcota_A > UBA796 > UBA796 > CAJXTB01. Next base: position 625 of record JBLHSN010000462.1, read on the forward strand.
CAATGACATGGACGTTGACGTTACCGGGTCCGGCAGCACGCGTACGATTCGCGGCGCTCTGAACACGGACGTTGAGCTCGACGCCGATGCCTATCCAGGCTGCCTCGTCGATATGTCCATCGACGTGGACCTGACCATCAGCAGTGCAGACGAGGTCAGCGGCACCGCGACCTTGAACACTAGCAGCTTTGACGAAGAGAACTGCCCGCTTGTCGACTCGGACCCTTGTACGATTACGCTCGATATCGTGGGTACACGCTAGACCTTGAGCTGCGCTGACTGTCAGCCACCACCTGCGCGACGGTTGTTCCCAATGGGAGCAGCGGTCGCGTCGTTGTTTGTGGGGATGACTAGCTCCCAAGCCGGTGAGGTGGATGCCAAGGGTTCAGTGGCCTCTACGTTGCGAGTGGGTGTGGTCGACTGTGGCCAAGTTGCGGATTGCCGCTTCCTAGATTTTCAAGACCTCATTGTGGTGGGTGGACAACTCGATGTGGACGTGGTCCCGGATGTGCCGGTCCGGCTGGATGCGGCGCTGCGACTTCATCCGATTCAAGGAGCGGGTACGCTCGAGGACACCCAGTTCGTCAACCAGATCCAGTTCCTCTCTGTCGACCTCAATGAAGCGTGGGTTGGCATCGAAGAGGTCTTAGGAACCGACATCGACCTACGCGTGGGTCAGCAGCGCTTTGCGTGGGGTACGGGTCTTGGCATTCAGCCTACGGATGTTGTGAATCCTGTTGATCTACGTGACCCCACGCGCTTTGACCAGCGACTAGGAACTCCTGCGGTGTCCCTGTTGTGGGCTAAAGGAAAGGCGAATCTAGAGGTGGTGTACACGCCTCTGTTCCGCCCTGCTCGCATGCCGGTTGAGGTCAATGTGGTTGATAGTGCGGCCGAGCTGTTCGATGTCTCGGACATTGGCGGAGAGGGTGTGGAGATCGGTGATTTCGAGTCGCGCACAGTCTTTCCAGATGGTCGGATTGGCTTTGCGGGGGTTGGTGGGCGCTTCGCCTTCGCGACGCGCGCTGTAGACGTGTCGGTCATGGCCTACAACGGGTACGACTCCATTCCACAGGCAGGTGGAGACGCACGAATCATTGGCTTTCAAACAGACAATGACCGGGTAGACATTGGCGTTCCATTGCTGTACCCGGAGCTGTTCATTGCGGGGGGAGACCTACGAGCGCCGCTCCCAGGAGACCTCGGCTTCTGGGCTGAAGGGGTTGCCATCTTCCCCGAACGGACGACTGTGAGTTCGTCTCGTGATCAACTAGAGAACCTGGTGCGGATCGGTACATTGGACGAGGTGCCTGACCCACTTCCTGAGACGGTAGTGCAGAATGGCCGCGTCTACCCGCGGACGGTTGTCGGCATCGACCGCGCGTTCGGTCGGGTGTTGGTGTCGGCTCAATGGATTCATGGACTGCCCACCGAGCGTTCGGCACCGGACGTACGTGACTATGCGGCGCTCGGAGCCGGGATTGCCATCAGTGATGTCACTCGGCTCGACCTGTCTGCCATCTCGGACTTCGAAGGCGTCTTGGGAACAGCAGACCTAAGCGTACTGCACCGGGATGCCGCAACACTGACGCTCGGCACTACGGTGATCACCGGCGCTTCTGGGTCCGCCCTGGGCGACCTGAGATCCCTGACGCATGTGCGTGGCGGGGTATCCGTCGTCTTCTAGAGGGCGTCGCTTTCTACAAAAAAGAAGGCCCGCCGTCTCCGAAGAGGGGCGGGCCTATTCACCTTGGCTAGCGGACTAGCGGTAGGTGAGGATTAGCTTGACGCGGGGCAGAGGTGGACGTTCCACTTCGATCTCGTTGCCTTCTTCGTCGAGCTCGGGCTCGGGCGGCTCGGGACGCTCATACTCTGGGAAGCGCGCGTACTCGAGGCGTTCACGGACGCAGAGCTTCATGTCGTAGACGGTGATGTCCCGGCGCTCTTCTTCGAATTCGAAGCGTCCGGCACGGCCGCGGTCATCGATGGTGAAGCTGGTTGCGAGGCGGCCGGTGATGGCGTCCTCCATGGCCATGTCGTCTTGGACGTGCTGTGCGCAGGCGCCAAAGGCTTCGAGTTCACGCTGTACGACGTCGGCGGAGGTGAGGTCGAGACCCTCTTCCACTTCTACCGTGAGGATTGCGTTGTCGGCAATCGGCATGCCGACGGCTTCGACGGCAGCAGTAATTGCGTCGTCCAGGGTGGTGTTCGCAATGGAGCAGGTGAAGTCTGCGCGGGTGGTGGGCGACTCTTCGACTTCGTCCAGCTCCGGCTCTAGGGCTGGGATGACCTGCGTGTTCAAGCACAGGGAAGCGATATGGTCGAGGCGGGTGCGCTCTCCGACGGTTGCGCGCATGGCGGTTGCGCCGGTCTCTTCAATGGCCTTGGCAATTCGGTGAATAGCCTTGTCATTGCGGCTCTGTGGGCCGATGTACCGGGCGACACCAACGTAGGGGTCGTAGCGTTCGGTGTGTGCGTACAGCTCGGTCTCGAAGTCGATGTCGTCGCCGATGGTCAGGGTCATCCAGTTGGCTTCGGTGTAGGCCAACTCGGGGACGATCTGCATGTTCATTTCGCTGATGCGCATCAACACGTGGGCGGTGCCACCGAAGATTTCCATGAGTTCAATGATGTCTGTCGAGAGGGTCGCGCCCGGGCCAGCGATGAGCGGCGTGTAGCCGTCTGTGACCTGGATATCAGCGATTGCGGTGTCGTCAGCTGTCCAGGTGGAACCGGTCCACACGTACTTTCGGTACCACTCCATCGGCGGTGACGGTGGCTCCCAAGCGGGTTGGCCGGCGATCGGCGGACCTTCGGGAGGTGACGGCGGGACGTAGGACGGACGGGTTCCGTACACAACGATGTCGCCAATGGCGTCGCCGGTGACTTCAACATCGAAGGTGTCGGTGTAGCCGCTGACCGCAGCGGCCGGAAGCTGGAAGCCGAGCTCGGCGATCAACTCACCGAGTGGGTACATATTGGCTGTAGTGGTGAAGGTGTCTTCCTTCATGGTCTCGCCAACGCGAACAACACCGACGACAGCGAGCAGCGCTAGGACGGCGGCCGTGTCGAACAAGAAGGGCTTGTCGACGATGTCGCCCATTTCACCCAAGAAGGTGAACAGGGCGATGGCGAGTCCAACAGCGAGCATCAACCACGCGAGGGTGGTGATGTTGGCTTGGGTCGCCAATGCCGCTGTGA
>JBLHSN010000463.1:0-3819 GCA_047626195.1 Myxococcota bacterium
CGTTAAACAGAAATCCACGCGGAAGATGGCTTAGGCAAACTGCACCCTCGGAGGCTCCCGTGCAGTCCACTCTCTCCTCTATTGAGACCGTCACATTCTGGACACTGACGGCTGCTCTCGGAACAGGTACGGTAATTCTGCAGTTTTCGGACGACAGCACCTTTCCACTCGTCGTCGCACACGCCCTTGCTGGCTACCTATGGCTCACTGTCGCGCCGCTGGTTCTGTGGTCCGCGGTAGCGTCGAGTCGACGACGCGTAGGAGCTGCGGTCTTCTTGTTCGCCTGCACCTTGGCCTGGGTCATGCCAGGCCACATCCCCACACCGCCGCAAGGAGAGTCGTCATTGCGCCTGGCTTCGGCGAACGTGCTCATGATTCACCGAGACCCCGACCGCGTCATCACGGACCTTGTGGCCCAGCACCCCGACCTCATCGTGCTGCAAGAGATCAGTCACGAATGGGCAGACGCGATTGAACGGTCGGCAGCGCTGGCTCCCTGGCCACACCGCATGATCTATGCACAGCTTGGCTCCTTCGGTGTGGCCGTTTTGTCCAAGGTACCTCTGACCATGACGGTTGAGGATTTGGCCGGCGTGCCGATGGCCAAGGTAGCGCTGACGATGGATGGCCAACGTATCGATGTCTACAACGTCCATACGCTCCCACCACGCTCGGGGGAGTACACAGCCATTTGGTCTGAGCAGATGGCGATTCTCGCCGACCGTGTGCGCACAAGCCCGGTGCCGGTCATTCTGGCGGGTGACTTCAACGCAACGCGCCATCATCCGTCGTACACGCGACTCACCCAATCGGGCCTCTACGACGCCCATGCGCGGGTCGGCCGCGCCTCTGCAAAGACCTGGCCGAATGGCATATTTCCAGTACCGTCGCTACGACTGGACCATGTCTTGGTGAGCGACGGCATCACGGTTCACGACGTCCGGGAAGGCCCAGCAAATGGCAGTGACCATAAGCCCTTGTTCGTCGATCTCGGCTGGGAAAGCCCACAGCCCGGCTCTTGACCCCTACAGCGTGGGTCGCAAGCGGCGCAACGCATGCTCCTAACTCTGACGACGCCGCAGCTCTGCAAGCACATCCGCCACGCTCACTCCACGAGCGCGTGCCGCTACGAGTGCGTGGTACAGCAGGTCTGCGGTCTCATACACCACATCCTCATCCGCTCCATCGGCACAGGCCAAGCTCAGCTCAACAGCTTCTTCGCCGAGCTTCTTCAGGCGTAGGTTGCGGTCGGTCAGCAGCTTGGTGGTGTAGCTGCCCTCACTCGGATTTACCGCACGGTCGACGAGCGTGTCGTCCAAGGCCTGCAGTGTCGGTGGGGCCGAAAAGCAGCTACGCGTTCCGAGATGACAGGCGGGACCGTCGGGCACGACCCGGTACACCAACGCGTCTGCATCGCAGTCCGTGCCCATCTGCACGACCGTCTGGGTATGGCCGCTAGTCGCTCCTTTGTGCCATAGCTCCTGACGCGAGCGAGACCACAGCCAGGTCTGGCCGCTCGCGGCGGTCTTGTGCACAGCCTCTGCATTGGTCCATGCAACGGTCAGCACCTCACCGGTATCCGCATGTTGAAGGACCACAGCAATCAGGCCGCTCTCGGGAAAACTTAGGGTCGGAACAGTCAGCATGAAACGTCCAGTAGGCGCATGGGGAGTCCCGCTTGGGCACAGTGTGCCTTCACAGCGGAGATGGAGAGCTGTCGAAAGTGGAACAAGCTCGCGGCAAGTGCCGCACCCGCTCCCGCATGCAGAGCGTCGGCGAAGTCTTGCTCGCACCCGGCTCCGCCACTTGCGATGACCGGCACGCCGACTGCGTCACAGACAGCTCTGGTCAGCGCAAGGTCGTAGCCCGCCTTGGTGCCGTCAGCGTCCATGCTAGTCAGCAGGATTTCCCCGGCTCCCGCAGCAACACCGTCTACACACCACTGCACGGCGTCCCGTCCAGATGCGTTCCGCCCCCCTGCAGTGAAGGCTTGCCAGTGCTCGCCGGTTCGCTTGGCGTCGACCGCAAGCACGACACACTGGGCACCAAATCGGTCGGCGAGGCGAGACAGTAGGGTCGGGTCGGCGAGGGCCGCGCTGTTGACGGTCACCTTATCGGCACCCCGTTCCAGCAGGGCTCGTGCGTCGTCTACCGAGCGAACACCACCACCAACCGTGAACGGTAAGAACACGCGACTAGCTACATCTTCGACCATCTGCAGCAACGTCCCACGGCCTTCATGAGTGGCGCCAATGTCCAAGAAGCACAGCTCGTCGGCCCCTTCGGCTTCGTAGGTCTGCGCCTGCTCTACAGGGTCGCCCGCATCGACCAGGTCCACAAACTGGACCCCTTTGACCACTCGGCCGCCATGGATATCGAGGCACGGAATGATGCGACGGGTCAGCATACGGACTGAGCCTCGGCATAGGTAAACGCCCGTGTCACCAGCGCTTTTCCAACAACCACCGACTCAACATCTGCCAGCTTAGCCAGCGATTCCAAGTGAGCCAGAGTGCCTACGCCGCCAGATGCAATCACCGCAATGCCGTGACCGGAGACCTCGCGCAGCACCGACTCATCCGGTCCCTGTAGGGTGCCGTCCCGCGACACTGCTGTACACAAAATGCGCTGAATACCGCGCTCAGCCAGGGCCTTCGTGAAGGGACCCGGGGCGGTATCTGCCGTTGTGAGCCAGCCGCGTGTAGCGACTCGGCCGTCCTTTACATCCACCCCAACCACGAGCTGTTCGCGCGGAATTCCGTCGAGCAGTTCCGGCGTTTCCACAGCAGCTGTTCCGAGGATGACCCGAGACACCCCAAGGTCGAGGACCTGCTGAATGGACGCCGCAGTGCGCAGACCACCACCGACTTGAATGGGGACAATCCGGGCCATCTTGGCAAACAAGGCTGTGTGGACCGGAACGCCTTCAAAAGCACCCGACAGGTCGACCACATGGACTAACGGGGCTCCAGCCGCGGCAAATTGCTCGACCAACGCCAGAGGGTCACCAAAGTCAGTGACGGCCTCACGTCTGCCGTGCACCAAGCGTACGGCTCTGCCGTCCAACACATCAATCGCCGGAATTACCTGCATCATGTCCTCATTACAGCGGCTGGAGCTAACCCAACGGGAACGCTCCTCGACCGGGACGGACGGATTGCGACACGAAGGCCACGTTGAATCCGCAGTCCGGGGTCGATCTGTCGACGAACGAATGGCGTCTGCGCGCAGGTCTGACGTGCTTCCAGCGCTCGCAGATGCCATCAATAACCGCGTCTTGTGATGGATAAAGGCGCGCGAAACCGCTCGGATTGCTACAGCGTCGACACAGGCAGAGCGGGTCACTCACGCGCAGACGGCAACGAACCGGAAGCCGGAGACCCTTGCGACTGCCGAGTTTTGGGGAGTTACGGTGGTAGCAGCCGAGGCCACGCGGGGTCATCAGCCGGATGCACGAACGCTGGTGCTTCAGAACGCGCGTGCGGACCCAATACGGATGTTTGAACATGCGCTGGCGTTGCGGATTCAGCAGTCGACGACCGATTGGCCCGCGTAGGCCATTTTCGTCGCAGATCGGAACCGCATCGCTGAGTGCATCGAGCGACGATAAAGTCGCTGATACCTATACAAATAGGACAAATTCAGCGTTGCATGGCAGTGGAACGCGCAGACCACGAAAGTCGGTAACTCCCCGACCGGGTCGCGCGAGCGGGGCTGCACCGGGACGGACGATATTGTGGGGTCGCTGGCTGTAGGAATCGGCTTTGGACGGGCCTGCTCCCTACCATTCCGCAGTGCCAGGGTGGGTCGCCAATGAGG
>JBLHSN010000464.1:0-3771 GCA_047626195.1 Myxococcota bacterium
TCGGCCTTCTCTCAATGGGCCGCCCCACAGGCTTTGGTCCAGCGACCGACATCACCGACCAGATGCTGTTCGAAGAGAGCGCTCTTGGCGTGCTGTCCGCTCGTCAATCGACCAACTTCCGCGGCCACAAGCAGGTCACCCTCGGACCCGCAGACAGCGCCAAGCTCGCCAGCCTCATGCGCGGTCTGTCCCACCGAGACGCAGCCGTGTTGGACGGCGCCAGCCACACCAATGTGGTGCTGTGTCGGCCCTACCGCACGCCATTCACGATGCTGCTCACGTTCATTGGGCACAAAGCCTTTCGCAGCCTGCTGACCGTGCCGCGCCGCGCCTTCACTAAGAAGGTGCACCACACCGATGACATTCCGACCATCGGCTACTTGACCGAGCTCCATGTGGGCATCTTGGCCGACGCTATGGAACGTGCCCCGGTCATCGCGAGCGCCGGAGTCCTGCGCGCGCAAGTGCACATGACTCCATTCTCAGGCAGGCACTTGACCGAGAACAAGAAGGCCTTGGAGCCTATCTACGCGCTGTGCGGTGTGTCGCGTTCGGACCGTCGTGCGGGGTGGCGCATTGCCATTATTGGGCAAGTCGGTACCGCTCTTGAAACCGAACGCGTGACCCTGAGCAAAACGGCCGCCCGCAAGTTTGGCGCCAATCTGCTCGCTCTGCGCTCCGAACGCATTCAGCCTGGCGTCAACCAAGAAGAACGCGCACCCGCCTCCTACCAAGGTCGCCAAACGATGTCCGTCGACGACGAGCTCACCGTCATGTGTGGACGTGCCGCCTACAACGCCTTCGCGCACTGGACCGGCGTCCACCGCGAGCGCGCCAAGGACCTGCTGCTGCTCGAACGGGTAGACGTGTTGCATCCGGAAGGAAAGCGCCGACTGCGCGAGATTCGTGGCGAGCTCGGAGACATCACCGATACGGTCGTCGCCAACATTCCCAAGTGGGCCGACTACGCCATGGGCAAGGCACTTACCCGCAATGCAGCCAAGGGAAAGAAGGCCTTCGCCCTCGCTGGACAGCGCATCTACATCGTGGGCGCTGACAAGACCGAGTGCGTGGCCGAGGGTATTGACTGGCAACTCGCCGTTCGTGCTGCAGGGGCCGCTTGTTCGCGCAGTGCGCTCGTCGCCGAGCTGTCGGGATGCACCAACATCCCCGAAGGCTGTGACTTGCTCGCAGGCATCTGTCTGATGGCCGGCCCGGTGAACCAGAATGATGTCGGCAAGACCTTCTACGGCTTCCGCGACATGCTCGCGGGCGCCCACCCCTCCAAAGACCCGACATCCCTGCTGATGTGGACGCTCAAGGCAAAAACTGTCGGCGACCCCATCGGAAATGAAGAACAGCTGATGAACCCCGCCCGCAAGGGAGCCTTGGTCGACCTGCGCTGCGGCCCTCACGAAGCGTGCTCCGTCCGCCGCAGCGGCGACGTGATTCCCTTTCGTCAGATCGGCGAACAAACCAGTGAGGCCCGAGCATTCAGCGATGTCGGCAACTTCGTCACCGACGCCCATGGCACAGACATTCCGGGCAATCGCGGCGCCGAATGGCCCGGCAAAGACACCGTACTCTGGCCAGGGGTACTGTAATGGGAGACGTACGCGACTACCGAGATGCCGTGCCCTTCCCGCTGGCGATTGAAGCGGTGACCATCGGTCGCGTGCACAGCGAGTTCACCGAGCGCTTTGGCACGCCTCGCCAGCCGCGCGCCCGCGGCCTGCGCCAAGAAGGCAACTTCTCGGGCAAGGGACGCATTGAGCTTCTGCGGAATCGCGTGCAAGTCGAAGCGCTGCGCGACCTCGAAGGCTTTGACTACATCTGGCTTATCAGCTGGTTCCATCTGAATGGACCACGTCTCAAGCCACTGGTCAGCCCGCCGCGCGGTGGACCCAAGCGGGGTGTGTTCTCAACTCGCGCGCCGCATCGGCCGAATCCGATTGGCTTGTCGTGCGTTCGACTACTCAAGATTGAGGGGCGCACCATTTTTGTCGATGACCTCGACCTGATCGATGGCACGCCGATCCTGGACATAAAGCCGTACATTCCCGACTACGACTCGCTTCCCGATGCGTCGCGTGGATGGCTGGATGACGTACCCGTAGCGCCCAAGCCAAGCGAGTGACACCTTTCGATGGGCCCCAACAGGCCACCGCGTGCTGGCGCGGGGCGATGGCTCTGGCCATCGATAAGACCCTGATGTCGAAATGGGCCGGCGACGATATTCTGAAATCAATCTACTTTAATATATTTTAATCGTAGATTTTTGCATTGTCTTCGACCGGAAGAGCTGGCATGAAATCTGCTGTACAGAGGGCGGAGGACATCGATCATGTGGTTGTTGCTTTTGGCTGCCTTTGCGAGCGCGGAACCCCAGTGGGTGGACGCAGACGTGCTCAACGTTCGGGACGCGCCAGGCGGTGACATCGTCGCGCGACTTGTTTCCAATGACCAGGTAGACGTCACCGAGCGCAACGGGCCACACGCGCACGTTCGCCATCAATGGGGCGAAGGGTGGGTTGAGGGGTGGGTTGACTCCACGTTTCTCGCCGAGCGTCGCATTCCAAACTACGACACTCTCAGATCAGGCAGTGCTCCGAAAGCCGACCGATTGCGGGCTGCGGACCGGCTGCTGGTCGAATACGGATACTCGCCGACAGACCGAGCACAATTCGAAGAGCGGTTGCGCCAGACGGGCGACTTCGACAAGGCGGCCATGGTGGCCGCGCCCTCTTCCGTCTACGTCGCGGTGTGCGACGGCACCGACCTCATCGTCGCAGGTAAAATCCCCCCTGCAGGCCCCTTCGAGTCGTGGGCGAACGCTGACCGATTGCAGGCCCGTCTCTCCGAGGTCGCAACCCAACGATGGTACACCGAACACTCCAATGAGGCTCCACGTTTTCCTGGAGCCCGACTGGACGCACAAGCCATGGTTCTCCGTGGGGAGGGCATCGAAGACATCCTCGTATTGGGCCCCTGTCACGAGACGGGCGCGCTCTACCTCAGCCGGCACGATGTTGGCCTACAATCCACTCCCCAGCCCGCCGCAGTGCTCTTCTCCCACGCAGAAGAGTCGCTCGTTGGGTTGGGCCAGGTGACCGACCTTCAGATGCGGAAGGTAGCCGGAGTCGTACACATCCAGGCGACTTCGGCGGTCACGTGCGGGGAGGGTCCGAGCGACTATTCGCCGACCTGTGAACCGACCTACTTCCAGCGCTTCGTACTGGGCAATGGGACAGAGGTCGCCCCCACTCTATCCACGCAAATCGAGCACACCGCTTGGGTGACGGCGGGAGATGGCTCCCTGGGCCCCATCGTACTGGGTACAAACGCCGAGACCCTAATGGTCTTATACCCCGCTGCGAATCCCGTCGTTGAGTACAGAATCGACGTCAGTTTCGCCGGGTGTTGACCTGGAGTACCGAACTTGTCAGCGCCCTACAGCAGCGACTACTCCAGCGTAAACGACAATCGGTACCAGCCTTCTCCAAGCGACCGGCAGTTCGCATCATGCCAGACCCACTCGGCGCCATCGTCCGTCAAGGAGGTCGGCCGGTTGCCCCACGGAGACGGGTCCGAGCACAGGTAAGGTGTGCCCCAAGAGCTGTCGTCGAAGCCAGGAAGGTCCCATCCTGCCGGAGGTGCTGTCGTAGAAACCGACCATCCACTGCCACCGCTCGCCGCAATCGGCTCGCCGTCTACACGAACCACGGCCATGAATCCGGAAATAACCCGGGCAACGTCCCAGGCGTGAACGGC
>JBLHSN010000465.1:0-3718 GCA_047626195.1 Myxococcota bacterium
GGCACGCACAACGCTCGACTGGTCGCTCATCAAGCTGGTATTGCGGTTGGACAGGGCCTCTCAGCGGAACAGGCGCTCGCCGCAGTCACCTCCACCCCACGCGAAGTATTTGGCGTAGGCGGTGGCGCATTGACCGCTGGGACATCCGCCACTTTCGTGATTTGGGAGTCGGTGACCTCCGAGATTCCGACGGACCCCTTCGAGCCCACCACCCGTGCTGTGGCCGTATACATCGACGGTGTCGCGCAAGACATGGGCTCACGCCAGACAGACCTGCGCGACCGCTACATCGGTCTTCCTGGCTCCCCGCTCGTTCCTTTGACCCCACAGTAGAGGTGACCATGGAAAGCATCAAAGACCGTAGAAAGGCCCTGGGATGGGCTCGCGCTGACCTAGCCAAAGCCGCAGATGTCGACAAGCGCACGCTTCAGCTCATTGAGCTGGAGCAGTCGCTGGACGATGAGTCGATGGCGCGTTGCCGCAAGGCATTGGACCTAGCGGAAAGTCGGATTGGCGAGGCCTAGCGTGGACGCTTTGGACACCCTTCGCGCGTCGCTTGATGCGGTTGACCGGCGTATTTTGGGTGCCATTGCGGAGCGCCTGCAGTTGGTTGGCCAGGTCTCTTTGGCTAAGCAAGCGACCTCGTCACACCCCCGAGATGCGAAGCGAGAAGAGGCTCTGCTGAAGCGATTGGAGGGCGTGGCCAAGGAGCTGGGCGTACACGCGGGACTCGTTCGCAGTGTCTACCGCCTGCTGCTCGACCACTCGGTGCGCATGCAGGTCGAACATCAGGTCGACGCCGACAATCCCGGCCGTCGAAACCACCAGCTGCGCGTAGGCTACCAAGGAACCACAGGTTGCTACAGTAGTATCGCGTGTGCTGAGTACATGGCACCACGAGGTTTAGCGCCGGTCTACAGTGGATTTGAAGGTTTCGCCCCGATGTTGGAGGCCGTGCACTCCGGTGTGTTGGACATGGCTCTGTTGCCGATTGAGAACACGACCGCCGGCACGATCACCGAGTCATACGACCTACTAGCCAAGCACGACTTAGCGCTCACTGGTGAGCACTTCTTGTTGGTTCGGCACTGCCTGATTGCGTTGCGCCCAGTTCCCCTGGCCAACATTCGCCGGGTGCGTAGCCATCCCATGGCTCTGGCGCAGTGCAACGTGTTCCTCAACTCGCTGTCGGACTGTTTGGTGGAGCGGTACCCAGACACCGCCATGGCCTGTGACGCGTTGATTCACGAGCAAGACCTCTCAGAAGCCGCGATTGCGAGCGAAGCGGCAGCCACGGAGAGGGGGTTGGCGATTCTCGCCCACGACATTGGGGACCGCGCCGACAACACTACTCGCTTTGTGGCCGTGTGCCGCAAGCCCATTGTGTGCGACCCGCGCTTGCCGCGAAAGACAAGTGTCATCCTGACTCTACGCCACGAGCAAGGCGCGCTGCACGGGTGCTTGGATGCACTGATGCGTCGCGGGCTCAACCTGACCAAGCTGGAGAGCCGTCCGTCGCAACAGGCCGCGTGGCTGTACAACTTCTACCTGGACTTTACCGGTAGCGAGGGTGTGGACGAGGCCATTGAGGTGCTGCGTGCGCTCTCCCCACAGCTGAAGGTACTGGGGACCTACCCAATGGGCGAGCGTCCGACGGACCGGCCTACTTAGGTCAGGCCCCGTAGAGACCAGGCAGGCTCACCCCATCTCGCTCTCGCCTCCGACGATGATGAGACGTTGATGCCTGCACCTTGGCTGTGTGCGGTAGTCTGTGGCCATCGGAGGTGGCAGTGAGCAGAACGTGGGTGTTGGTGGCCTCTGGGCCGGATCGATCGGGAATTGTGGCGCGGGTGTCTGGATTCCTCGCAGAGCGCGACTGCAATGTTGTCCACTCCCAGCAACACGGCGACCCGTCTACGGGAACCTTCTTCATGCGGGTTGTGCTCCAGCCCCCGGATTTGGTGGTTGATGTGGGCGAGCTGTCATCGGATTTTCACAAGGTTCGTGAGGAGCTATCGCTGTCGGCGCGCTTCTTTGACTTGGCGCATCGGCCACGCGTTCTGGTGCTCGGGTCCCGCGAGGGTCACTGTCTCAATGACCTGCTGTTTCGGGCTCGAACGAATGCGCTTAAAGCCGATATCGTTGGGGTGGTCAGCAACCACCGTACCCTCGAGCAAGAGGTTGGCTGGCATGGGATTCCGTACCATCACCTGCCCATTATAGATGGCGATAAGGCAGCTCAAGAGGGCCGTATTTGGGATGTTGTGCAGGAGACGCGCGCCGACTTGGTGGTTCTGGCTCGCTACATGCAGATCTTGTCGGATGACCTGTGTACAAAGCTCGCGGGGCGCTGCATCAACATCCACCACTCGTTCTTGCCCGGCTTCAAGGGCGCGCGGCCCTACCACCAGGCCTTTGCCCGCGGTGTAAAGTTAATTGGCGCCACCGCGCACTACGTGACTGCGGACCTCGATGAGGGGCCGATCATTGAGCAAGCGGTTGAGCGCGTGGACCATGCACAGATGCCCAGAGACCTCGCAGCAGTCGGACGCGACACCGAGCGTAGTGTCCTGTCCCGTGCGGTGAAGTGGCACTTGGAGCACCGTGTCCTGCTCAATGGGCATCGCACGGTGGTGTTCCGCTAGTTGGGTGTCGACGGTTCAGGCATCAGCCATCTAGGCTGACTGTTCGCGTCGCAACCCGTCCTACGCTTCTTTCTCAATCCGAATCATACGGATTCGATTCTTCAACGAGCCCGAGCCCTTGCCGAACGTCCAGCCTTCGCCGTCCTTCACATCTTTCACTTCGGGGAAGCCGTCTTGGTCGTGCTTGAGGCTCTTGTCCGATGGCGCTTGGCCATAGTCGAGGTCGTGAATGTTGAGCAGGATGCGACGGGTCGATGTCTTTAGGCCCACGCCCTTCACCACACGAATGCAGCGGTATGGATGCTCGGTCCAGTCCTCGTCGTCGGTGCTTGTGCACAGGTAGACGCGCAAGCCCGCCGTTCCGCCCATGCGCATGGACTGGAAGGTGTGCTCTACGTCGCCTTGGCGGCCGCTCGGGAAGATGCGGATGACGGTCTCGTCACCGGCCAGGCCTAGACCCGAGTAGAAGATCAAGTCGCAGCGGCAGTTGTCGTCGATGGCCCACTTCATGGCGTCTCCAGCTTAGTGGCGGCACTGTACACGCAACGGGGTCTACAGTCCGCGTTGGCGCTCGTCACGCAGGGGAAGTTGACCCTTCAACGCCAGATCGATGGCAGCCACAATACCGGCGCGGTCACGGGGCAAGCGTCCCTGTAGGGGCAAGTAGTTACTCGCGTGGTTGGTGCGGAACAGGGCATCCGTGGGGTTCGCTTCGGCGACGATGGTGCGCAGCTCACCCAGCATCTGCATGGGACCGGGCAATACGAAGCGCCCGCGGTCTACCAGCTTCTGGTGCGGAGTCCCTGGGATGACCGTCAGGGAGAGTGCAGCGAAGAACTCGGGGTCCATGGCCGTCACCAGTCGTGCGGTTTCATGCGCGTGTTCAGCGGACCGCTCAATGCCTCCGGCGCCGAGCAGGGCGATGACCGATAGCTCCATTCCAGCGGCGTGAGCCGCCTGTGCGGCGTTCACATGACCGTCGAAGGTATCTCCCTTAGCAATACGCTTGAGCACCACGTCGTCACCGGATTCGGGCCCGATGTACAGCCGGGTGAGTCCACCTTTTGCCAGGG
>JBLHSN010000466.1:0-3665 GCA_047626195.1 Myxococcota bacterium
CGCTGCTGCTCACCGAAGACCCGGCCATTGGCGCCTACGCCGGAACCGCCTTTGACCAGACCGCGATTCGGGACCTGTTGCAGCCGCGCAGTTGTCCACAAGACTTGGTTGGCGAAGTGCACGCGGACGGCCTGCTATGGGGACACCTGTTCTATAGGTTGACCCAGGATGAACGCCTTGAAATTGGCGATGTCGAGTCATTACTGTGGGGCGCATTGAGCACCTGGGGGCCGTCGACAGACTGGACGGAGGCGGGCCAGTCCTTGCTCGACGCGGCCACCGACCTTCGTGTGGCTGACGCGTTGTCGGTGGACGGAGTGGCCGCCGTCGAAGAAGCCGTGACTGCTGCCAATCTCATTGACTGCGAACGGGTCATCGATTTGGTGAATGACGAAGAGCATGACGCGCTGCTGCTGTTCACCGGCATTCCGGGCGCCCTTGAGGTGCTTCCCGCGGAAGTTCAGTACCGCATCACCATGCCCGCCGATGGTTCGGATGTGGACCTGCGGTTTACCGAGTGGAACGACCGCACCGGGAACATTGGCTACCGCATCCACGTTCGCCGCGGCGAGCCTGTAGGCCACGAGATTGTCGACCTGTCCTTGTTCGGGCTGCGCACCGCCGTTCCCACCGACTTCGACGCCGACTTTGACGGTGAGGGAACCGGTGTGGCGCTGACCTTTGGCCCGGAAGGCGACGTGGTCACGAACGCAGGCGAGGTTCTTTACGTCTCGCTCGCATCGCGGCCTATCGATGAACCCGAGTCGCTGGAGTTCACCTTTGCTCGGGTCTCGCTGCAGATCAACGGCGAGGTCCCAGAGCCCATCGCCGCCGGCGGATGCGCGTGCAGTCAGATGGGAACGCCGGTCCTGGCATGGCCGCTGATGGGCTTGTTGCTGGTGTTCTGGCGCCGTCGTCGGAGAGCGCACTACGCGGATTAGGCCCGGGCGAGCTCCCAGATCTCAACGCGTTCCTTGGTAGTCCGATGCCGCCCATCGGGGCTGCGTGTGGCCCTCACCTTGCGCTGCAGCTTGCTCACCAGAGTGAAGCGCCCGGCCTCGAGCTCGCGCTCAATGGGGTGCGGGACGTCCGGCTGAACCAAGGAGAGGATGTTCGAGAACACCAACACCACGCGGCCTTCGGGAGAAACGCGGGCATGAGCTTGGTCGAAGAAGCGCTCAAATAGGGCGTCTTCGAAGTACAAGGCGCGGTCGAGTAGGCTGGTTTCTTCGCCCTTGAGCCAGGGCGGATTGAACACGATGAGGTCGAAGGGGGTGTCGTCTTCGCCCAGAAGGTCGGTATGCTTGGGCTCGATAGGAACCTTGCCATCGCGACGGGCAATCTCATTGACCACGCTCTTTACGGCGTTGGCATTGGTGTCCGTGGCCAAGATGTGCTCAACGCCACCGCGAGCCATCAGCAGTGCCAACACACCGCAGCCGGTTCCAACATCGACGGATGTCTTCTTTGGACCTTCGTACCCGCGCAACCATTGGGCAAACAGCTCTAGGTGGGATGTGCGAGAGGGCGCGTAGGTGCCGTAGTACGGGTGAATCTTTCCACCGAGCACGGCCATCTGCACGCCGTGGTCGTAGGCTTGCCAGGCACCGAAGAGCTCCTGAACCTGGACGAAGGGCAGGGTGAAGTCGGGGGTGTCTGCGTACAACTCGCGTAGGAACTCGATGTGCTGCGAGTTCTCGAGTGCCAAGCGGTGATTCTTAATCGGAGCGAGAAGTCGCATGGAGGCGTCGCGAAAAGACCGCTTGAACCCCTGACGCAGGGCGTAGCTGGCGCCATCTCTCGGTGGACGTAGCGCGTGATACAGCTCGTCCAAGATCTCAGCACCGGTGCTGTAGGCGTCGGTGACCATCAGGCGTTCACCCTTGCGAAGTCGCATGACGGCGTTGCCGGGATTCGTGTTCCGGTCAACGGGTTGCGCGCCTTTCAACGAGACAGGTTCGGGGCGGTACAGCGGCGTAGTCATGCGTCATCCAAGTCAGGAACAGCGCATAGCGTGACAGTAGGGGAGACAGCCAGTGCGATAGTGATGAGGGGCGGGGTGGACGTGGGTCAGTTGGTGAACGGGCAGTGGGTAGACGATGACGTGGTCAGCAAGGAAAAGGCCGGTGAATGGACGCGTACGCCCACGATTGTACGTGACTGGATTCGCGCCGACGGGAGTACCGAATTTGCCGCCGAAACCGGTCGATATCACCTGTGGTTAGCCTACAATTGTACGTGGTCGCAGCGAACGATGATTGTGTTGAATCTTCTCGGCTTGGACCAAGCGGTAAGTACGTCCATGGCGCATGTGCACCGAAACGAGGGTGGCTGGTGGTTCCGTGAAGGGATTGACGCCGTCCAACCCAAGGCTTCGCAGACCTTGGAGTCGTGGTCCCGCGAAGACGGTTTTCAGCCGGCAGAGCCCGTGAAAGGACTGTCGCTCCATACCGTCTACACCGCTCATGACCCGACCTACACTGGGCGCTGTACCGTCCCAACGCTGTGGGACCGAAAGCTCGGAAAGGTGGTGAACAACGAGTCCTCAGAGATTGTGCGAATGTTCGAGCACGAGTTCAACGCGGTGGCACGGACCCGGCTCGACCTGCGTCCGGCCGCATTGCGTACCCTCATCGACGATACCAACCACTGGGTGTATGACGGCATCAATAACGGCGTCTATAAGGTCGGTTTTGCCGGCTCCCAAGCCGCGTATGAAGTCGCACTGGACCGACTATTTTCCGCACTCGACCGCTGTGAGTCCATCTTGGCTGGCCAGCGCTACTTGTGTGGCAACGTGTTGACCGAGTCGGACATCCGCTTGTTCCCAACGCTTGTGCGGTTTGACCCCGTGTATTTCGGTCACTTCAAGTGCAACACTCGGCGTATTGCCGACTACCAACACCTGTCTGGGTACCTGCGCGACCTGTACCAAATGCCAGCGTTCGCCAGGACCGTGAATGTTCAAGCGTACAAGCTTGGCTACATGGGACGTAGCGAGCGACTCAACCCGTCGCGCATCATTCCACCGGGACCTGCTCTCGACTGGGATGCACCGTGCGACGAGCGCGAGGCCTTCTCAACAACCTACTAGTTGCACGGGTCGTTGGGCTCGCCGGGCGTTCCCGTCTCGCTCATGGGTGAGGTGACGGTGACTTGGTCACACCACTCATTCTTGTCGGTCTGTGCGGGAGTACCCAACACGGCCGGGTCCACGCCCACAGCGATGGCCGGGGTGAACCAGCTTGCGTCGTACACAATGCGGCCGACCTCGACGCCGTCCGGGCGGGTGAGAACAACTTCGTCCACGCGGTTGGCCAGCGCCATGCCGTCGCCCTGGGTGCTGCGGTTGAAGCCGCCGTCACAGGGAACACCGCCGTTGAGAGCAGGATTGGTCTCGGCGCACAGCACAAAGTAGCCATTGGGCGGCACAATGAACGGGCCTTCAAGAATCCAGGTATCGTTATCGTCGTCGCGGAAGGTGTAGCCGGCAACGTCTATTGGGGAGCCCGACGTGTTGTACATCTCGACCCATTCGCCGACTTCGTCTTGCACGACTTGCGGGTTGATCATCAGCTCGGTGAACACCAAGTCGCCCGGCTCGGCAATCACTGGGGCGTCGCTGACAAAGACGGTGACGCTGTCTTGGCCCACTTCGCCGTCTT
>JBLHSN010000467.1:0-3523 GCA_047626195.1 Myxococcota bacterium
GAAGCGGCGCGACTCGACGTGGCATCGCAAGATGAAGATGCACGCACCTCATGGCGTCGTGCACACGCTGAGTTCAGCGAGGTCCTAGAGCCAGGATTCCGTGAGCACATTTCCAGCACGAAGGTTGCACTCATCGAAGTGCGCTTCGGTCTGTTCCGCGCAGCACTTGAACGCACACGCGGTTCGTCACGTCAAGAGCTCCGACTGCTCAAGCACGCACTCGAAGAGGCTGGCCCTGCACTCGACGAGCCGGTGGACCCCGACTCAGACAGCGCTACTGCGGAAGGTTCGGGGACCGCGGACTGAGAATGCTGCGCTGTAGGGTCAAGCCGGCCTGGTAAGCCGCGATGCGGGCAGACTCTTCATCCAGCTCGCCATCGTCAGACACCTCAACGCCATTCGTACCCGTGGTGAATGTAGCTTCGATGTTCTTGATGCCGTCTACCCAGCTGACACGCGCAAACACGCGGTACTCGGTGTTTGGCACGAGGGGCTCACGAGGAATCAACGCCACCGTGTTCGGCATCGGCTGTCCCGATGCTTCTGGCTGAATCTCAATGACCTCGACCCGGTTGTTGTCAGGATCAAGAATTTGCTGCTCCAGAAGCACCAAACCGTAGGGATTTTCATCAAACGCATCGCTTCCGAGGCTCGCCGACGACACCGTAATGGTGACCGGGTAGCCAACAACGCTCGACTCTGGAACGACTTCGCCGGCAAATCCGTTGACAATGCTTATCGGAAGGCCCGACTGTCCATCTGCGGGGTAGACAAATGGACTATCAACGCGGTCATTTGACGGAAACTCCGAGACGTTTTCGTAGACGCTGACGTCACCAGAGCGCCCATAGCCAGAGTCCACCACCCCTGGCTGAAGCAAGATCTGGCGCGTAATCCAGTGGTCCATCCACACGTCTACTTCGTTGGTAACGGTACCCACCGAGGGAAGTGGCAAGCTCCAATACATCACCGTTCCGTCGTTTTGGTCGACGGCGTCGTAGCCCTGAGCGGCGAGTCGGTCCCATGGCCATTCACCGGTGTACCCAGGATTTTCAGGGCTTTCTTGCGCTCCGGTAGTCTCTGACCGGAAGAAACCGTTTTGATCGACGTAGCGAGCGTGAGCACGCGAGGCGTTCGAGAAGTCCATGTCTACACGAGCAGGCGCTTGACCCACCAGCCGACGGTAGCAGTTTCCACGAGTGACCGCTGATATCGCATTGTCGGATGCCTTACCGCTGCCAAGCGCACTGTCTTGGCACGCCTCTTCGACAGAGGTGAACTCGGGGCGGCAGCCGGTAAGGGCCACAACGCTAGCAAGAAAGACGAAAGAGGTGCGCATGTCGGAAGTTTACCCCACATCCGACGCGGTCGACACGTCCTGGCGTCGAAACACGACAAGGAGGTTGTTAGCCGGCATTTCTATACGGCTTTCTCGGATCAGCCCGACCTGGGCCGCTAATGTGGTCACGTCATCGAGGTCGCGCACGCCCCAGCGAGGGTCTCTCTGCTGTAAGTAGTTAACCTCGAAATCGACGTTCGACGCACACAGTTCACCGAACTCGCGAAACGGGCCGTACAAAATAAGCACCCCACCGATGGCCAATGCCCGCGCGGCCCCTTGGACCAGCCCGAATGTCACCTCCGGCGGTGCTGCATGAATTAGGTTGACAGCCAACACCACATCCACCGGTTCCAACGTCCACGGAAGCCGGGTCACATCCAGATGCTGCGGCGCCTGCAGACGCGCACTTCCCTGATCCAGCCACAAGGCGGTAGAGACTAATGCTTCGGGATCGATGTCAGCGGGCAACCAATGGAGGTTCGGAAATGCCGTCGAAAGTAGAGCGCTGTGCACTCCACTTCCGCAGGGTACTTCCAGCACGCGGCCACGCTCCGGGAGCACTCCGCGCAGAGCAGCAGCAATGGGTTGAGCGTTCCTGTGGGCGGCCGGACTCTCGCGTCGCATTCGTCGTTCCTCGGAGCGGTCAGATAGAGTGCACTCATGAATGATGCAACTCTCGCGCTACCGACCCTTGGCGGCAAACAACTCTGGGGCGACTGCTTCGTGTTCGAGGGCTTTCGCATTCAACGCAACGTCCTTACCGGTCATCACAGACTTATCGACCCACAGCTTCGCCGACGGTGCCGCGGGACGTACGCTGACTGCCGGGGCCGGTTTGAGCGACTCCGTGAGAGTGAGGGTCTGAAACGGTCGTCCACTCATCTGGTGGTTCTTCTGCACGGTATCTTTCGCGCCGCTGAAGGCTGGCGGCCTATGGTGCGCGCCCTCAACAGTGCCGGATACGCCACCGCCCCCATCACTTACCCAAGCACGCGGCGCGGGATTGAGCTGCACGCGGACCAAGTCGACGAAGTCCTTGAAACGTCTGACGACATTGAGACCGTCTCATTCGTCACCCACAGCATGGGCGGGCTGATCGCGCGAGAGGTGCTCGGACGCAGTGGGGGTTGGCGCCACCGAATCGCGGTGAATCGCCTGGTCATGATCGCAACACCGAACAAGGGTGCCGGTATGGCCGACATCCTGGTCCATCTCAAGCCATTCCGCGAGCTGGCTGGACCCGCTGCCTCCCAGCTCACCAGCGAGTACGTCGACCTGCTCGCCAAGCCCGCCTGTCCCTTCGGAGTCATTGCCGGAGTGCGTGGTGATGGCAAGGGCTACAACCCTCTTCTACAGGGGGATGACGACATGACCGTGAGCGTAGCCTCCGCCCTTCTGGAAGGTGCAGAAGATACGCTCATCGTTCCCGGCGCCGTACATACCTTCATCATGCAGGCCCCCGAGGTCGTGCGTGCCACGGTCCAGTATTTGGCTTCGGGCCAGCTTCAGGACTCCGTCGCGTGAGAGCTGACGACCGCATCGACTGCTACCTCATCGAGCGAGTGCTCGGCCAGGGCAGCATGTCGGTGGTCTTCCCTGGCCCAACACCGTGTGTGGTGTCGGACCGGTGACACCGACATCGACCTTCCTCCCGGCGACGGCCTAGTCGGGCGGGACTTCATCCTCCGTCCAATGAGCTCTCATCATTCGCGAGTCTCATCCCACTGTTCACAGACGTTAGCGAGTGCCCGTACAGTGCCCTCGACCGTAGCAACGATGCCAGATTGACGTGTCCCGACGGCTGTGCGTCGATTGGACACGCCATCACCGTCGCCGCGAGTCGCCAACCGATGGATGTTGAGGTGAACGTCCCTCACCGGCGGGGTCTCCGACGCAAACAACGCGTTTTGTACCCCTCGTCAGCGGAGACGCCTTTTCCCCATCGTTCGAACGACACCCGGAGTCGGACCGAGACGCTGCCATTGACGATGGATGCGTCAAGCTGGGAGGCTCTGTCTCCTTGGTGTCGTCGGAAGCCGCGTCTACGTCTTGCCCAAGACGCGGTGGTATTTGTTCCGCAGACGCCGCACCAAACACATGGGTTGGTGGCCCGGGCGCAGGATGTGCAGAGCGAACGAGAGCCTTGCCGCAAGCACGTCTGGCAACAACATCAAGACGGGA
>JBLHSN010000468.1:0-3511 GCA_047626195.1 Myxococcota bacterium
CACTGCAACAGCAGGGATGCTCGACCGAAATGATTGGCACCGGTCAGACCGGCTGGCTTCAGGGGGCTCGCTACAGCATGGTCCTCGACAGCCTCGTCAACGACTTCGTCGCCGGCGAGCTCGAGCATGCCGTGGTCTCTGCCTGGGATGAACGGGCGCCAAAGGTCATTGTCATCGAAGGCCAAGGGTCCCTGATGAACCCGGCATATCCGGGTGGCCTGGAAATTCTCGCCGCAACACGACCCGAGGCCATCGTCCTACAACACGCGCCTACCCGGCTCGAATACGACGGGTTTCCCGGCTTTCCACTCCAAGACATCCTCACTCAGATCCACGCGTTGGAGTTGGTGGGTGGCCGACCCGTGGTCGCTATTGCCCTCAATCACGAAGGACTGGGTTCCCGTGACGCAATCGACATCGCCTGTGCAGAGCTCGCTGAACTCACAGGTCTTCCCGTGTGCGACCCGCTCGTTCACGGAGTCGATATACTCATCGAAGCGCTCAGCCCCTGGTTGCCTACGAAAGCGAAGCCAAAATGCGCATTATTCGTGTAGAGGCCGTCCCCCTACAGCTGCGCCTACGGGAGCCCTACACCATTGCGTATGAGACCGTGGACACCGTGTACAACGTCGGCCTGCGCTTGGTCACCGACACAGAACACGTAGGACTCGGAATCGTCGCACCCGATGAAGGCGTGACCGGCGAGACCCCCAAAGATGCTGCTCGAGCCCTAAAAGACGTTGTAGAACCCCTGCTACACGGCGCTGACCCTCTCCGGCGTGCCGTCCATAACGAGCCGCTGTTCGATGCTTTGCCGAGCTGTCCCAGTGTACGCTCGGCTGTCGACGCGGCGCTATACGACATTCTTGGCAAGGTCTGCGGAGTTCCGGTGACCACTCTGCTCGGCCACTACCGCACGCACATGGCCACAAGTATGACCGTGTACATCCGTCCAGGCGACGAGACGGTCGCTCAAGCCCTCCTGTACGTGGCCGAAGGATTTCGTGCCATCAAGCTCAAGGGAGGTGTGGATGTAGAGGCGGACATCGAGCGGGTTCTCGCGGTCAGAGCGGCTATCGGACCGGACATCGACCTTCGATTCGACGCCAACCAAGGCTACACCGCCAGCGAAGCCATCCATTTTTCGGCATCCGTCACAAGCGCTAGACTGTCGATGCTCGAACAGCCCACCCCCGCCGATCAGCGTCGCGTCCTACGTGATGTCACAGCTGCGACCACAACACCCGTCATGGCAGACGAGAGCATTCTGTCGCTCGGCGACGCCTTTTTCTACGCGCGAGGCGATGCCATGGACATGGTGAACCTCAAGCTCGTCAAAGTAGGCGGAATCGACCGAGCCGCCTTGATCAACGGCGTCGCCCGCGCAGCAGGACTGGAGGTCATGGTCGGCTGTATGGACGAGGCGGCATTGTCCATCGCAGGAGGACTAGCCTTCGCCTTGTCCCGTCGAAACGTGGAGTTCGCAGACCTTGATGGGCATCTCGACCTGCTAGATGACCCGACATCTGCCGCCGTCCATCTTAAGGAGGGTTGCTTGTACCCATCGGACCAGCCCGGATTCGGCTTGGTCGACTTTCCTGTGGGGTAGACGAACCGATGCTTGCCGGAAACGTCCGGCTTCTTGGAGGGGGCCTTGCGCTTTTAGTCATGGAAGGCGAAGCGCTCGTCAAAGGGTCTGCCACGCTCGCGCTGCGACTGAGTCTGACGCCCGCGGTAGCTGGGATGACGGTGGTTGCGGCGGGTACACCCATGTCCGAACCAGTGATGTCTGTTCAAGATGCCTTCACCGGAAGCTCTGGGATGGCCGTGGGGAACGTTGTGGGTAACAACCCAGTCAATATCGCGGTCGCCCTTGGTATCACCTCATTGGTTGCCCCCCCCCTACAAGTGTCTGCTCAGACTCCACGCATTGACTGGCCGATAGTCATTATGGGGACCACGCTTGGAAGCATTTTCCGTAGGTCCGGACACGCCTCACAGGCGGAAGACGGACTGCTCTGCGCTGCTTTGTGCGTCACCATCACCTTCAAGACCAAGGCTGCGGAGGACGCTCCAGGCACACCACCGACCAGTCACTGGTTCACAGACGTGTTCTGGGTCGTCATAGTAGTCATCGCCCTTGCTCTGGGAGCGACGGCCTCGGTGGACAAAGCACGGCAAATTAGGAGTGCTGCCGGGGCCACCGTCATTGGACTTACTATCGTCGCTGCAAGCCCCCGTTTACCCCAGCTAGTCACCTCATCCAGTGCCGCACGACGCGGGTCGCTCGACATTGCGGTCCGCAACGTGGTCGATTCCAATCTGTTCAATATTCTAGATATCCCAGGTCTCGCCACCGCCATCCATCCATGGGGCGTCCCCCTTTCCATCGACTCGCGAGACATTTGATAGATGCTCGATTTTACGCTGACGCTCGGGTCCATCATGTGGACGCACCGCACAGGGGTTCGCTGCGACAGAGCTGTTTCATCGCAGCGTACGGAGCCTATGCCTACTCGCCTCTGCCAACGTAAACTCAGGTTTCTTCTTGATTACTGAACACAGGCAGAGGGGCTTTGTGCCCCAATTTGGGTGAGGCAAAGTGCCCTAAGTGAGGCAAAATGCACCACCTCATCGCGGAATCGCCCTCGACCGATACACCCTATAGAAACCTTTATATGCCTATTGTCTACAGCTGCATTCCCACCTTGAAAAGCTGGCACACATCATGCTAGTGGGTTCACGTTCGGATCATCCGACATCGGCCCAAGTGGCCTCGAGGTCATCATGAATCGCTTTGCAACACTCTTTCTCGTCTCCTCCATCGTTCTCACCGGCTGCAAAAAGAATCCCCCCGTCGTAGCAGCGGAGCCGGAAATCCCGGCAACCACTATTGTAGCCGCCCGTCCCACAACAACGGACGCCGAGCGCATGGACGCCGCCACCCAGCTCAACGCTAACTTTTCCCGAGTCAACTTCGAGCTGAACAGCGACGAACTGAACGAAGACTCCAAGGCCGCACTGATGGCCAACGCCGGGATCCTGACCCGATTCCCGAGCCTCGTCGTTGAAATCCAAGGCCATGCTGACGAGCAAGGCACCACCGACTACAACTTGGCCCTCGGCCAACGCCGGGCCACCTCGGTCAGCCGCTATCTGCAGGCCCAAAGCGTCTCCGCCAGCCAGCTGGGCACCGTCTCCTTCGGCGAAGAGCGTCCCGCCGCAATGGGCCACACCGAGACCGCCTTCTCACAAAACCGCCGTGCCGAGTTCCGCGTCATCGTCCCGCAAGCAGGCGTCGCTGGCTCCGTCCAGTAGTAAGACTCACATGAGTCAAAGCCGGTGCCTCAGACCCAGTCTGAGGCGCCGGTTTTCGTTCAAGCGTCATAGCGTCGCACCAAGTCCGCCGGCATGGCGCTGAGGCGGTTTGGCGTGCATACCGCCACAGCGGCAATGGTGCCGTGTTCCAAGACCCGTGATGCTGCCCGCGGACCCATGCTCCCGCCCACCA
>JBLHSN010000469.1:0-3475 GCA_047626195.1 Myxococcota bacterium
CACCCGCTGTCAATCGGCGGAACAGTGCGGCGAGACGGAACTCAAGATCGTATTCGGCTTGAATGACGCGGTCGGTGCGAGTGTCATCGTCGGATTTTTGGGCGATAGCGAGGGAGTCGAAGCCAAGTCGGCGGGCGATGTCATCGCCATCCTCCAGGTTAGACAGCCCGAATGTTAGGTTTCCACCTATATTGGCGTATGCAACTTCCAGAATGGTTTGAAGCGTTGATAAGAGTTGATCGGGATTGTCGGCATCCCGATCGAGTCTCTGCCAGAGGTCTCGGAAGACATCGGCTACTGCTTGGGCTTCTGTTTGACTGTTCCGGCCCACGGCTTCCGCGAGCAAGACACCGAGGGCGGCCGTGTGTTCTCTGTCTTCTGGTGACACTGCTTCGCTTGTGGATGCTGCTTCGCCGACCGTGTCTCGTTCGCGACCTAGCAACTGAGCGACTCGGCGTTGGGTCCCGAGATCTTGCACCTGATCGAGAACGGCGAGCACGGACTGGGACGACGCGAACCGGTCTCCGGCCTCGACCATGGCCATGCGTACCCGAGCGACAACTTGGCCTGGGTTGTCTGAGAGCGCTTGTGCGTGTTGCGTGAGCTGTGCTTGGGCCCGGACTAAGATGGAAAGTAGTGCTGGGCCTGGGTCGGTGTATGTACCTCCGGTCTTAGTCCCTGCTTTGAGGTCAGTGACCAAGCGTTCAATGCGCTCTTCTGCGGCACTCATCCAGCCGTCACTCGGCGTGGTCGAGTCGGATGCATCGGATGGCGCATTCCCCGTTAGACTCCTGTGTGATTGAGCGTCGATTGTCGCCGCAAGTTCTGGGTCCTCTTGGCGGATGGCGGCAAGTACGCCACGGTGGGTTGCGACCTGCAGTGCGACTTCAGGGTCTAGACGAACCATGTTGAGGGCGGCTTGAACGGCTTGTGGGTCCGACTGTGACAACAGCCCAAACAGCGTGGTCATGGGGGCTTCGTTGGCGCGAACACCCGTTGCGAGCAACAGTCGTAGAGACAGGGCTTCGGTGGGGGAGCGCTTTTTCAGTAAAGCGTCGACGAAGTCCCCGTTTGCCAGTAGCCGAGATCGGAAAGCTGCGATCTGACATAGGCTTGAGAACTCCGCTTCATCCAGCGTGTCAGCAGCTTGAAGCACCTCTGCCAACGGATCGACATGCCGGCGCCAATGGTCGGCCCGACGACCGCCCTCGGCCCACCACGGGGCCTGCCAGAAGGTCAGGTCAGCCCAGAGTGCGGCCCGCGGCGGAAGAGGTGTCGCCTCAATGGTACTGGTAGCAGCGATGGCGAATGGGTCTGAGCTTCCATCGGCTGGCGCTGGCTCTGGCAACAGCGCGCCGAGCGCTGCAGCGAGGCCATCACCGCTTGGGCCTTGGACTTCGGCTTCGCTCTCGTGTTCACCCGCCTGTGCCTGGTTTTCGCCCTGCAGGGTGGGGTGCGCAATGACCCCGTCTTGTACGCGATTGGCCTTCTGCGGCTGCAGCGGCTTTTGTTCTTTGCTCATGGGGCCGCACCACCGCTAAGGCCGATGTAAACGTGCCACACTCCAGGAGCGTAGGTGATAACAGAGACTAGCGCCCGGCGACCGTCCGGCAATGCGTAGGTCATGTCCATGTCTCCATTGCCGGACTCACCGCGTTCCTCTTCCGTCCAACCAGCCGCAGCCAGTGCATCAGGCCAGTTCTCCTTCAGCTGTTCCATCGTTGTTTCGCCGCGACCGTAGCTGACTGTCATTGACGTCTCGCTAGTCCGCTCGATCTGGCCCCCGTAGAACGGCAGGTCCATCCCCTGGAACGTGTCGGGTACGTCTCCGTTCATCTCATACACAAAGTCCCTGGGCTTGTCTGGAGTCACGCGTCCACCTGAACAAGCGAGCGAGATGGCAAGGCAAGCGACGACGACAAAAGCGGGAATGCGGGACATGGGGCACCAAGAAGCTGGGAGGTTGCGCTGCGCGGACGGGACGTGCGTGCGGCCGATGTACCCGTAGACAGGCGGCTGAGCACGGTTCGGTGAGAACCTGGCCGAACGGGCGAACTCGGATGCGCCTCAACGTTTGATTTAGGTAAGGCATAGAGATTTATAGGCGGTGACGCGGCAAAAAGTAGCTGGGCCGCCAGTGCTGCATTGCCCGGACCATTGGTCTGGACGGTCTCTTGTTCGGTGCTGGACGCGCACTCTTTGTCCACGACGACAGGGGGTTTTGTCTCGGTGCCTCGGCTCATAAGGCACCCCCGCGGCGACTCTGCCCTATTCCGTCGGATAAACCGTAAGGTCGACCATCCACAGGACGGTGGAGAGGGCGTTGTAGCCGGTTGCGTGCGAGCATGGATTCTCCGCTAGGACGGGCTGGTTGAGGAGGGTTGCCATCCGGGCATCTAGGCGACATGTTGAGTGTACAATGTCGACAGATTTTCGGGCGGAAGTTTCATGCGGGTAGTCGGATTATCGATGTGGAACAGCTCTTCTAGGGTGCTTTAGGCCTGCGACTTCTGGTCATGGTGATCGCCGCACAGCATCGAGCGGGTCAACCGACTGCTTGACGGTCTCCGAGTTCCAGGCACTTGCATCCCAAAATGATGAGGTCCAGAAGCCTTGGTTATGGAACAGCTCAGCGCGCGTTCCGAACGTCTCGACCGAGATGAGACCGCTCAACCGTGGCATGGCTGGTGGCGTGACCGCCAGGTGACGACCGAGGAGGTCGCCGCGCTGGTGGTGGAGCTGGCGACCCGTGCCGAGCGCTGGCTGTCGCGACACCGCTTCGGAGCCGACGACGGTGAGGAAGAGCACGGCGACGATGACGCGCTGCTGCTGATGCAGGCGGCGTCGGTGCAGGGGCGGTCAGCGGTCTCGGGCGGGCGACGCGCGCGTCGGTTCCAGGTTCATCGGGGGCGCGCGTACGCGCTGCCTCCCCGGTGTGCAGGCTGGGGCGGCTACACCCTGCACTGCGGGGTGACCGTCGGCGGTCGAGATGCCGGAGGCCGCGAGCGCCTGTGCCGGTATCTGGCTCGCCCGGCTCTGGCTCGAGCCCGATTGGAGGAGACACCGGCCGGCCTCATCCGGGTGACGGTCAAGCGTCCGTGGGCGGATGACACTGCAGGCGTCACGTTCACACCGCTCGAGTTCGTCGAGCGTCTGGCGGCGCTGGTTCCTCCACCGCGTGCGCACCTCGTCCACTACCACGGCGTGCTCGCAGGGCGCTGTGCATGGCGGCGGGAGGGTGTTCCAGCTCCGCCTGCGTCCGCATCGCAGCGGCGAGCGCTGTCGAACAAGGAGAAACCCGGTCGGGCTGCCACGTACCTGACCTGGGCGGAGTTGTTGTGGCGCGTGTTCGCGGTCGACGGATGGCGGTGTCCCGGTTGTGACAGACCAATGACCCTACGCGCGGTTCCCTAGAGCGCCAATCAGGTAGTCTCCCATCGGCTGGCCGCCGGTCCACGACGGGGGCGTCGTCCTG
>JBLHSN010000470.1:0-3471 GCA_047626195.1 Myxococcota bacterium
CACCCGTCCCCTCTGGTGTGAAAGCGAGGCTCCAGTTGTCGTCATTGGCGTCATCAACCGACACATCCAGCGCAACCGACTGCCCGAGTCGAACCTGGGCCGAGCCGCCTGTACACGTGGGTGGGCTGAAGGTTCGACAGGACACGGCGTAGTCCGTGCCGTCCATCGCGAACGAGGCTGGAACAGGCTCACCAGCCGCGTTCAGGCCAACTGAGACGGTCTGTGCAGACCCGCCGGGAAGCGTCACCGTGAGCGGGTATCCTTCGGCGTATCCACCAAGAGACGCACTTCCGTAGCCAGAGTCGGTGCTTGGAATACGGCCTTCGCCCTCTAGTTCAGCGGGAAGGACCGCCGTTGCACCAGACACGGGGCCATCTGGACCGACCACAGAGAAGGCGCAGGCATGCTGGGGCCAAACAAGGCTGATTCGCGTGGTATCTGCGGAGACAATACGCGGCGCGGAGCTTCCCCCTTCGTTGCCATCGTGCTGGAACACGCTTGTATTGGCCGCCTGGCCGTGTAGACCGCCGCTCTGAGGCTGCCCGCGGTACGAAGGCTGCATCATTAGGTCGTAGCCGCCACGTGCGTGCGACCAGCCGCCTTCCGCCCAAGAGTAGGTGTTGACTGGCAAGCGAATGAACTGCGGAAGCTCCTGGCGCAGCAACCCCATCGACGCATCTGCTGGGGTGTTGGTGTCGTTACCGGTGAGCGTCAGCAAGCTGCCAGGCACCGGAGCGTCGTCTTGATCTACAGCTTCGAGCTGTACTTGCGCCATGGCCCACACGAAGCTGAGGTCTCCGCTGTCCACCTCGGATGCCCCGACAAGTACGCTCGGAGACCCGTCAATGGCGTTGTTTCCGTCTTGTCGGAACACCAGCGTATCGTCGCCCTGACCGGCGAGGTTTCCGACCTGCTGGGCGCCGTTTACACCAGGAACCACGGCGAAATCGTAGCCGCCGCGGGACTCGGACCATCCCCCAAGAGCCGTAGCAGAGTCGTTCCGAGGCAGACGGATGACCGCCCCAGGAACAACAGCGCGGTCTAGGCCGTGTGCCGTGATGATGCGGCCGCTGCTTCCACCAAGCTGGCGAACCACCGACCCGCGAACGTCAACGCCGTCTTGGTCGCGGACATGCAGAGTGAGGTCAGCGACTTCCCAGGTCATGTCGAAGCTGCCGTCGGCGAGCACGGTCGCGTCTATGATGATCGGTGCCGACCCTTCCGTTCCCATACCGTCCAAGCGGTACAGCACCTCGCCATCGCCATTTCCGCTGAGACGCCCGCCCTGTCGGGCGTCATTGATTCCCGGAGACAGAGCTAGATTGAAGCCGCCTTGCGATGCGGACCAGCCGCCGAGAGCGCCAGCAATGTCGTTGGCTGGAAGGTCGACCGTTGCCGGTAAGTCCAGGTCACGCAGCGACGCTGGTGCAGCCAACGCCCACGGCCCATTGTCGATGGCATTAAGGACCGACCCCGGAATGTCGACGCCGGCTTGGTCGCGCAGGTGCAGGCGGACGGGACCGACCGGCCAAGCAAAGGTTAGCTCTTCGGTCATGCCCGACACGGATGCCGAACCCGAAGTGTCGAGTATATGTGAGCCTTCCGTCCGGTACAGCGCTTGGGCAGCGCCATTTCCAGAGATGATTCCGCGCTGTGCGTCGCCGCCAATGCCCGGGAAGACATGCAGGTCGTAGCCCAACAAGTCTGTGGTCCAGTGGCCTTGGGCTCCGTCGCGGTCGGTTGTGGGCAACGCCACGACCGTGCCAGTTGACACACCGTTGATGTCCATCTCCGCTCGCCCCGCACGTCCGCTCAGGCTCAGCAGGCTGCCAGCAATCTCGTCGCCGGCGTCATCTGTGACCCGAAGGGTGACCTGCCGGGTGTCCCACACGCCGCCAATCTCATTGCCTTGTTCGGGTGACCATCTGGCCTCGGCAAACAGCCCTTCGAACCGCAAGCCGGGAACTTGGGCACCACCGTTAATGCCAGGGAGCAGCGCAATATCGTAGCTACAGTCGCTCTGAACCGGCACCGGCGCGTCATTCGCATACCACTCCATCTGGCCATCGCCGGTGGTGTCGATGCCGACCTGAGAGCCCTCTACCAGCGTGCCGTCTAGAGCACGAATACCGGCGGTCTGCTCCGCGTCGGGAGCGAGCGAGATGTCGATACCCAGGCCCTGGTCGATGTTGTCGCCGTAGCTATTGTCGGCGGCACTCACGAACAGATGAGTAGCGCCTTGCGGAATGACGACGTCTGAGAAGTATCGCTCAGAGGCGGGGTTATTCGGCGTGGTTCGGAAGATGACCCGGGAGATGTTGAAGTCCTGCGGGACATCCGGCAGCGAGATGGGGGCCGTGTTGTAGGTCGCGCACACACCGACAGCATCCGGTACTCGCTGGGTCTCACCACCATTCGGTAGCAAGGTGTCGCTCGTCGCAAACATGCCGAACAAGAAGCCTTCATTCTGCGGAAGCGATCTCGAAAACCGCATGCCTCCAACCTGAGTCAAGCGAATGTGGTCGCCAGGATTCAAGCCAAGAGATGCCAAGTCGATGACCGCCGGGTCTTGCGTTCCCGACTTGTTCCAGTGCGAGGCAAACGCCCCCACCGGAAACTCTACTGCAGATGCGGACGTAGATGTGACGCACAGCGCCAGCGCCAAAACAATCGATCGACTCACAGCAACTCCCAGAGGAGGAGACCGTATCAGAACAATGGGTCGGCGCCTACGGGAGTGTGGCCGCATTATGAACATCCCACCCAGTGACCCTTTTGCTGCACCCGAACCGAGTGCAGAGGCGCTACGGAAGGGCACACGGGGAGGGTCTGCATGGCCTTATTTGTGGCTTGTTATCGGCGTCGCCGTTGTCACAGCGGGTATCGTCCGTCGCAACAAGCGGATTGCTTTTCCACCCGTCGCAATTTGGATGTTCTACCGCATGCGATGTACAGCGGAAACCAGCTTACACGCCGGTCTATTCAGGAGACTTTCAACGATTAGACGTGCTTAAACGCATGCTATACTACCTCACACAACACTAGGCTCCATGTCCAGCAACCCCTTCGAAGCCCCAAACGACATCGCCCCACTGAAGGCTCCCGGCAAACCACGCTGGCGGCCCGAAGCACGCGATGCTGTGTACCTGGCAGGAATGCTCTTGAGTGGAGTTGGGGTGTTCCGCAGCTCACCCGAAATCGTAATTGCGGGAATGACGCTAGGTTCGGCTGCTACTTGGGTCAAGCGCCGGACGAAAACCGGAGACGAAGCATGACGGACACCCCTGAGGAGACCGTCAACGCCTAGCGTGGCAGCGTGTCTTCGGGCAACCCCGCTCGGACGACGATGTCGGAGGCAAAACCACCCACATCGACCGCACTAGCGTCGCTCGCGCTCGCCTCGCTAAGCTCGTCGTAGACCGGATCCGGCGTGAGCACGGCATCGGTCGCCTCAAACCGCACGCCGTCATC
>JBLHSN010000471.1:0-3455 GCA_047626195.1 Myxococcota bacterium
CTGGAACCCGGACGCACCGAGTGCGACGGCCTTGGACTGGACCTTCTCTCTGACCACGTCTTGGGACGGCGAGCTCCCGACTGCAGATCGGCAGCACCAAGCACACGCCTATGACCGAGTAGTCGCAACAGATGCGCTTCTTCACATTGCCTTGGGTCTACTGGCAGACACCGATGATGCGCTGACCACACGCGAATCCATGAACCTGCCCGAGTGGCATCGCGCCCTCAAGCGCATGGACACACATCTGACGCGCCTGCCCGCAGACGATGGCCGAGTCGTCGTGTTTCGCGTGGAGAAGACAGACAGCATCCTGACTATCGAGGTGGGAAGCGCCGTTCCGACCAAAGATGGCAAGTACCGAGCGCGCCAAGAACGCAGCTACAACCCAATCCTAAAGAACATCGCCACCGCTCAAGACCACGCCATCTTGCGCACCGTCCACCGAGCCTCGTCGCCGCGAAACGCCGCCTGGGCCATTGCCGATGCACTGGTCGGCCACCCCCGAGTGCTCCTGCACTCCAGCAAAGGTGAGCCCACCATCACGGTACGACGGGCCCGCTTGGGCCTGGTCCTCGACAAACACAACGGCGCCATCACCGCTCGCTGGACGGTGGATGGAACCCAACAACCCACCGGGAAGATTCACCGGGCCGCGCTGTCCGCGTCCAGCACCGATGACGGCATTCTACTACTCGATAATACGGGTCTGTCGGTGATTCCCTGTGCGCCAGAACTACGCGCAGTCGTTCGAGTCATGGCCGAATACTTTGACACCGTGAGCGAGGACGCCGCCGCTCCGCTGCTCGCTCGATTGCACAGTCTGAACGCGTTGGTCGACGTCAGCCTGGGGGAGCAGATGCGCGGTGAGCGAGTCGAGGGCGACGACCGTCTCGTCGTGCGTGCACGCTTTGATGGGGGCCTACGCTTGTCGGTTGGCGTGCGTCCGCTTCCGCAGACCTCAACCCATCTTCCAGCAGCCGGGCCCACCACCCTACACACCCTGCGCGACGGACAGCCCGTCTATGTTGAGCGAGACCTGGCCGCGGAACTGACCGCCGCCCACGCCTTCGCCCAGACCCTAGAGCTACCTGCTGAGACCGAGCCATTCACATGGTTGTTGGACGACTTGGATGCCGCACTCAACGCCGTCCACAACCTGTCCAAGACCCCTCATCTACTCGAACTGGACGGGTCCTTGCCGAGTACCGGCACGCTGAACCCCTCCAGCATGACGGTTCGCATACGCAAAGACCGCGGCTGGTTCACCGTGGGCGGAAGTGCGTCATCGTCGCTGGGAGATGTTGAGCTGGATGCCCTGCTGGCCGCGGTTGACGACGGTCGGGACTGGGTCTCGACCGGCAGTGGGTACGTCCGCCTGAACCAGACCCTCAAGGACGCCATCTCCGGCTTGAACGCCACACGCAGCCGTGGCCAGGTCGCCCTGTCTGCCGTTCACGTCCCTCTGCTACAGACCATCTCCGATGCGGGCGCTACGATCGACGGGATTGAGGAGTGGCTCACCCTCGCCGAGCGCGTTCGGGAATCGAGTACCCTTGAGCCGTGCGTCCCCAGGTCGCTCAACGGCACCCTTCGCAGCTACCAGCGCGACGGCTTTGCGTGGATGGCTCGCCTGGCTCACTGGGCGCCAGGCGCGGTTCTCGCAGACGATATGGGTCTTGGAAAGACCATTCAGAGCATTGCTCTATTGCTGCGACGCGCCGGTGATGGCCCTGCCTTGGTCGTGGCGCCAACCAGTGTCGGGTTCAACTGGATGGCCGAGCTCACGCGCTTCGCTCCAACGCTCGAGGCCATGACCTACCGAGGTAGCGACCGGGAGAGCAGCCTGGATGGCCTGATGGAGGGGCAAGTCCTGGTGACGTCCTACGGCATCTTGGTGCGCGACGCCGAGGTCCTCGCCAACACTCGATTCGCCACGGTCATCTTTGATGAGGCCCAGGCACTCAAGAATCCCGCCAGCCAGCGAGCCAAGGCCGCCATAGCGCTCAACGCAGACTTTCGTTTGGCCCTGTCGGGTACCCCCGTCGAGAACCATGTGGACGACCTGTGGAGTCTCTTCGCCTGCTCGGCCCGAGGACTTCTCGGTAGTCACTCGGCATTCCGAGAGCGCTGGGCAAAACCGATAGATGCTGGAGACACCGAGCGGCGCCATGCCCTAGCAAGGGTCGTCTCACCGTTCATGCTCCGTCGCACAAAGGCCGTTGTTGCCCCCGAACTGCCGGACCGAACGGAAGTCGTACACCGCGTAGAGCTGACCGCAGAGCATCGTGCTCTGTAGGAACGAAGCCGCGTTCTCGCCCTGGCCCGCATTGCCGACGCCGACCCAAAGACCGCGCGCTTCAAGGTCCTTGCCGAGCTCACTCGCCTGCGCCAGATGGCAGCGGACCCAAGACTGTCCGACCCCACAAGTCCGGTCGTCGGCGGTAAGGTACAGCACCTAGTCAAGCGCCTCGAAGACCTGCGTGAGTCGGGCGACAAAGCCTTGGTCTTCAGCACCTTCGTTCGGCACCTCACATTGGCTCGCGACACACTCATCGAGCGTGGATTTCGCGTTGCTTGGCTGACCGGGGCTACGTCTGCAGAGGGTCGTGCACGTGCTGTCGCGGCCTTTCAAGATGGACAGGCCGACGTCTTTCTGCTGTCGACGAAAGCGGGGGGGACCGGCCTGAATCTCACAGCGGCGTCGTACGTGTTCCACATGGACCCGTGGTGGAATCCTGCGGCGGAAGACCAAGCCACGGACCGCGCCCACCGAATCGGCCAGGACAAGCCCGTGACGGTGTACCGCCTCATTGCGGCAGACACCGTCGAGGAGAAAATCCTAGCCATGCAGGCAGAGAAGCGGGAGCTGATGGACGCCCTGCTGTCGGACTCGGACTCGTCGTCCAGCCTGTCGCTCCAAGCCCTGCAGGACCTGCTCCTAGGAACGTAGTCTTTGGTCGTGGCTGCGTCCGCACAGGCCAGACCAGTGCGATACCCAAGGGCCATGCGCATTCTCATCATTGGTGCCGGTGCAATCGGCCAGGCCTTCGCTCGTCACTTCCATCTGGGTGGGGCCGAGGTTCACCTCCTCGTCCGTCCGCGGCAACAGGCCCTAGCCGAAGCTGGACTGCCGCTGTACCCGCTGAACGACAAGCGACATCGCACGACGCCGGACCGGCTAAAGCTGACCGTTCACGTGGACCAAGACAGCGCTCTACAGACCTCCTTCGACGTGATTGCGCTGGCAGTATCGGCGACAGCCCTGCGCAAAGGCGACTGGCTGCACCGCCTAGGACGCGACCGTGGCCAGGCTGGAATCCTGGGCCTGTCCGGCTCCGTAGAAGACGCCGACCTCATCGCTCAACGCTGCCCTGGCGCGGACATTGCCTGGGCCATGCTCGCCATCATCAGCTTCACCGCTCCGCTACCTGGCGATGTTGACGTGGAGCCTG
>JBLHSN010000472.1:0-3372 GCA_047626195.1 Myxococcota bacterium
CCATGGACCTGCCCTTTCACGGCGCATTCATCGAGCGTTCGGGAGACGCATTCATGGAGCTGACGTATCGACGAGAACAGACCGTCGAGCAGCTTGTCGAGAGGTGGCCGACGGCCGTCAAGGCAGCTGGGTGGGTCCCGATATCGGAAACCCCGCAGCCGACTGGCGGTCTCGATGCCAGCTACACCACTCCCACCGGCGACACAGCGTTGCTATCCATTCGGCCACTCGGCTCACTCTGGGTGGTGACTGTCACCATCCGGGAAATACCCGAGCTCCGAACCGAGTGAGTCAAACCACCATCGTTGGCGGTGGCGCATGAGTACTCAAGACTTCTGCAAGCCGCACGACACCACTGTCGTCCTAGATACTGCTAGCCAAGACACGACCCGAGAACCCGCAGCCCCTAGCAACGCCCTGCTCGGCAGCGGATTGGCCACAGCCCCCATTGATGCCGACCCGGACGGACGGGATGCACTGGCTACGACCCTGCTTGGCCTACTGCGCACCGACGGTCCTCCAGCTCCGCCAACGCTCATTGGAGACATTGCCGGGTACCAGTCGCTTCCCGCAAGAAGCGCTCTCTACCTCGATGCAGCGTTCTGGAATCGACCAGAATGGCGCGACGGAAAGCTGTCGCGCGCTGCAGTACGTGACCAAGTAGACCCGCTTCGGGCGGTTGACCACATCGCCACTACACACCATTCCGGACCCCAAAGGGCCGCTGCGCTTCGTGGTATCCTCATCCAACTGCCCGGTGACCGCGACCGGCTTGTTCGAGACAGCGCACGTCGCGCCGCACTGCTAGCCGGACTCGAAGCCGTTGATAGGCATCGCGTTCTCCATGCAATGACCAATCCAACTGCGCCAGACATCGACGCCGCGTCACTGTTCGTCGCCAGCGTTCACGCATCAGACGCCATCGCGGCACGACAAGCATGGTCGGCGGCGAGTGTTGAACCCGGAGCCGCCGCTCGGCTGGCCCGAGACGCGGACCTGATGGCACGACTGCGTCAGCTCTCAACAGACTTAGCAGAACAGGTTCGATGGGAGCTGTCGACCACCCTAGATGACGGGCATCTTGTTTCCCGCGATGACGTATTCCGAGCCGCAGCCCGACCGGCAATCACGGTGATTGGCACCGGCCATCCTAGATACGTCGTGGAAATCACAGCCGCAGTGCACCTCTACCAGGAAGATGTCACGCGCCGTTTGTCCGCGATTTGCGCCAACACAGAGCCCGACAGCGACCGTCTCGAAGCTCTTGAGTGGCTCGCGGCGACCCATCAAGCCATTTATGGCAGGTCTCTCGGCGAATCTCTCTCCGCTGGCGGTTCTAGGTACGACCGAGACCGGGAACGCCTACGCAAGTTGTTTGAAGGGGCGAACATCGGTCCAGTCTCGGCCGATGCTCATGGTACGGGCGGCTCTGAGCAACGCATTCAGGACTACACTCTGCGGGCCGCGTCGGAGCTCATCACCATCGCCGAGGCCGGCGCCTCCTTGTTGGCCGCCACCGACCGAATGCGAGCGGAGTTGCGAAGTGTCGCGGCCGAAGAGGGGGGCGACGCAAGCGCAGTGGAAACACGCGTTCTAGAGGCGATGCAGTCCATTGGGAGGCAAGTGCGCTTCTTAGGTAAGCTGCCGAGCGAGCTAGCGACAGCTCTGCCTTCACGGGATGACAAGCGAGCCTTCCTTGCGGCGATTGGCGAACGAAAAGACGACACAAGCAGAGCTAGGTTGGCGCTTACGGCGCCTTCGCCACAGCGGGACACCCCGCTACCGCAGACACTCATCGACCTCGCCAGCGTGACTGGCGCCGCACTCGCAAGAGCCGCCGGGGCGAGTCAACCTGAGTCTTGTTTGTCAGCTGCGGAGGTTTTTGCCACAGACCTCGACACAGCCATTGCCGCCGGCACCCTGTCCCCAACGGACGATGCCGTGTTCTTGCCGCTCATCGAAGCTGCCTACGCCCCCATCGGCGGCGACCTCCGTCACGGTCTGGCTCGCCTGCCAAACGCAGACGTCATCTTCCGTTCTCTCGGCTACCACTCCGTTGGCGCAGCCTTGCGCGAGTCCGGCGACACTCGCAGCAACGACCTCCTTGCTGCCGAACACACTGCCATCGCACGAACGTCTGAGGTCTTTTATTGGTGCGCTCGCGGTGACCAACAGCAAGTGGAGCTGAAACTCGGCGAGGCCATCACCGGGACCGCAGCCCTCGTCTCCGTTGACGACACCTCTCGAACCCCCGAACAAGCGCTCCACGACCTCTACCAACAAGAGTTCGGCATTTCCCTTGCCACCCACATCACGCGAGACCTCTCAACGGGCCCTGCTCAAGACGCCCTACTCACTCGCATAGGCACAGCCAGCGCACGCCCAACACCTGAAGCCATCGACCGAGTACACCCAGACTTCTTCACAATTCCTGGAGAGAGCACACCGCGCATCCCGCTGGACCCCGCCAAGCAAACGGACCCCGCCGCCATTTCCGCCATGGCCCAGCACCACGTTGACGCGCTCGTACCCATCACCGTCACCCGCCTCGATGCCAGCCTCCTGCTTCGCTACATCGGCTCCCTTCGCCTACGCGGCAACGCCTATGACGTAGTCACCCAAGCCTTCGAGCAACAAACCGACACCACTCTCGCCTTCCACGTACACCGCGCCGAAGCCCGTGGAGAACTGAACAGCGAGACCGCCGAGTCGATGAGACATAGTCTTGAGCCCGGTGAGCTGTCCGCACTTGCGGAACGCGTCCGAACCCATGCGCAGTCGGCCGACTGGACCGGTTTGCTGTCCGTCACTGAAGGCGCGTCTGAAGCCCACCGCTCTCAGCTACTTACCGATGGTCAGACCATGGTGGTATTGCGAGACGCAATCTCTGATGACCGCGTTTGGTACGCCCTCATTGACTCGCTCAACGGCGAGCTGGACGTCAGCGAACTGCTCGAGCAGGACACTGCCACAACCAATTGGCTCGAGTGGGGAGTGAAGGTCCTCACGATTCACACTACCCTGACCTCCGCCATTCTACGCGGGGATGCTCTCGATTCAACACTCGCCGACTGGGATGCTAGCTTCGATGTAGACACCATCCTGCAGTCTCGTCGCGAAGGCATGAGCCTCGAAGAGCGTGCCCACGACGCGGCGACCATGAGCGTAGATGGGGATGTCTGGCAGACGCTGGGCCGAACGGTTGGTGAAGGCAACAACCGCACGACCAGCGACCGGTCATTGGAGGCGGGAGCGGCTCGCGAGTCAACGGACCCCGCACTCGACGGCCAAGCACTCGCAGC
Organism: Myxococcota bacterium; assembly: GCA_047626195.1. GTDB lineage: Bacteria > Myxococcota_A > UBA796 > UBA796 > CAJXTB01. Next base: position 3,303 of record JBLHSN010000472.1, read on the forward strand.
ACTCGGAACCGGCGGGAAAGCCACCGACGAAGCTGCAGGCGTGGACTATGGGTATTGGCAACTGGACCGT
>JBLHSN010000473.1:0-3371 GCA_047626195.1 Myxococcota bacterium
AACTCTGAGACGAGGGGCATCGGCAGGACCTGGGGCGGGAGGGCAACGGGGAGCGCCATCTATCACACTCAGCGGCGATAGCGATGCACGGCCCAGAGGATTCGCGAGCCTGCTTTGACTGTGCCTCTGACCGAGCCACTGATCTTACTACGCCCGCTACGTCGCTTTCGATAGGGAAGGGAAACCTCGCGAATGCGCAAACCATGATGCACGGCTTTCATCTGCATCTCGACATTCCAACCCCAGGTTGGGTCTTCCATCCGTAGCGCCTGCAGACTGCTCCAGCGCATGGCTCGAAAGGGGCCCATGTCTTGGTAGCGGTAGCCGGTGGCGAGCTTCATCAGCCGTGTCGCCAGCCAATTTCCTGCTCGCTGTGCCGGCTCGAGAGCGCCGGAATCTGCGGTGAGCGTGCGGTTTGCCAGGACAAAGTCAGCTTCATCATTGGCGATGGGGTCGGTCAAGCGTGGCATGAGCGAGGGGTCGTCCGCGTGGTCGGCATCTAGGATGACCACGATGTCGTGCGGATGGTGTTCGAGGTATCGAAGCCCTGCTTGAACAGCGCTGCCGTAGCCTTTTTGACGTTCATGGAGCACCACGGCTCCGCACTCGGCTGCGACTTGCGCCGTGTCATCCGTAGACCCATTGTCCACAACAATCGTGGTCACTCCGGCAGGAATGTCGCCCAGCACATGTGGAATATTGCCCGCTTCGTTGAGTGCGGGAATGACAACGGCAATGCGCGGCACCAAGCCTCCGTCGGCCCGGTATCCGATGTGCGGGACGTCGGTTACTCTCCGGCGGGTTCGGGTTGTCTGAACTCTGATGGAGACACCGGTTTGTTTACTTGGATCTTGGCCCTAGGCTGCGCATTCGCCACACCCCCACCGCCTAGCTTGGGAGGAGGGAGTTCTCCGTTTGGCCTCGACTCAGCGCCGGCTGTCGAAGTCGACCCCTTCGCCTGGGATGCGACAGGGGAGCCTGTGGTTGTGGGGGGAGACGGCAGGGTCACCTTGCGCCTCGTGGTGCCACCCACGCATTTTGTCTACAAGGACAGTGTGTCGATCTCGGTCGTGGCCGGAGGCGAGCTGTCGGCAGGGCCAGTCATACTGCCTGTCGGCGTTGTGCAGGCGGATGTTGCCGGGGACCTACCGGACCGAGAGCAGTATGGTGCGGACGTGTTTATGACTGTGCCATTGAGCGCTCCGTTGTCGGCGACTGCCGGCCTACAAGCTGTTGTTTTGGAAGTGCGACATCAAGGCTGTCGTCCCGGATTGTGCTTTCCGCCGACCACCACACAGCTGACTGCACTCGTCCCGGTCCGCGCCGCCGATTAGACCGCCCGCGGAGGTGCCACCATGGACACCAGCACACGCGGATTGGTCGGCGGAGATGCCGTACGTATCGTTGTCATCGACGCGACCGAAGTCAGCAACTACACAGCAGAAATCCACGAGCTTGGCCTGGGGGCTTCACGTCTTGCCGCCGAGTTGTCGGTTGCCGCTCTGCTGATGGGCGGGCACATCAAAGGTGAAGAGCGGGTCACTCTGCAGCTTCAGACCTCGAATCCAGAAGCGAGTGTGTTTGCGGAAGTGGACTCCCTGGGCACCATTCGAGGGCGTGCCATGCCCACCAGGTTGCCAGTAACGACGTCTCACACCGGTATGTTGCTCGCTATCAAGTCCGACGCGCAAGCGGAGCTGTACCGCGGCGTGACAGAAGTGGCGGGGCAGACGCTCCAGTCCGCTCTGGCATCGCACATGCGGGACAGTCAACAGGTCCAAGGCAACGTCCTCATTGACGTGGTCGTGGGAGCAAATGGTGTTGAGCGCGCAGTGGGACTGTTGGTCGAGCGCTTGGCGTCGGATCCAGTGCGTCCGAGCTTGACGAGAAGCGAGTTCGCCGCCGCGTACAGTGATCTGACCGTGGCCGACCTGAACGACGCGCTCAGTGGAACTCTACGCGGTGACTCTATTCGTGTACTCGATCAGCTCCCGCTGATGTGGATGTGCCGGTGCAGCCGGGAAAAGGTCGATGCGATGCTGATGTCTGTGGGCAATCAGACCCTACAATCCATGCATGACGAGGATGAGGGCGCCGAGATTAGCTGTCACTTCTGCGGCGATACTCGGGTCTACACCAAAGAAGAGCTCGCAGCGCTCATCCAATCAAATAAATAGCCGGGGGAGAGGCGGTCGCTAAGACGGTGCCGGTCGACGTATCGACCCAGGTGGCGCGGCGTTCGGTTCCCAACGCAACCTCGACCGCCACAAGGTGCCCTTTGGGGACACGTTTGGCGGCGGCAATCAGGACGGCTGCGGCAATGGCGATGGGCAAGTCACGTTCGATACGTGCTCGCGCTTGGTGGGCTTGCCAGACAGCGGTAAAGACGTCTCGGCGGTCGACGTATGTTCGCTTAAGGACCACGACGTCAGCAACGAGACTGCGCAGAACATCCACAACAGCGTCGGTATCGTCGGTCTCGGGCGGCGGCAGGGTAACGTCTTGTTCGGCTTGGGCATGACGTTGCTGTTCTGCTTTTCGTGCGGCTTCGAGAGCAGCGTGGGCACTCAACGGCTTCGGTGCACGACTCATGAGGCGGTCGGCGCTCTCACTGAGAATGCCAGCTCCCGGAGTGAAGGGGGCGTCGGACGGGTCAGACATGAGTACCTCCGGTCACACTGTATCGGTGTCTGGGCTGAACGATTGTCAACGCCACGTCCAAGTTGGGTGGGGTATGCGGTCTCATGCCCCTTCTTCTGCTCCGACACGGCCAGACCGCGCACAATGCGGAACGACGCTTCATGGGCGTCACCGACATTCCTCTCAACGAGATCGGGAGGTCCCAGGCCCAACAAGCCGCGCAGCTCCTCGTTGGCAATGTTGCTGCGGTGTACAGCTCGCCGCTCAGCCGTGCGCAGCAGACGGCGCATCCCGTCGGGCTCCCGCTGACGCTCGTCGCTGAATTGGCCGAGCTCGATCAGGGGGAGCTGGAGGGAATGGCACCAGCGCAGGCGCTCGCTACATTTCCCGACTTCTTTGCCGCGTGGCGCCGTGACCCCTTTGCTACGCGAGTGCCGGGTGGGGAATCACTAGGAGAGTGTCAGGCACGTGCGAGGGCGGCCCTCGACCTTGTGATTCAGTCGCATTCACCCGATGAGGTTGTGGTCGTAGTCACTCACCAGATGGTGATCAGCGCGCTGCGCTGCGCCCTCGAGGAGCGGGCATTGACCGACTGGCGAGACTGTCTGGTTCGCAATGGCTCGCTGACATCGGTGGTCGGTCGACGAATTGCGCGCGCGGACGTCCTTCCGGGTGAGGCGACTCTCGCTGAGCTTCTCGCGCGTTGAGGTAAGGTGGGTAATGCATTTCCC
>JBLHSN010000474.1:0-3362 GCA_047626195.1 Myxococcota bacterium
ATGCGTATTGACGCAACCGCCAACCACATTTCTGACAGCGTGAACACCCTACGTTCCACGCGCGGGAGCCGAGCGCGCGCGAGCCAAGCATGGGTGCGTCAGAAGCTTGAGCAGCGGCACGTTGTGGCGGCGCTAGTCGGCTAGACCCTCAGCACGACACCGCAACGGCCGAGCCTGATGTTGGGCAGCGGAACGCGATGCCATTGCAGAGTGCGGCGTACCGCTCTCCGGCGCCATTCCAGCACAGCCGGCGAAGCGCGACACCGGTCCACAAGCCCCCTTCGGCAACGACGCTCTGCTCGGCGGTATGAGTCACGGCCAACACGTCGAGATAGCAGGACGCACAAACGTTTCTGGCGAAAACAGCTACGCCGTTGGGGTCACCGCTGAAGCCCGCGACGGGGTCATGACCGGTGGAGCACTGCGCACATCGGACACCGAGAGCGGACGGAAGAACACGCTACACCTCGCCGTGGGTGCCTACCAAGGAGACGCAGGAGAAGGCATTCAAGGCCGCATTGGCGGCTCCACCTCACAGTCTGGCTCGTCGATTCACGGCTCGGCCCGCGTGGTAGCGGCGGACCAAGGTGCTCGCGTGGACGTAGACGGCGGCGCACGACCCCAGGCGGGAGCAGTCAGCATTGCCGTGGGCGGCAGCGTCGGTGGCGGACTCATCGCACGCATCGAGCACGATGAACAAGGTGCGTTCGTCGTAGTCGAAGCCGACGGCGCGATGGCCGGTAGGGTCGCTGTTGGACGTACGGTCAACGGCGGAGACGGCGGCAAAGCGGCGGCTCTGACCCGCACCGTTGGCTTGGGACTCGGGGGCGCTGCCGCCATCCGACGGCGCCTCGATGGCATGCAAGCCGCCCAAGCCCAGCACGCCATCGACCAGGGAGACAACGCCAGCCTCTTCAGCATCCTCGGGGTGGACGGCCCACAAGCCGTCTTAACGGCTGCTACCGCCGAACTCTCCCCGGGCCTGATGCAGTCCGGTGAATCCCACTCCACAACCACCTCCACATCGGTCAACATCGCTCTCAAAGCCGAAGTTGGCGTCGGCTACGCCGGCTTCGGTGCCACCGGATTCGCAGACGCGTCCAGTGGCAGTGACCAATCACTCATCGTCACACTCGACCCGCAACCCCCCGCCTTCGATACTCAATACGAAGAGCTGCTCATCGCCGATACAGGCGCTCTGCTGGCCGGCCTAGCAGCACTACACCCCGGAAGCGTGCTCACTGGCGTTGATGCGGTGACACAAGGGGGCGGCATGACCGCTAGCGTCGGCGCTACCACAGGGACTGGTCGCTTGGGCACGACTGCCACCGACCAGACCGTGCAGGAAGGCGACGACACGGTTCGCACCCGGACTGTCAGCGGTGGCGCGTCGGGGCGGGTGCCGTTTGGTGACCTTGCGCTCTCGGCGCAGGACATGGACACCCTGGCCACCGTGGAACGAAACGGCGAAGTCCAGGCCATGACCCTCGACATCGGTGAGTCAACGGTCAGCTTCACAGCAGAAGAAGTCGAGCAGTTCATCGCCCGCAGCTCAAGCCCAAGCCACACCGAACAGGCAGCTCGAAACATGGACGTCGGCCCGAGTCAGCGCATCGCCTTCCCAACACTCCTAGCAGACCTGCAGCGCGACCTTCAACAAGCCCAGGCCACCCCCGCAAAGCTCGACCTCATGCAACACTACGCCAAGACCGCCCCCCGCGCGCTGATCCCGATGCTCGACCGCATTGCCGTAGGCGTCATCCACATGCCCAGCGACGACCTCGGAACCCGAACCGAGTGGCCAGACAGCCTAGACTACCAGGCCAGCGTGTACGCCGCGCTCATGGACAGCATGCCCGACTCGGAGGACACTGCAATGGACCTCATCACCCTCGCCAACCGCACCCGAGAGCTAGACGACGTGGAAAACGCCTTACACGCCGCCGACTTCACCAGCGGCCGTGCCCGCCTAGACATGCTCGAGCAATGCTTCCGCTGGCGGCAGCAGCTGGCCGCAAAAAATGGGCAGGTGGCGGTCGATGTGAGTGAGGTGGGCACGGCGTCCTCAGCTCTTAGCGGATCTGCCCTCGGACACCAAAGGCAATCTCTGGACATACGGCCGAGAAGACTAGCCCCCTACTCTCCTTCTGCATCCCAGCGTTCAGCTATCTCCGCATGCGCTCGCAGCACCCGGGTTCCGAACTGCGCGCTCGGGGTGACCGTGTCTTCGTAGTGGTCACCATCGCCGTTTTGCGACAACAGCGTCACGTCTAGGTTCACGTCTGGCTCGGGGATAATGTACGACAGGTAGTTGTCGGACATGCTGATGGCGGCCACGTAGGGGGTGTCGTGGTGCGACAGAATCGGAGGAAGCTGCTCGTCCGACAGACGGTACGGAACAGCGTGCATGCGTAGGCAGTCGCAGCCGTCGATGGTGCCCGTGGTCTCGCGGCACTCCGTGTAGTCGACGGTGTCGCACTCGCGGCGGTGCTGCACAAAGTAGCGGGCGCCGGCGTCACGGCCTCGGGAGGCGGTGGTGTCGACTTCTTCCATCCAGCGGGGGTCGTCTTCTGGGAAGCCCCACGCGAGCTCCGGCAGCAGTTCGCCGGGAACGGCTGCAAAGCCAACCGGACCGACTTGAATGCGGAACGTACGCGTGGTCAAGCACGGGTTGCCATCCGACGCTTCCGGGCAGCGATCCCGGTCTTCGACGAGGTCGGTGAATGAGGTCTCGAAGACATCATTCGGTCCGAGCAGCTTGTAGGCGATGTTCGAGATGGGCACATCCATCTCGGCCACACTCACCCGGATGGGGTCCGCGGTCATGGGTTCGCCCTCTTCTTCGAGGATAGCGATGGCGCTCTCAGCGATGGCGTAGCCATGGCTACGAACAAAATCCCAGCTGACGTGGTCGGCCCAGACCGGCTCGCGCACACCGTCTGCAAACACGGCGTCGTCACCGACGTCCTTACCGAAGCACGCTTCATCGGTTGCGTTGGTGATTCCGGCATCATCGCACACCCGCCAGACATGCTCACCGGCCTCATTGACCAACGGCATGTCGCCACCGAGTGCGGACTGCATACCGCCCAAGCACTCTGGCAGGTGAATGGCTACGCCGCCAAGCTCGGCCTCTAGGACTTCGCGGGTGGCTCCCACCCAATCACTGCTGATGCTGCTGTTATTGCTGCCGCGAACCTCTGGATGCCCGGACCAGTTCGTCAGCGTAAACACAGGTTCTTCCGTCTCGGCATGAACGCCACGGATGACGAGCAGCTGGTCGCTCACCACCACTGGGTCGCGACCGTCGTGTACCAGGCCGTGCTGGATGTCGTCGGGGCTGTGTCCGCCCCAGTCACTGC
>JBLHSN010000475.1:0-3357 GCA_047626195.1 Myxococcota bacterium
CACTTCTTCCTGACGGGCGAAGTCATCGACGTGTGCGGTGGCGTGGCCTGCGTGACGGATGGGCGCCCGTAGGGGAGGGTCCGTCAGCGCCTAAACGCCTGACGTCGCACCCTCACAAGGATTCGATGTCGGGCTTTTCTGTGTAAGGACTTTCGGACGATGGGTACTAAGAACGTATGAAACCCACGTTCGAAGAAATTCACCGCGACTTTGGCCCTGCCGTCTCCCGACAGGTCGCCAGCTACCTGCCGCCTGGGCAGAACCGGGAAGACCTGGTCCAAGACATTTGGCTCGCCATCTGGAGGGCCCTTCCTCGCTTTCGCGGCGACAGCTCCACCAAGACCTACCTCTTCCGCATTGTGCACAACCGGGCCATGACGTGGCTGACCCGCAGGCGCACGCTCCCGGTCAGCGACGACCTCGACCGGCTCTCCGATTCTCGACCTAGCCCCGAGCAGAGCCTGGCTTCTCAGCAGCGTTCGGACCAGCTGATGTCGGCTATTCGCGCCCTTTCCCCTGGTCAGCGACAGGTATTCATCCTGTTGCTGGAGGGTCTGAGTCATGCGGAGATTGCAGACATCCTCAACGTGAGCACGAGTGCGGTGGGTGTTCGAATCCACCGGGCCCGAACACATCTACGAACAACACTAGGAGTCCAACATGGACGCTGAATTGAACGAGTGGAAGTCCTTGTATGAACACCAGCAAATGGCCACCCAGACCCTGGCGGAGCTCACACGAGTTCGCCAGCGCGACCAACTGCGTCGGGTAGCGGAGTGGGTCTCGGCGACCCTAATTCTGGTTGGCGCGTCGGTCTACTTGGGCTCGGTCTCACCATCTGGGATGCTCGTGGGCGCCGCACTTCTGGCGTTCCTAGCCCTTGCGGGCGGCCACCAATGGTCGGTTGCCCGCGGCTTGGAGCGCGCGATGTTCGCAGCACCCACGGACTACGCCAGGGAGCTTGCACAGCGAAATGCTCGCGAGATTCGGCGAGTCTCTCCGATTTGGCCGATGTTTGCAGCCATCGGACTCGCCACACTGGTCGCCCTGGACTTGGTGCTTGGTTGGAGCGGTGAACGGCCGTCGATGGTGCTGGCGATTTTGGTTGTGACCGCCGAGTGTGTGGTGCTTGCCATTGGGTTGTGGTGGCGGCGGCGCGAACTTACGCGGCTAGCGCAAGAACGGTTGGCCATTTCGGAGTTGTGCCAGGCGCTATCGGGTGCAACCGGTTGAGAGACATCCCGCGATGGCCAGCCAGAGTGATTGCGCTGATTGGGCTCTTCCGAAGGCGCATCGCAAACGCTCGTACCTTCTCGCCCTACGTCCCTTTTGAGGCCGATGTTTTGAGTACGTTTACTGTGGGTACCGTTCCCGACGGCTGGCAGCAAGGTCGAGAGAACGTCACCACTGCGGGCACCTACTCCACCTGGCAAGAAGGCGACCTTCCCTCTGGCCACCAGATGAGCGTCCGCCTCGAAGCACTGAATCCAGACGATGCCAACGTCCGCTGCGCCGCCGGCGACCTAGGGCTCACAGCCGTGAGCGAGCCCGAATAGCCGCACACCCTTCACCCCTCGGGTTCGGCACGCAGATGCTTGGCGAGTGCCGCGATCTGCGACGCGCGGAAGGCGCGTGACACCGGTGCTTTAGCGTCCATGGCATCGAACCCGTGGTACGCGCCTTCGATGACCTCGAGCTGAACGGAGACACCGGCTTCGCGCAGCCGGCGTGCGTAGTCGACGTCTTCGTCGTGGAACAGGTCAAAGGTCCCGACGCCAATCCAGGCGGGGGGCAAGCCTGCGAGGTCTTCTGTTCTGCCCGGCACGGCGTGAGCAGGCAGGTTTGTGCGGTCATGTCCCTTTAGGTAGCTGTCCCAGCCGAGGGTGTTGGAGCGGCGGTCCCACACGCGGTGCATGGCATCCTCCGGGGCCGAACCTGAGGCCGACCGGTCGTCGAGCATCGGGTAGACGAGCAGCTGAAATGCGGGGTGCACGTCGGTGTTGCGCACACGCTGACACAGCGCCGCAGCCAGTCCAGCGCCAGCGCTGGAGCCGCCGACCGCAATGCGCTTGGAGTCGACGTCTGCCTGGCCAGCCAGCCAGCGCAGGGCTTGCTCGCAGTCGTCCAGCGGGGCTGGGAACGGATGCTTGGGGGCCAGGCGATGCTGAACCGATGCGACGAGGATGCCGTGCTCGTCGGCGATGTGCTGGAGAAAGGCGTCGTCCTGTCGGGCGTCTCCCATGATGAGGCCACCGCCATGGATCCACAGCAGAGCGGCTTGCGTACCCTCCGGCGGGGATGCGGGACGGTTTAGATAGACGCTGCACGACGCGAGGGTCACCTGCTCACGACGCACAAGAGCCGCGCTGAGTCCGAACACACCGCGGAGCAGAGGAAGCAGCCAAGACCGGCCCAGTCCTCGGGGTAGCCAGGCTTGTTGGCGGCGGAGATCGGGATGGAAATCTGGGGTGTCAATCATGGATAGACTGTATCCGAGGGACGAGCTGACCCGGCCTCAAACCTGACAGCGCGACGCCATCTATTTTAGGGAAAGCCACAACCTGGTGTGAAAAAACATAGTTTTCAAAGGGCATTTCCTGATAGTTTCGCGCGTATGCAAACCCAAGACAAAACGCTATGCATCCCCTCCACCACCCTCGCTGTTCTCTCCTTGATTGCCTGCAAAGGTGACAAGCCAAAGCGGGTGACCGATGTAACCGAGGTCGCGGCCCAATCGACACCGCAGCGTGCGGGGCGTACTCCCCAGCACCACGGCCCGCCGCGACCGCTGACCCGCTGGCGGGCTGGGGCGGCGGCGGTAGACCAGACGAGTGGGAGCACGACGGCGGCCAAACGGGTGGGTCCGCCGCCAGCTCCCCACCACTAGCGAACGAACAGCTGGTACCGCTGATCGATGGCCACCCCGGCCACCGGCTGCAGGGCCACGCCGTACCTTCGTGCGCCCGTTCCCTGAGCGCTGTCAATCATCAGGTGGGTCTCCCCGGCGGCGTAGGTGTAGGAAACCTGTGGCGAGAGTAGATCTGGGATGTCCGACTGGTTGAGCGTGAAGGAGCCGCGTAAGTCTCCGTTACTGAACCTACCGTCGCTGGTTCCACCGGATCGAAGATCAAAGAATGTCCGATTCCCACCGGTCCACAGGACGACGCGAGGCCATGCTGGATCCACGGTGTCGAGGAAGTCGTCGATCGTGCCGCTCGGAAAAACACTCGTGCTGATCACCGGGACGTCGTGGTCCTCGTCCACCATGTAGGACTCCGTGAACGGGAGCGTGTAGAAGTACGACGGCAGGAAGTTGTCATTGGACAGGGTGCCGAAAGTGGCCCGGGTCTCGAAGAT
>JBLHSN010000476.1:0-3343 GCA_047626195.1 Myxococcota bacterium
CCGCTGCCAAGAACGCATTGATTTCCGTCATCTGGGCGATGGCCATGATCAGAGCGATGGCTGTGTTGACGATGCCGAACGCACCGAAACCGGCCAACAGACGGACGTAGCCGACATCAGATGATGACCGACTGATGAGGTCGCCGGCGGGGTAGACTTGGTGGAAGGGAAGCTGTTGACGGAGCAACTTTTGAAACAGATTCCGTTTGACCTCGGCTTCGACCAATCGACCCGGAGTGAAGAACGCCACGCGGGACAGCGTTCGCACCACGATAATGCCCACACCCATCGCTGCGATGACGCCCGCATAGAAGCTGACATCCGCTTGCACGTTGTCGCCACCGGCCTTGATCACATCCACGGCGCGACCCAAGTACACAGGAATGCGGACCGACAAGAAGTTGGTGCACAGTAAAGTAAACAAACCAGCGAGATACCAGCGCCAATGCGGTGGACCGTGGGTTCGGTAGAACTTGAAGACTGCGTTCAACGTGCCTCGGGGGGTGACCGACCGTGCCTATCGCATGGCATCGGGTGCGTACGGTCAGACTTTGACCGGATGTGAAGGGCTGCAGTTTGGCGCGCCGCTCTCAGTCTTTGGGGGTTGTGCTGTCGACCCAGACTCGCCCGGCCAGTACATCCCGACCTAGGGTGAGATGCTCGGGCTCGCCCGCAACGATGGGGAAGACGAAGGTGTCATTCAGCCCGCCAGCAATGAGCTGGAGTGCCAAGGTGGAGGTGTCTGTTCCCGCCGTAAGAACAAGCAGAGATGTCTCGGCTGTCGGGTCGCACGTGCATGGAACCGTTTTTGCCAACGTGGGAAAGCGAGCGCTGGTCTTCCAAGGGAGGACGACCGGTGGGGCCGCTTCCGTCGAAGGAGAGTCGAACGGATCGAGTCCAGATGCGTCGGAGTCGCTGATGGTGATCTGGCTCACAACTTCGCCGGTCAGTGAGTCAGGCAAGTCACCGATGTCCAGCGAGACGTCATCTTCTTGAACCGAGACATCTTCGTCCACCGTAGAGGGCGGCAGAGGCTCAAGATCGGTTCCTTCGTCGTCTTCAACGAGGGTCACGTCTTCGGTGTCGGCATCTTCGGGCAGGTCGCCCGGAATGCTAGTAGCCGCCTGTCTTGCGCCACGCGATTGCGTTGGCGAAGACGAGGCAGAGAACACCAACAACGACTAGCGGGATGGCGAAGTCAAAGGTCGGCCCCGCGCCCAGATTATCCATCGCATTGGCTCCGATGATGGCGAAGTTCTGATTCATGTCACCGCTTGGCGCTCCGAAGGCACCGAGTAGGTTGACGATACCGGTCGCGGCACAGGCGCCCCCAATCAGGAACAGCGCCAGATGTAGGGTTTGAAAGCGGTCGGTTGCTTCAGCGGTATTGTCGGCCATGGTGTCCTCACAGGATCTAGGTGGCCGTCGTATCTCGCTGCTCTGCCGTGGCAAGCGCACGGTAGGGTTGCGGGGTGATACGCGAGAGAGCCCATGCGGAGAGTCCATGACCGAGTCCATCTTGTGGGGCAGTCCGTCGCCCTGGCCGTTTCGAGGTGCTTTCCTTGGAAGCATCACCGACGGCCCCCGATGCCGGTTGGCCTGGGTAGGGCGTATTGCTGGGGATGCGCCCTTGGACATCGCCTTCCGAGCAGGGCGAGCGGTGGATGGTGCACTGTCAGATGCGGCTCCAACCGACCGCCTTCGTACCCTTGCGGCGGCGTGGGAGCGTGTCTCGGCGGCAGACCTGGGCGTTTTCGCGTCTTCCCTGTCGTTGTTAATGACGGCGACCGATCTCGACGGCGTGTCGATCACCGGTGTGGGGTTGGCCGCGGTCTGGGCGGGTGGTCAGGGGCCTGCTCGAGAGTGGATTCCCGAAGGTCATCCGCTGCTGTCCGCTCCAGGTGTGCCTGTGAGTCGACCCGGAGCATTGTCGGTGGACGCCGCCCCCCCGTTGTTGATTGCGGTGGCACACGGCGACCCCTTACCCCCCTTTCCTAGACGCCTGGCAGCGCTGAGAGTCGGTGGTGGGGTGTGGCCATGAAGGCGTGGCTGCGGGGAGACCTAAGGGGAGTGTCCCCGCGTGAGGAGCTGGTGGCCTTGCGTACATTTGCCGTCGAATCAGCAGACGCTGGCGAAGACCTGACCCGCTTTTTCAAAGCATTTGCCGAGCTAGATGCGGTCGCGCTCGCCGAGCTATGTGCTGGACCTCGTGCAGTGGGTCGTCCAGAGTTTGTGCGCGCCAGCTTGGCGGTGGCCGAAGAGCTTGAGCGGGTGATGTCCCCGTCGGGCCTATACAACCGGCTGGCAATTCTCCAGCCCGAATGCGGCCGAGACATTCTGGCTATGGCGGTTGCACGGCATCCGGCAGCGTCGTGGATCACGGCGTTATCCCGTCGTGCAGAGGCTGTTCCGGGCCGAATCTTGCTCGGTTTTACGCGCGGAACACCGCACTACGATTCTGCGTGCAAGCGCTGCGCGGAAGCTGGGTTTGTGGAGGCATTGACCGAGACCGTTCAGGCTCAGCCAGACCTACAGCCGCTGGTTGCTGCCGTTCGTGCGTTGGGTGCGTACCCGGCACTTCCCATCGCCGCGGCCACAGTCGCCGCGGACTCCGACTTGCTGGTCGTCGAGGCCGTGGCGGCGATTGTTGGCCCCAATGTAGACGCATGGGCGATTGCACTGTTCGCGAAGACGCCGGAATACAGGGCGTTCGCGAAGCGCTATTCGCATGTGCTCCGCGAAGATTAGTCGCTACGGGGCATCGGAGACTTGGCCGTGGGCGTCGCTACCCGAGCAGATGACGGCGCCATCATCGCGAAGAGCACATGAGTGCGACTGGCCAGATGCAATGTCGACGAACGTTCCTGTGGAGGGAGGTGTCGGTCGACCCGCGCCGTTGTCTCCCCAGCAGGCGATAGCTCCAGCATCCGTGAGTGCGCACGAATGACGCCAGCCAGCATCGATGTCCTTGTACGTTCCGGTAGGGGGGAAAACTGACCGTAGGTCTCGAAAGAGTTGCTGAAGCAGTCTAGTTCACCGCTGTCGCGTAGAATGCCGCAGACGTGGGCGGTGCCGATAGAGATTCGCTCGAACGATGTTTCGGGTGTGCTCGGCTCGTTACTTCCCCAGCAGGTGGCCACGCCGTCGCGGTCCAGTCCACAGCTAAAGCCACCTTGAGACCCGATAGCTGCAAATGGAACCCGCTCGGGAAAGTCGAAGGGAGCGGGGCTCATTCCCTGACCCCAGCACTCGACTACGCCTTCGCGAGTCAGACCGCAGGCGTGGCCGTACCCGCTCGACACCTCTTCGAATACGGTTGCCGGTGGCTGCGACTGTTGGGCCC
>JBLHSN010000477.1:0-3318 GCA_047626195.1 Myxococcota bacterium
TCGATGGGATGAACACGCACATGCGGCGCGTGTCGGGGTTCCAGGTGTGGGTGTACTGGTCCGCCGGAATGGCATCGCCAACTCTGTAGTAGGTCCAGCCCTCACCGGTGCTGACCCAGGGCTTTGTACGGTCGTTCGGGTCCGCACTATTCGACAAGCGAAAGCCAATGGGCAGAGTGGCACAGTGCTCGTATTCGCCGTGTACGTTCTCGAGGGTGCCGCGGTTGAACAGGTATGTGACGAAGGTCCGCGCCTCGCCCATAGGAGCGTCCGTTACGCCCGGGGCGGCGCAGGATGTGCCGTAAGGCGCGTCGTCTTGAAAGTCGGATCCGCGCATGCCGCAGAAAGCAGCCTGTGTCTCGGCGGTGACTTCGCTGTTCCACGATTGTTTATCGGTCTCAGTGGTGCCATCGGACCAGCGACTGTCGACAGACGCCGTCACGCCAATTGCGGCCAAGGTCATGTCCTCGGAGTCATAGGTATCGGTGACACCGAGAGCTGCACATTCGCCGGATTCGTTGATGGAGGACGGCACATCGGTGTCCATCGTCCAGCGCATGCGAACGAGGCAGGCGCGATTGGGCGCGGCATTGGACAGGGCAAACGGGCGCTGGTCGGCAATGTCCACGCGCATCTCCTGCACATCTGCCAGGGTCAGGCCGATGGCGGACAGAGCGTTGGCGTTGCAGGTGACGGTGTCAGCGGTAGGCCCGGTGCTGCACAGCTGCCAGTCGGCCTCCGCCGACGGCATGGCGCGTTGGGTGAGCTGGTCGACCCGGCCGTACTCGCTGGGCACGGTGCTGACATAGATGTGGACCTCGCCACGCGCATCGGGCCCGTAGCTACTGCCATCCCGCAGATCGATGTAGTCGAGGGTCGCGTCCGCCTCGTCCCGGCCGGGTAGCTGCAGGAAGAAGGATGCGTCGCGCTCCAGTGTGTTCTGATTGGTGCAGTTGATCGTGGTCCAGTTGGACGCACCGGGTGCGTAGGCGTAGCGCTCTAGGTTGGGGCTGCCACCTTCGCTAATCATCCAGACAATGGGCTCTTCATCGGCCAGTTCGATGGTGAAGCCCGTACACCACTCGTGGTCTGTGCCGGGCACAGGGTCGTGTCCCAGCGCGGCTCGCGCCTGATCTGAGGTGGCACAGCCAACGACTGGAATCTCGGTGCCAGAAACGCCCACGATGCGGCCGATTTCGGACAGGGCTGCCGAGAAGCGAAGAGCGGTGAGCTCGATGTCGGTGGGCACGTTGGTCAGCGAGTGCAGATCGCCCACGCCCAGGGCCCCAAACGTACCCATGAGCACGTTGGTCTGCGGGTCGTAGGTGATCATGCGGTCTGCATTTAGACCGGACGCGGGACCGGTCCATAGGTCTGTTCCCGAACCCATCGTGGTTGGGTTGAAGCCCACCACTTGCAGCGCGGGTCCGGCGTCGCGGTTGCCCGTGCCGGAGCGACGCACGAAGTCGGCATCCAATGTGCTGATGTCCAAGACGGACACAGCGCCCTGAGTGCTGGCGAACTGGTCGTCCGCGACGAGCTGGGCGCCGTCCCAGTACGGCAGGTACACCTTGACTTGTGCATTGGTCTGAAGTGGAAACCAGGCGCGTTCGTAGTAGGCGGGGCCCAATTGGCCGACCGAGAAGTTCCCGACGACTTGGCGGTCAATCCCCGTGA
Source organism: Myxococcota bacterium (assembly GCA_047626195.1). Classification (GTDB taxonomy): domain Bacteria; phylum Myxococcota_A; class UBA796; order UBA796; genus CAJXTB01. The sequence goes on from JBLHSN010000477.1 coordinate 1,678, forward strand.
GTGGCGGTGTGTAGACGAACTGTGGCGGGACGTACGACTCGTCGGTGCGAAACACAACCACGCGTGTCTCGGGAAGTGGGGTCCCGTCGACCTGCGCGGTCAGAGTGACATCATAGTCGCCTACCGGGAAGTGTGGATCAAAGTGGGGTTCGTTGACGTCACCGATGATCTCGAATCGGACCTCGGCCGTGCCGGGAGCCACATCGGTGAGGGACCAGGTGGCCGTCTGTGTGGCTTCGTCGAAGGTCGGGCTGGGGTAGCCGGCGACGGCGTCTACCGCTGACGCGTACCGCTTGGTGTGCACAAATGGCGGTGATGTCGGTGTGAGTCCCTCGATGCCGTCCGGTAGCAAACTCTGTGAGACCAGCTCTAACTCAGCGATGGGCAAGGTCACGGTCAACTCGAGCTCCCCGATAGGGGCTCCGGTATTGTTTCCGATGTACATGGCGCACACGGGAAACCCAGGTACAATCAGGGGTTCAGCCTGCCGAAGTGCACCTAATGAAGGGTCGTTACCCAACACACCATCGAAGGGTGGGCAGCTGAAAGTGAGGTCCACCTCTTGTGCACTCGCTACAGACCCGAGCCCTGCAAACACACCACACCCTAATAATCGCCAACCCATCGCGCCCCCACGTTTGATCTGTCGCCCATCGAGCGGGTAACACTGCCCGCGCTCACCACTCATCAATTGATTGTACCTTGGGCATGTATCGGGTGCGTGAGCTGGAATCTTGAATTGGAGCGGCTTCCCTGGCCAAAGCCGCTCGAGGTTGATGTTGCCTCGTTCCAGCGCGTTGCGCTCACCGACCCGAAGAATCCCTTCGACGCAGTCCACAGTTCCTGTCGTCGGCGCAATCGCTAACCGCTTGGGTCAAGCCGACCTAAATAGCCGAGCTACGCCATTTCCTCTGTTAGGGGATGACCGGCGCGACAGTACCCCACGGCGGTCCCCCAGAGCCGTAGCCATAACGGTACAGGCTGGGTGTGCGCCGACGATACCGACCACCAGCACGGCGTCAGTTCGCTCAGCGGAGAGTCCCACTCCGCGAGCGCGAAGCACAGCCTGGGCATCCCCCGTCGGGCGGCACCGGAATGCACATCTGGCAAGAGGTCTACCAGGTCTCGATCGGCTCGAGCTCACAGACGGTCTAGTGGAACGTCACGTCGGACTGGACCGCCGATGGGTCGGGCATCCTAGACATCGACTTTTACTTTATGCCCGAGTACTCCCATGCCAGCAGCACCGCAGTGCGCAAGTACCCGATTCCCTTCGCCGCGCAGACCCCGCAGACCAGACCCGTCGTCTTGCTCGGAACCACCGCTTCGTACTACACCAGCGTGCTCAGTCAGCAACACGTACAACTACACGCCGTCGGTCTCGGTCACCGGGCAGCAGGACCGAATCCGCTTCGTCATCGGTGCCGGCAGTGCTTTCTCGAGAACCCGAGTCATTATCGTCGCACGGATGATGGGCAGCTCGTCACTCTCCCCGAGCTTCTCCCAGTAGGGGGCTGAAGTGAGCAGTATGCGCCGGCAAAGAAACTGCCTCCGCATTCCCCACCGGCGTCTCACGCCAGCGTAGCGACCGGTCGAAGGCGTCATTCGAAAAGGTACTGGACTCGCCAGTCCCTGTCGTCG
>JBLHSN010000478.1:0-3315 GCA_047626195.1 Myxococcota bacterium
GACGCCGATGGCGACATCATTGGCGTGAGCGTGTCCGACCCCGCTGAGCCGGTGGTGGTGGGCACGTCTCGCATCACCGACATCATCTACGACTTGGTGACCTTCGGTAATACCGGCATGTTGGCGGCGGGTACCGACGGCGTTGTTGTCTTCGATATCTCGGACCTCGGAAATGCGGTTGAGTTGAACCGCTACCCGATTGGCGATGTTCGCGATGTGCACGTTAGTCACGGCAACCTGACTTGGGGCGTGGTTCCTGGACACGGTGCGCAGGCTCTGCTTCACACGCGCATCGGACCCATCCTCACGCAGCGCTCGCATGGCGTCGAAGACCGACTCCATGCCATCTCCGGCCGACCCCCGCTTCAGCCCGGACTTGCCGGCGACAGCCTGCTGATAATCGATGCCCAACCCTCGGCAGACCGATTGATTGTGGGGGTGGGCGCCTTGGCTCTAATTGGGATGGCCGCGCTGATTGGGCCGTTCCTGTACCGGCGTGAAGAAGGCTGGCACGCCAAACTGCTGTGGATTGGCCTGGGTGTTTTGGGCCTAGGCTGGCTGCTCGCGGCCCGCACCCACAACCCGATTGAGGCGCTGCACATTCTGGAGTACGGCGCGCTTGGGGCGCTGCTGGTTCGAGCCGTTCGACCCTTGGGAGGCGGGCTGTCTGGTGGGTTGCTCGTTGTGGCGGTCGCTACCTGTGCGGCACTCACCGACGAGACTGTGCAGTTCTTGCTGCCTACCCGTTCGGGTGATCTAGATGATGTGTGGTTGGACCTTCAGGCAGCGGCTGTCGGCACCATCGTTGGCGTCCAGGTGTGGACAGCTGAAAAGCGCGCATCGTGGTCGTGGTCGGCGTACGTTGGTGCGGCGTTGGTCTGCTCAATTGGCCTGTTTCAGCATGTGACGGTTGGCTATGGCCACGCGCACACCCTCGGCGACACCACGTTCAGCAGTCGACTGGAAGTGGATGAGATTCGTGCTCAAGACCGTGACAACGGGTCGAAGTATGCCCGCATTCTCGAGCGGACTGCGGCCATGGGCTACGGCATCTTCTTGGCCGAGTTCCCAGCCCGTGCCGAGCCCTTTTTGTACGAGCTTCGCGTTCACCTGTATCGGCGTGACCGCAGGCTGGAAAAGGGAGATGTAGAGGTGGCTTGCGGTGAGGAACGCCTTCTCCAACAGCTGTTCCGAACGTCCTACGCAGGGACGTCGTGGGAGTGGCCCGGTGAGACGACGCTGCGCTGTGCACCGTTCGTGGACGCGCCGTACCACTCGCCAGTCAGTGGAGAGATCATGACCACTACGAGTCCGTTCCGGCTGTGGCTTGGGGTGATTCTGGGGGCGTTGTTCTTTGTGGGAATGGGCGTGCGCTTCCGCCAGCGCGATGACGCCTAGACGACGTGGACATCTAGAAGACGATGGCTGGCCACTCATGGCGTCGGTGAAAGCCGACCTCGGTGAATGGGGCCGTGCTCGCTAGGGCATAGGTACCGTCGGCTGCGTAGTCGTAGCGGGCCACGTGTCCCGTCCACCGTGTTGTGGGGGTGGGCTTGTCAACGTCAAGGTCAGACCAAGGGATGAAGAGCTCCGCAGACCACTCGGTATCGGGGCTGTCGTCGTTCAGAGTGCCAACGACATGGACGGCTGAGCGTTGGTGAAACACGGGGTCGTTGACGCTCCGAGCGTCCGTGCCTTGTGGTGCTGGCAGGCGCATGTCCAGCGTGGTGCCGGCGGGTGTGACGTGGAACTCGAAGTAGGGGTCGCCGTCACCGGGCTGTACGAACAGCTCGAACACGTCATCGTCCCAAGTTCGGCCATCGTGCTCGGTGATGGTCGCCCGCAGGTAGGTGTCCTGCCCGGTCGCATAGATAGCCATCCCCAGGTCGTTGTACAGACAGCGAGCTTGGCCTCCTGCGTCTCCAAGAGACGGCAAAAGGCGGGTTGCCGGCGTGACGCGCCAAGATCTCTCAGCGTCAAAGCCGTCGATGGACAAGATCTCGTCGGTCGCCGAACATCGGAGAGCTTGGTCGGGGAGCGGTACAGGTGGCGGCACGACGCGATTGGACGCGCATCCTGCCACCACAAGGAGAGCCGCTGCTTTCACATCGCCTTCAACGCCTGGGCCACACGCGCAAGACTCGCTTTGGAGCCGCGCAGGGTGTAGCGAATGCCGTCGTCTTCAAAGCTCTCATCCAGCACTTCGGTCTCGCCGCGGATTGTGCCCATCACGCCCGCTTTGGCCCATGGAATCAGAATCTTGGCTTCGATAAGCTGTTGGGCGAACCAATCGACAATGTCGACGATGAGCGCCTGAATGCGTTCGGGCGTCTTAGCAGAAGTGCGCCAGGATTCTGGGAATTCCTCGGCCAGGGCCGCCTCATCCTCAGCGTTCAAGACATCGCACTTGTTGAGCACCAGCACCCGCGGGATGTCTTCGGCTTCAATGTCTTTCAGAACGTCCGTGGTGACCGTGATGTGGTCGCGGAAGGAGGGGTCTGATGCGTCGACCACATGCAAGATGAAGCTAGCTTCGAGTGCGGCATCCAGGGTGGACCGAAAGCTGGCGACCAAGTCATGGGGCAGATCGCGGATGAAGCCGACCGTATCTGTGACCAAGACTGGTGGCATGATCTGGGCGTCTAGCTTGCGGACCTGGGTGTCCAGAGTCGCAAAGAGCTTGTCTGCTACGTAGGGATCTGCGCCGGTGATTTGGCGCATTAGGGAGGACTTACCAGCATTGGTGTACCCCACAAGAGCAATCTGACGGGCAGCCCGGCGGCGTGCACGACGGTGGCCGCGCTTGGTCTCAATTAGCTCGAGTTCTTTGCGCAGCTCGGCAATGCGGTCGCGGACTTTGCGACGGTCCAGCTCAAGGTTCGACTCACCACGACCCTTGCCACCAATGCCGCCTTGGGCACGTTCGGAGGTGCCACCGGTCTCGCGTAGGCGGGGAGCCATGTACACCAATCGGGCAATTTCGACCTGAGTCTTGGCTTCTTTACTCCGCGCGTTGCGGGAGAAGATCTCCAAGATGACGCCAGCGCGGTCAAGGACCTCTACGCCGGTAATGGTCTGCAGGTTACGGAGCTGGGAAGGCGACATTTCAGCGTCTACTACTACGACATCTGCCTTGGGCTCGGTGTCTTCCCCTGGCTCGGTCGGCAGTTCTTGGTTTCCGAAGCGCTCGTCGTGCTTCTTCTTGGTGAGCTGGGGGCCGCGGTAAATCCAGCCGGGTCCGCCCGTCCATTTGGCGAGTTCTTTGAGCTTGCCGTCGCCGAGGACGCGCCGCTTGTTTTGCGACGAGAGCTTCTG
>JBLHSN010000479.1:0-3270 GCA_047626195.1 Myxococcota bacterium
GGGACAGGGCGGAGGCTCAACAGAGTGGCGGGCGTATACGTCATTGACCGCTCGTGAAACGCCGATAGCATTGAGCGTCACCATGTCTCCGAGGTGATGGCTTGTGAAGAAGCAGCCCAGGTCTGTTCGCTGATAGTGCGCAACGCGCTCGCCTTGGGTGGTCAGCGAGAGAACGTGCTGGACCGTCTCGATGCTTATGTTGTGGTGGAGCTTGTTGCCGCGATCTGTGGCGCGTGTCCGTTCTCTGTTCGAGGCGACGAGTCTCTTCGATCCAGATGTAGTCGTCGGCGGGGCCGCTCATCCCTGCATCCCAACCTACGCCCAGAGACAATCACCCACACTCAGCCGGGCACCATTTGCGAAGTCCCGGCCGCTGACCGCCTTTCTTCCCGGTGCTTGCACGGTGTCGAGCTGCAGAGCCCCGGTTCCACAGGCGACGACAAGCGGGTCCGTCGACAACAACGTGCCTGGCGTTCCCGTTCCCTCGGTGAGCTGCGCGGACTTGATCTTGAGCGCTCCGGTCTCACCGGTGATGAACCCACCAGGCCAAGGAGACATGGCACGAATCCGACGGTCCAGTGCTTCGGCGTCTTCGGTCATGTCCAATGAACCGTGAGACTTTTCAATGAGACCGCAGAACGTGGCGGCACTCTCATCTTGCGGCGTGGGAACCAGATCCGGCAACCCCGCCAGGGTGTCCACCAAGACCTGGGGTCCCATGTTCATCAGACGCTCATACAGCGAGCCCGCGGTCTCGTCCTTGGCAATCGGCGTGCTGGCAGACAGGTAGACATCACCTTCGTCCAATCCCAACGTCATACGCTGAGCGCACACACCCGACGCGGTATCGCCAGCAAGAATCGCCGCTTGAATGGGCGCTGCACCACGCCATCGGGGCAGCAACGAACCGTGAACATTCACACAGCCGTGGGTCGGACCGTCTAGATAGTGCGACGTCAGAATGCGCCCATAAGCGACCACAACCGCAACATCTGCGTTCACTGCGGCAAAGCGCTCCGGGAACGGCCCGCGCTTGATGGCCCGCGGCTGAACAACGTCTAAGCCCAGCTCACGTGCGCGCACAACCACGGCCGGCGACTGCATCTTCTTGCCCCGACCCGACGGCTTGTCCGGACGACTCACCACAAGGGCGACGTCATGACCCGCGTCAACGAGGGCCTGCAGGTGCGGCACGGCGAAGTCCGGCGTGCCGAAAAAGACGACTCTCAAAGTGCCATCGCCCGATCGCGGGACTTGGCCTTCTTCAGGTAGCGGCGCTTGCGAAAGTTGCTGACGCGGTCCAACAGAACCGTGCCCACCAAGTGGTCCAGCTCATGCTGGATGATGACCGCCTGAAACTCTTCGAACCACTCGCTGTGCGAGTCGCCTTTGGCGTCTCTCCACTCGACGAACACACGAAAATTGCGAGTGACCTCAACCTCGAACTCGGGAACCGACAGACAGGTCTCACGCCACGGAATGGTCTCTTTCGACCAATCCGTGATGCGCGGATTCACCATCTTGTACAGGCGGGTGCCACGCTCATCGCCCTCTCCCGGGTCTACGACGATGATGCGGCGGCCGTCGTTCACTTGCGGGGCGGCGAGTCCAACACCCGGGGCCGCATACATGGTCTCTGCCATGCTCGACAACAATGTTGCCAAAGCAGAGCCAAACTCGTCGTCGCGAACGTCGCGCGCTTCAGCAGCCAGGGTGGGATGAGGAACAGTAATGATATCGAGAAGGGCCATGTTCACTCCGAAGACAGACACATAATCCTTCAGACGGCGTCGTCGACCACCAAAGCCACAGCGGGGACAGGAGCCTCTTCAGCGAGCCAGCGCGAAGCGGCGTCTTCTAGGGTGCCGTTGGTTGGGGGCAAAAGCTCGCTGTGAACACGATCGGCAACCTCTCCCATGGTTGACATTCGCACACTTGTACGACGGCGCCACCCTCCAACCACTTGAGCAATCGTGACAGACGATGGCGACCTGGCCATGGTGTAGGCGTCTTCCACCCGCACTAAGATGCCGTCCTCTTCTAGGACGCCAAGCACCTGCCACATCGCACGCGGCGACACACTCATCTCCGCAGCCAATTGTGCCGGTTCAGTGAGCCCGCGACCGCCAGCAAAGCGGGAAGCAATGCGCACCGCCGCCTCAACAGCGACCGTCACATCCACCACGCGCAGTGTGGACCGCGTCCGTTCCCACCCTTCCTTCTCGGCTTCGAGCAGCGAGGTGTAGTTCTGAATGACGTAAGCGACCTCGACCCCGAGCAGCACGAACATCCACATACAGTACAGCCACAGTAAAAACACGGGAATGATGCCGACGGATCCGTAGATGACACGAAGCGGGTCGTCACTGCCAAAGACGGTGACGTACCATGGGAATACACGCCCCAATGCCGTGACGAGCAGCGACGAAAACGCGGCTCCAACCATGGCTGGGCGCCAGCGGACCCGAGTGGAGGGGAACAGCTTCAAAGCACCAAGAAATACGCCAAATAGCATTATCGGGCTGACAATGGACAGCGGAAGCCAGCTCGTCTCTACGGGCACCTGAGACAACGTGTTTTGGCTGGTGATAATGAACGCCAACGCCAGTAATGGCAGTGCCGTGACCGCAAAGTAGATGTTGAGGATGCGCGAAAGGAACGGCCGTTCGACAGGAACTCCGTAGATGTCGCAGTAGGCCGCCTCAATCATGAGCATCAGGCGGGATGCGACGAACAGCAAGCCCACAACACCCACCACACCAAGACCAGTCAGGTCCACCTTGATGAGGCCCGGCAATAAGAACTCGCTGACCTCAGGGATGTTGCCCAAGAAGGTGCCGAACAACACCGTCTCAATGGTGTCGAGGTTCGCCTCCAGCATGCCGGTAGCGCTCAGGATGCCGAACACCAGCAGCAGAAACGGCACCAGAGCAATGAGGGTAGCGTAGGCCATGGCACCGGCGCGAACAAAGGCCCGGTCACGCTTGAGCTTGTTGTAGAACACGATGGACCAGCGCACCACCGCTTGAAGCGGTCCCACAAGCGGATGCCGATCTTGCGACGCAGTGATGCGGTCATACCATTCGCGAAGGCCGGCAATCACCGAGGCGACCTCGTCCAGGGGCCACTGCGCCCGCCCGTCTTTTCGACGAGCTGAATGGGCCCAATGACCATGCCTTTATCCACAGCCTTGAGCATGTCGTACACGGTGAGTAGTGCCGCACTGACCGACGTCAGGGCCTCCATTTCAACACCCGTTCGCCAGATTGT
>JBLHSN010000480.1:0-3191 GCA_047626195.1 Myxococcota bacterium
GAGTACTCGGCTTCGTGCTTGACCGCGAGCTCCGCACGCTGGGCATCGTAGAAGTCATAGTCGCCGCTGTAGGAGCGGATAGCACCACCATCAATCTCTACAATGCGCGACACAACCCGGTTCATGACGTCGCGGTCATGGCAGGTCATGACCACGGTTCCCGGGTAGTCTTGAAGGAACTGTTCCAGCCACAGAATGGACTCGATGTCCAAGTGGTTGGTGGGTTCATCGAGCAACAGCACCTCGGGGCGCTTGAGCAGCACCTGGGCCAAGGCCACTCGCATCTTCCAGCCACCGGAGAGCGCGTCGATCTGCCCGTCGATCTGAGACGCATTCAGCCCAAGACCGGCCAAAACACGCGCTGCTCGCGCTTCTAGGTCGTAGCCACCGAGCATACTGAACTGGTCCTGCACATCTCCAAAGCGGTCGAGTACCTTGTCGTAGTCGTCTGCGTCGACGTCGCCGAGGCGGTCTTCGAGATGAGCGAGCTCCTCGCGCAGATCGGCGATTAGACCCGCACCTTGAATCGTCTGCTCGAGTGCGCTCACACCCGACCAGTCGCCGACCTCTTGGCGAAAGTAGCCCGTGGTCAACTTCTTTGGACGCTCTACGCTGCCTTCATCGACCGACTCTTCACCTTCGATGAGGCGAAAGATAGTCGACTTTCCGGCCCCGTTTGGACCCACGAGGCCAATCTTATTGCCGGGGTCGATCTGGAAGCTGGCGTCGACGAACAACACCTGCGAACCATACTGCTTGCTGACTTTGGAAAAACTAATCATGGGCGCCGGCTAACGCGCCCAAGCAACACCTGTCGGTCAGTGGACCTGACCGGCCAGATCTGCGACTTCCTCGGCCGAAATTGCACGGTCGAAGATGTGAAGCTCGTCGACATCTCCGCGGTAAGGCTCGGTGGTTATCGCACTGCCAATCGTGACAGGCGCTGCAACGGTCTTGGGCAGCCAGGCTGCGGAGCGCGAGGCCACATGCGCGCCATCCAAGTACACCGACCAGGTTCCATCACCATGAACCATGGCAACGTGGTGCCAGGTGTTCTGCGACAAATACACCGAATGCCCTGCGGATTGGCCGGAGGGTCCGCGGCTAACAACGCCCAGCCGCCTACCACTGCTCTCGCGGCCAAAACGAAGCTCCCAGCTCCCATTTGTCGAGTATCCGTTGGACACAACACCGCGGTAATTTCCAGCACTTCCGCTCCACCGAATCCACACCGCGACCGACACCCCACTTGCCCACGATTGACCCGCGGTGGACGGGATGTTGTAGGTCGATGACCCGTTGAAGTTTGCCCAACCCGAGCTGTAGTCAACACGGCCCGAACGAGCAGCCCCGTCATTGCCGCTGCCCGAGTCGTCGCTGAGCGGGTCAGCCGGGTTGTTGTAGGAGTGGTGAATCAAGCTAGTGACGACCGGGAAGCACACATCCGGTCCGCCGGGGTCTCCGGTGCTGTCGGTGAACCTCTCGCCACGAGAAACGCGGACACCCGATGGCACAACAGCTCCGGGTGCAATCTCCACATCCGAGCGGAGTACAGCGCCTTCGCCAATCACCGCACCCGCACCGACCCTTACATCTCGGCCAATGCGCGCCCCTTCCAGAACCCGAACACGGTCCAGAAGGACGCCGCCTTTGCGAATCCGCACGTTTGACTCGATGCAGGCGGACTCATGAAGCTGCACCTCTGGCCCGAGGATGCCGGCCACCCGCGTGGAATCCCCGATGTCCACACTCCGAGCAATGACGGTGCCATCGGCAATCTCTGCATCTGACCCCACAGAAACTAAGGAGCCGATGATGACCTGATTCCCCACGATGGCATCTGCGCCAATGTCTGCGGCATAGCCAAGGGACAGTCCGTTTCCAACGGAGCTACGAGCCCCAATCGATGCGCCACGAGAGATAGAGACATCGTTCCCCACCTGAACATCCGCACCGATGACGGCGGACCGTCCAACAATGAAGTCCGTCCCGGAGGTGGCTACCGGAGCGCCCGAAGTGCTGCCATGGATGGTTGCCCGTGACGCAATCACAGCACCCGCGCCGAAGCTCACACCCTCGCCCACCAGCGCGCGGCTGCCGACAGAAGACCCTATCCCCAGCGACTCGGCAGTGAGGACCGCGGCATCTGGATGAACACAGGCATCGGGGAACTCCGGAAGGCAGGGCTCTGAGAACGCAAATGTCGGTACACTCAATGCTACCAACGCAAGCCATGTGCGCATTGTTTATCCCCCCAGTTCCTCCACCCTACCATGCCCCCAACACGATGAGAGCCGTAAATGACTCGACCCGGAGCCGTGTGGACCGCCAGCCACACCACGTTTACGGTATTCGCCGGCTCAGCCACCGCGGTGTGGTTGGACCTCATCTCCCCAACCCCCCGCCGCGTCGTGATGGAGCGGGCGCCCAGCGGCTGGTGGACGGCCCAAGTCAGCGGTATTGAGGTGGGGCAGACGTATGGATATCGCACCGATGGCGGTCGTAAATGGCCACACCTTCATCACCCAAGTAAGCGACTCGTCGACCCCTACGCGCGGGCCATTTCCGGGTACCGCGACTGGCACCCCTCTACCGACGCGACAAGCGACCAAGACAGTGGCCCCTACGTTCCCCAAAGCGTTGTGGTGGCACCTGCCGCAGTGCAGACCTGGAATCGGCCGCGACATTCTGACGCAGCACTCGTAGTCTACGAGGCCCACGTCAAAGGCCTCACTCAGCAGCATCCAGGCGTACCGCCAGCCCTGCGCGGCACCTACGCCGGACTAGCACACCCCGTGGTTATCCAGCACCTACAGCGGCTTGGAGTGACGGCGATTGAGCTACTGCCCGTTCATGCCAGTGTTGACGAAACGCACCTTCTAGCTGGCGGACGCAGCAATTACTGGGGCTACAATACCCTGGGTTTCTTCGCGCCCCACCATCCCTTTACGGCCTGCAAACGTCCCGAAGACGGACCTGACGAGTTCCGCGCAATGGTCCGGTCCTTTCATGCGGCGGGCATCGAAGTGTGGCTAGATGTTGTGTACAATCACACGGCAGAAGGTGGCGAAGGAGGTCCAATTTTATCGTGGAAGGGGCTCGACAACGCCACCTACTACCGACAGAAGAAAGGGCACTACGAAGACGTGACCGGCTGCGGCAATACACTGGATATCCGGCAGCCCGTCGTG
>JBLHSN010000481.1:0-3054 GCA_047626195.1 Myxococcota bacterium
CTGCACTGCCAGGTCGGAGAGGCCTGGCAGCACTACCGTCGCCGAGGCCTTGAAGACCTGTACACCCTGCTCAAGAACCACGGCGATTGGATGGAGCTTGGCGACCAAGATGAAGAGGCAGACACCAAGCCCGGCACCGTCGAACATTGGGCGCGCTCCACCGAGAATCCTGTGGGAGGCTGGTACGGGTTGCGCAAGGGCTGCCGCGGTCACTTTGCCCACTACGTCACGCCCGTTCTCAAGGAACAAAGCCGCGCCGAGTTTGAAAAGCGAGAACAGGTTTGGTGGGTACGCGCCATCTAGTTGGCGCGTTTTCTTAGTCGATGTTTACCGGATTGGTGTCATTGGTCATGGCCAACCGTAGAATATCCGCGAGGACACCGGCTGCGGTGACCTCTCCCCCCGCACCCGCTCCCTGTACGACGAGAGGTTCGTCGGGGTAGCGGCGGCTCGAGAAGGCGACCATCGATGCGGGTCCGCGTAGCGAGTAGGCAGGGTGGCCTTCTGTGACGGCGACGGGACCAACATGCAGCTTCGGTGTGGCGTTGGGGTCGACCGTGGCGATGTACCGCAACACCTTCCCGTCCCGGCGGTTGGCTGCGACCTGCTCGGCTAGGGCGGTGTGGGTGTCAAGAGCCGCCAAGAAGGTGTCGACGTCGTCAATGTCGAGCAGCTCTGCTGGAACTAAGGGCTCGATGACCACATCGCTCATCTCGAGCTGTAGGCCGAGCTCGCGTGCCAAGATCAAGGCCTTCCGCGCAGCATCTGTACCCGCCAGGTCTTCTTGTGGGCGGGGCTCTGTGAAGCCGAGGCGCTTGGCGGTGCGCACAGCGTCGCCCAATGGAACTCCCGCAGACAGTTCGTCGCACAGGTAGCCGAGGGTCCCGGAGAGAGACCCCTGAATCCGAGTGACGGAATCTCCGGTTCGAACCAGGTGCTGGAGGGTGTCAATGACGGGGAGTGCAGCACCTACGGTGGTTTCGTAGCGCCAATCACTGTGTGAACGGCGTGCCGTTGCCCGAAGGTCGGCCACGTCTGCTAGGGAGAGAGTCAGCGGCTTTTTGTTGGCTGCGACCACGTGAATCCCACGCTGCCAGGCGGCCTTGTATAGAGGAGCTAGGGTGTCTGACGCGGTGCAGTCCACAAGAATGGGCACAGGAAGGGTCGCCAGTTCATCGAGCATGGCTTCGGTGACTGGACCCCAGGCTCCGGCGGCTTGCGGCATGGATGCAAGGCGTTCCGTCTCGGTTCCAGCGGTAATCCCGTGGGGGTCGAATAGTGCGCGCGTTCTGTCCGCGAGTCCGACCACCACAGGTTCTACGTCATGTTGTTCGCGAAGCATCTGGACTTGTTCAGCAATCTGGCCGAGCAGAGCGCCTCCTACAATTCCCTTGCCGAGAAGTAGGATGCTGGCCCGACGATGGGTGAGGTGGAATGCGGTGTGAACAGTGCGTACAGCAAGCGGCAGGACCGCGCTGTCGACAACACAGGAGATGCTGCGTGCCGACGCACTCTGGCCGATGGTTCGTACGTTGATGCCCACCCGGCCGAGCGCTGAGAACAGCTGCCCCGCCACGTTGGGTGTGCGCCCCATGGCTTCACCGACCAGCGTCAGCAGGGACACAGGACCGTGAACCGAGATCGGCTTGAGCTCGCCGCGGTCAATCTCTAGCGCAAGCGCCGTCTCAATAGCCGCCTTTACCGCCTGTGCCACCACTTCTGGAACCACGATGCTCATGGCTTGGCCGTGCGCCGAGTGCGTGGCCAACCACACCGTTTCGGTGGTCTCCTGCACCGCTCGGTGGACGCGCTCGGCAATGCGCGGACCCGCATCTAAGGTCTGAAGCTGCACGTCAATGAGCGCTTGGGCTTCGAGAGAGGTGACCGATGTTGCGCGAGTCTCGTCATTGCCACCCGCCGCATCCACCCGCGTGCCCGCCGAATCGGGGTCCAGAGTGTTGCGAATACGAAGCAGAATACCGGTCTCCAGCAGGGGTAGAATGGTCCGTGGGTGTAGGACAGAGGCGCCGAAGGTCGCCAATTCCAGAGCCTCGTCGTAGGACAGGTGTGTGAGCGGCGTGGCATCCGCGACAATGCGGGGATCGGCAGTCATGACGCCGGAGACGTCCGACCAGATCTGAACTTCCGAGGCGCTGAGGCCCGCTGCGAGTAGGGTCGCTGAGTAGTCCGAGCCATTGCGTCCGAGGGTGGTGGTATGACCTTCGCGGGTTCTGGCGATGAACCCAGTGACGACTGGGATATCGTCTGCCCAACGGTCGCGCAGAGCGTGCAGTTGCACAGTGGACTCGGCTATCGCCACCCGTGCTTCACCGTGGCGGCCATCGGTCACGAGCCATTGGCGGGCATCGACAGGTTGCGCGGTCAGATGATTTGCACGAAGCCGACTCGCGACGACCTGCACGCTGACCAGCTCTCCGGCGGACAGGATGCGGTCCCGGGTGCGGAGTGACGCTTCGCCGAGCACGCAGACTGCTTCGAGCTGACCAAGTACGGTAGCAATGAGCCGACGAACCTCGGTCTCAGTGGTCTTATCGAGTTCGTTGGCCAGGGCGATCTGTGCGAAAGCGTTTACCGCGGCGTTCATTTGCACGGTGTCCCCTAAAGAGGCGGCGTCCAAGGCGGTGACGAGCCAGTCGGTGGACTTGCCCAACGCGCTGACGACGACAGCGACAGGGCCCTGGCCTCGTTCGGTGTCCACGAGGCCCACAACACGCTCGACGCGCGCGGGTGTGGCGAGGGAACTTCCCCCAAACTTTAATACGCGGATGGTCATGATGATTCCTGGTTCAGCGCTCGCGCGAGTATCTTATTGAGCGGTTCGGATTCGATGAGAAAGCCGTCGTGGCCATGTTCTGAGGCCAGCTCGGAGTAGGTCGAGCCGGGAACAAGCTGTGCGAGTGCTCGAAGGGGTTCTGGAGGAAAGAGCTGGTCGGTGTCAATACCGACGACCGTCAGCGGCGGCAGTCTGGACGTGCCCCAAGCGCCGTTGCTATTCCACGATTCGTGCGGGTCTGCGGTGGGACGCCGATGGAT
>JBLHSN010000482.1:0-3046 GCA_047626195.1 Myxococcota bacterium
CCCGTGGTCGCTGTCATCGACACTTCCGGCTCCATGAACGGCCTACCCGAACAAGTCGCGAAAGCGCTGGTTTTAGAGGCCATGAGAACCGCGCACAGCGAACAACGACACTGCTACGTATACGCCTACTCTGGACCGGGACAGGTGCTCGAACAAGAGCTGGACCTATCCCCAGACGGCGTCGGTCGCCTGCTCGTCTTCCTGTCGCATTCGTTCGGGGGAGGTACGGACATTGGCGCCCTGGCCGCCGTCACGAAGAGGCTCAAGGAAACCGCTTGGTCCAAGGCAGACGTCCTGCTCGTCTCCGATGGCGAGTGGCGTGCTCCCGCCGCCATCCTCAGCGCTGTAGATGCCGCCAAGGAGTCTGGAAGCCGTTTTCATGGCGTACAGATCGGCAACCGTGGGCACACTGGAATGCACTCAATCTGTGAGCCTGTGCATGAGTTTACCGACTGGGTGCATGTGGGCAACCGGCGTTCGTATTGAACCCTTGAAAGAAGGAGACCTACGGACGGAGACCGATGCACCGTCCCTCTCCTGTTGTAGTCGCGCCGCGTCTACGAAGGGTCCGACTGCTCCGGGTTCATCCTAGCCATCATTTCGGCAAGGTCGGTACGCTGCTCATCGCTCATCTCGACTTGAAGAACGTCAAGCGTGGCGGTTGATGCCGACAGGATGCGTTGAACCAAGTCATCAAGCGATACTCCAACTGCACCATGGTCTACGAGCAGCGCATTGGCAACGTCTGACTTCACTCGCACCCACACATGGTCCGCATCAGACTCTGTCGCCTCATGAACCAACAAGCGTGGGTCGATGTTCAGCTCAGTCGACAGACAGCGGACCATGTCAAGAGTCAAGGCGCGCTTGCCATTGACGACCTCTGATACGCGACCGGAAGACCAGCCAAGGCGACGCCCCAACTCTCGCTGGGTCATCTTTCGCTCACGAAGCACGTAAGCGATGAGCGCACCTCCACGAGGCGGTGGAAGGCTCTTGCTACGCTCTGCCTGCTCATAGACCTGAACCGCTGCGGCAAGACGACGCAGCTCTCGTTCGTCTTCGGACCCTTCGGCTGCGTCCCACAGCTCATCAATGCGGCCTAGAAAGGTCTGGTACTCATGTTCGGATTGAATGACAGGAAGCATCCTGTCCTCCAGCGGTCAAGCGCCTTTCCAGGTGACCGTGCGGGCAGTGACCAGCCGCATCCAATGAGGCTCTCCTATGGTGAAGTGCTCCCATCATGGGAGCACTCGTATCGTGATCTTGGTTCGGCGCAACTTTCGAACGCTGACACCAATGCATCATGTCAGGAAGAACACCGCCAGTCAGCCCATGTCCTGGCCAAGATGCGTTCGTTGCTCGGATCTCAAGCCGATGGTTGGCGCCGCCCGGTCCGCACTCACCTCCACCCACCGCCTCGCCAACTCCCGACACCCCTGCACATCACCAACCTGCAGTGCAGCCGCAGCCGCACACCAGTCCACAGATCGAAACACGATGCGTCGCTGTTCACCCGCGGCAACGTTCAACCCGAGCACCATGTCGTCATGAACCCCTTCGGCTGCCGGATACAAAACCACCGCAGGAACCGCACTTGTTGGCCCATCGTAGGCCAGTGCATATGTGGACAGCTGGTAGAGAATGCCCGGTGAAATGGAGTTCGCCCAAAGGTCTCGGTACTTGGTGTCGAGTACCGCTACGGGACGACGAGAGTCCAGGTCAAACGCAACGAGATCTGGCCTCGGCACGGGCGCACTCTTGAGTTTTGGGCCTGGGCGCAACACGGTGTACACGGACGTCAGGCGATGCTGGGTCAGCACGTCAACGGTGGTGCTGTGTTCTCTTAGGAACCGACCGACAAAGGCTTCAAAGACCCCTGCCATATTCCACAGGAATCCTTGAACCGCATGGGAACCAGCTTGGGGAGTGTCGCCGCTGCCTCCCCCTTCCAAGAGAACGCCCGCCAAGCGCGCCATTGCCGCGTAGCGTTCAGTGAGGCGGGAGCTCGCGCGTTGAGCATCGCTCACCAGACGGACATCGAGAGAGCGTGGCGTGGTGACGGTGGACCACTGCTGAGCACTACGAGCCAGGGACGCTCGCAAGCGGACGGACGTGCATAGAGCAGTGGCACAACGCAGTACGGCGAGCACGAGCTGGTTGTGGATGTTGTCGGCGGAAAAGTGGTGGTAGGAGCAAGGAAGCTCGGCCCGTACTAGCGGCCCGGACCGGGCGAACGCACGCACATCCAGACGGCCGCGTGGACTCGCCAACCATTGGTGCTTTTGTTCGTAGTTTCGCGCGACCCCAAGCCGCCACAAGCGGTCAGCCTCCAGACCAATCACCTCGCACAGCAGGTCGGTGAAGTCACCCGATAAATCTAGGGAGACAGGAGCGGAACGCGGAATGGCGTCGAGACCCAACGCATAGGTGACCACCGCCCACAGGCGAGACACCGCCATCTTGGGGCGGATGCTGATGTGTAGAGGCCCCAGCCGAACCACTCCCACATGCTGGCGCGAAATAATGGACAGACCGTGCCTTCCGTCCACGACGCGCAGCCGGTCCCGCAGATCAATACGGGCGATGTCCGCTTGCACCGATGGGTCGTCCAAGTACAACCCCGTCAACGCATTCGGATGACTCGGCGAGCTTGCATGCACCGTCTCCCACTCGCACAGCTCAACCCTCACGATTCGTCGTCGCTGTCGTCCAACATGGACTCGTCGCGCCCCAATCGCTCCGGTTCCCAAGCGGTGAGGGCGTCGAGAAAGTCGGTCTCGCGGCCGGTCTGAAGCAATTCATCCCGGAACCGATGTGCGTCAGCGTCGTACAACCCGGTCCCAAGAAGGCTTGCGAGCGCCCTGGGATTGTCTGCACAGTACTCTTCCAACAATGGGTACAGATCATAGCGAACTGCGTTCTTGAGCGACAACACCGAGCCAATCGGCCGCGCCTCGGCCATGAAGTAGGCATGCCCGACCTGAAGATTGCGAGCGGCCTCGCCAAGCACAGTTATTAGCCGTTCATTAAGCACGGTGAGCAA
>JBLHSN010000483.1:0-3042 GCA_047626195.1 Myxococcota bacterium
AGTCAGCAAAGCGGCAATACAGAGCATCTTCATAAGATGGTCTCCTGAGGGGGGTCTACCGGTCCGGGCAGCCCAAGATGCTCTCGGCCACGCGGCGTCACCACACGGCCACGCGGCGTACGTTGAAGGAATCCTAGCTGAATCAAGAAGGGCTCGTAGGTCTCTTCGATCGTGTCGCGGGACTCACCAATGCTGGCTGCCAACGTCCCCAGTCCAACAGGCCCGCCACTAAAGGTGATGGCAATGGCCTCCAGAATGCGGCGGTCCATGTTGTCCAGACCGAGGGTGTCGACCTCTAGACGTTGGAGCGATGTTCGTGTGATGTCTGCGTCGATGGTGCCATCACCCTGCACCTCAGCGAAGTCTCGAACCCGTCGCAGCATGCGATTGGCGATCCGTGGCGTTCCCCGACTGCGACGTGCGAGCTCTCGGCAGCCATCCGGTGTGATGACGACTCCCATGCGCTCAGCGCTCGCTGTGATGATGATGGCCAGCTCGGCTGCAGAGTAGAAGTCAAAGGTCGCGTGGATTCCGAATCGAGCGCGTAACGGGGCAGTCAACATGCCCGAGCGGGTGGTGGCGGCCACAAGGGTGAACGGCTGGAGCGGCACCTTGAGTGACTGTGCGCCGGGGCCGGAGCCGAGGACCAGGTCGATCTCGAAGTCCTCCATGGCCGGGTAGAGCACCTCTTCGACGGCACGCGACATGCGGTGAATCTCGTCGATAAACAGGACTTCGCCCTTGTCCAGACCGGTCAGGATGGCGGCGAGGTCCCCGCCACGTTCGAGCGTGGGTCCCGAGGCGGTGCGCACTTGAGTGCCCATGGTCTCGGCGATGACGTACGCCAGAGAGGTCTTGCCCAGACCTGGTGGACCCGCCAAGAGCACATGATCGAGCGGCTCACCACGCTGGAGCGCCGCCTTAATGTACACCCGCAGGTTCTCAACGATACGCTTCTGGCCGACAAACTCGCGCAGGTTGCGCGGACGCAATGCCGGGTCATGCGACTCGGTAGCCGTTGGGTCGACAACACGATTCACGAGCCAACCCCGGACAGCACAGCAAGAGCAGCACGCAAGCGCGTGGGCACCGGCTCATCGTCGCCCACCCCCTGTGCGGCAAGCGCTGCCATAGCGCGGCTAATCTCGGCCTTGCTGTAGCCCAATCGGTCGAGTGCCAGTGGAAGCTGGTCCCCGGCGACCGCGGCCTTTGCTGCCGAGTTGACTGAGAAGGTAATGGGCAGCTTACCTTTGAGCTCCAAAGCCATGCGCTGGGCTGTCTTCTTGCCAACACCCTTGATGCGCGACAGTGTCGCGATGTTTCCGCTGTCGCACGCCTGGGCCAAGTCCGAAACTGGCATGGTCTCGAGTGCCGCCAGCGCAACTTTGGGTCCGACACCGCTTACTCCGATCATGGTCACAAAGGCGCGTCGCTCCTCCCCACCCTCAAAGCCGTACAAGGACAACGTGTCTTCGGATACTTGCGTGTAGATATGAGCCACGACGTCTCCGTCGGCCTCAACCCACTTGTCCAGAGTTCCCGTCGCCGCAAAGACTTCGTAGCCCACACCGCGCACATCTAGGATACCGCGAGACCCGTCTCGCTCTACAACACGCCCAGTCAGCAACGCAATCACCGTACCCCCACAATCGCCTGTGCTCGGTAGTGCGCGGCATGAGTGATGGCAATGGCCAGCGCATCCGTCACATCCGAAGGCCCTTCGACCTGTGTTCCCAACAACATGCACACCATCTTCGCCAGCGCCTTCTTGTCCGCGCGACCGTGAGCGCCGACCGACCGTTTTACCACCATTGGGTTGTATTCCGCCGGCTCGAACCCGAACTTCGCCGTAGCGAGAAGTGCCACACCGCGCGCTTGGCCCAGAATCAGCGCACTCTGCGCGTTCTTGTGGTGGAAGATGGCCTCAATGCCCACAGTGTCTGGATTGTTACGCTCCAGAGCGTCTACCAGGCCGCGGTAAATCCGATGCAGCCGCGTGGTCATCGGTTCGCTGGCCTTAGTCCGAATGCACCCAGCATCTACCAGCGTGACGCGACCACGGTGACTCTCCACCACGCCAAAGCCGGTGACAGTACAGCCTGGATCAATGCCGAAGACGCGCATGGTTTCACGGGGAGGGAGGGCGAGAGAGAAGGCGGGAGCCTAGTCTAGCCCAACATGAACGTCTGTGCAGGTAGCGACCCAATGAGGCGCCGGGCAACGGGCGAATCGCTCGGGGATTGCAGCAAACCCACAAACACATCTGAAGACCGAAGTCACCGCTAGACCGATTGCAGCTAGGCGCACAAGCGATGCGCGGGTCCAACCTACACCGAGCCGCTCGTGACCGGCCCAGCGCCACGACCAAACGGAAGTGCCTGACCGCGGTCAGACCATAGACCCCAGTCTACATCGCAACGGTTGCGGCAATCGACTACGGCTTTAGGCGGGGTGCACTAGTCCGTACAGGCGACAGAAGACGTGCTTCCGGGGCTTGCAGCACCACCCGTTGCGTAGATGCCATTCACATCATTATTCGGCCGGTGGAACGTGATCAGGTTCCGGAGTCCCCTAGCGCCAATACCACTCGACACATTGCAGCTCCAATAGCCGCGTTCCAAGATCACCGCGTTCCACGCGCGCGCATCGTAGGTTGCCCCCCAATTATTGTAGTCACACATCACGGGGCGCAGTCCGGCGGCCTCACAGGTCGTCTGATACCAGACGCGCAGGTCACCGCTAACGGGTACGGTCTGCGCTTCCAATTGGTACACGGTCTGGAATGGCGCCGACGTTGAGGTACGTTGAGCGACAACGGCGAGACCGGATGCTACTGAATCGATTGTTTGGTCCCGGCCAACCGTTTCACCGTCGTTCAACGTCGCACCGTGCCCAATCACCGCACCCGTGCGAATCGTGACATTGTCGCCGATAGTGACGTCGTATTCAACAGTCACGTCGCGGGCGATACGAACATTTTGACCCACGGTCACGCCGTTCCCGATGACACTCCGCTTCCGAATGCGGGAGGTCGAGTCGATC